>CAMJNC010000050.1 GCA_946407195.1 uncultured Treponema sp. | reverse complement strand
GGCTCAACAAGGGTATTGAAAAGGCTCAGCAGAAGGTAGAAGACCGCAACTTTGAGATTCGTAAGCATTTGCTTGACTATGATGATGTTTTGAACGAACAGAGAACTGTTATTTACGAACAGCGCGATACAATTCTTGCAGATGACAACCTTTCTGAGCGCGTAATGAACAATGCCCGCGACGAGGTTGAAGCACTCTTTGATAACTATGAATACGAAGCAAAGCATAATAAAAACAGCACACTGCCACTTTCTGAGCTTCAGGAAAAAATCAGAAATACATTTGCTGTTCAGCTTCCTTCAGACGGCTATACCCGCGAGGCTGTTATTGCTGCCCTTCAGAATGATATCACTGAAAAAGAAACACTTGCCGGTAAGGAAAACTTCAATATGTTTATCCGCTACCAGTATATTCAGATGATTGATAAAAAGTGGCTTGATCAGCTTGAAACTCTTGAAGGACTTCGAGAAGCAGTTGCCCTCCGTTCTTACGGTTCAAAGAACCCTCTTACAGAATATAAGATTGACGGCTTTAATATCTTTGATGAAATGCTCGACACAATCCGTAATTCGGTTATGTCTCGTGTATTCCGTGTACGCGTTCAGCTTTCTCCAGAGGCTGCAGAACAGCGCCGCCGCATGCTCGAAGCTCAGCAGCAGGGCATGAACGCTCAGCACTCAGATGCAGGAAACACCGCTGCACAGATGGCTCAGAATACTGCAGAACGCAGCGCACACTCTAATTTCAATGGAGATCAGGCTCGCCGCCAGGCTGTTAGCAGTGCAATGAACCAGCGTTCACAGGGCGACAACGTAACAGTTCGCCGCACAATGCCAAAGGTAGGACGCAACGATCCTTGTCCATGTGGAAGCGGAAAGAAATATAAACAGTGTTGTGGACGTTAATCCACAACATTTGATGTTAGACTTTACCGAATCGGCCTAAAGGCCAGAATCTGAATACAGGCTTACCCACAATATATTTCTTATTAATATATTGTGGAGCCATCATTGACAGATAGGTAACCGAAAGAGGATCTCCAGAAGTAAGGGCAATTTCTTTCTTATCGTAGGCATGACGCAAATCCAGTGAATTAAAACGGTTATCTCCCATCATAAAATAACAGTTTGCCGGAATATACTGCGGATTTCCCTGAGAATCGTTTGCAGGGAATACCGGCATATTGCGTTCATCAAGAAGTCCCTGAATATACCAGTTTAAGATTTCTGCTTCATCATACGCTTTTGTAAGAACAGTATCATTTCTCCATTCATTTTCAGGTATTTCATCAAAAGCTAATCTTGCATATTCAACTACTATTTTACCAAGTGTAATTTTTGTCATTACATTAAGGCGGTAATTTGATTCAGAATAAACATCGCGGATTTCATTTTTAGAAGGAATCCATGAGGTAAGGAATTTTTCAAACCACTCTGCCCCGCCTTCCTTTGTCATTAAATCCTTTGTAAGGGCTGGAACAGTATTAAAAAGATTAAACTCGTATAAAGAAGGTTTATTAAAGGTTCCTGCATTCTTATTTACGACAGTATACTTTTTGAATTGTCTAACCAGCTCATTAGCCTGGAATTCTGCGGCACTTAAATCATAATTACGGCGTGTTTCCTCAAAATCAATCATCTGCTGATAGTCATTTGAATCTAACGGGAAAGACTGAACATAGCGCTTTAACTTTGGAGCTACTGCATTAAGATTCCAGGTTGCAAATTTATTGTCCAGTTCTACAGGTTCAAAAACGTCGCTTGCATTTGTACGGCGGTATAAGGTTCCATCCTGCATTACAAGCTGTTCTCCAGGAAGGCCTGTAATTCTTTTTACAAGCGGATCATATTTCAATTCGCCATCAGCATCCTTATTAAGATTAACTGTCATAAGGCTGAACATATAAATCAGCTGAGAAGTAACGGTTTTTACTTCAGACTTTCTGTCCATGCTGTAATGCGGATTACGTAAAACAATGGTATCTCCGCGCTTGTATTTACGGAAATCAGGTAAACCTACATCTGTAAGCGGGAACTTTGGTCCACAATCGATTTTTGAAACAAAAACTCTGTCTTTAACAAGGAAGGTTGGAACCATAGATTCCGAAGGAATTTCATAAAGCTGAACAAGAAAAATCTGGAAAATGAGCACTGTAAAAATTGCCCAGAAAAAGGCATCTATCCAGTCTACAATTTCAAATAAAACCTTGCCCATCCCCTTAAACTTTCTTTCAACAGGAACTACAGCCCAGCCCTGAACAAGCTTTGGATAATTAGCTGCATTTCTGCCATTTACTTTTCTCTGGCTTGCAGAAGCTGCTGCAGCAGGATTAACCGGATACATTTTTGTAGAATTAAGATATGCAAGAACAAAAACAACAAACCAGGAAAGTACAGCAATAACATCAATTGCAAAAGTGGTTCCTGTATTTCCTGCCCTTCGAATAATAAAAGTAATAAAAAGCAGATACGGAAGATACTCTGTAAGCTTTATTGCCACATAAATATGAGAACCATCGGTTTTAATTACAATCTTATATAATACAAACCAGCAGGTAATTGCCAGATAAATTACTGAAATTGGAAATGCCAGAAGAGAAATATCTGCATGAAAGCTGATATTCAGCAGTGTAAAGATTCCAGCCGCACAAAGCTCTATAATTGTCGTAATTTTAAAATTCTTAAAATATGATGTTAATTCTTTTTTGTTGCTCATATACTTAATATAACAAATATTACGGTTTTATGTAATAAATTATTTCTTCATAAACTCTTTTTATTTCTTTAAGATCTGTATATTTTTCCCCTTTCAAATACTGAAATGGTGCATCTGTTTCTGAAAGAATTCGCTCTGGCGGCAGTTCCTTTACACAGGCAATTACCTTTTTATTACCATTAAAAAGCTGTTTTCCAAAGCTAAAATATCCGTTTATTCCCCGTTCAAGAAGCGTTTTTGCCTCAACAGGAGGGCCCATAAACGAATGAAAAAGTACTTCGGGGAGTTTTTTAAGCTGTTTTGAATATTCAAATAACTTATGATTAGCCTTACGGCAGTGAATTACAAGCGGAATATTATATTTAAGTGCTAAATTAAGCTGGATATTAAATATTTCTTCCTGAAGTTCTGCCGTATTCTTAAATTCATCTGTAAAATAATCAAAGCCTGCTTCGCCTATAAAAGAGATTAGATTTATGCTTAGAAGCTCTTCAAGAAAATCAGCGCTTTCTTTTATATTTTCATTTTCTGCATTCTGTGGGTGCATACCGTAAGCCTGTATTACACAGGAAGGAGCTGATTTTTGTATTTCGTATTCTTTCCTGCTGTGAGCACAGGAGATTCCCTGCCATTGAGTTCCATCTTCAAAAACCGGCAGATTAATACCATGTTCCTTACAAACTGCATAGTGAAAATGTGCATCAAACAGTATTTTTTGAGAAAAATCGTCTATTTTTTCGTCTTTTTTTGCATATTTTTCTAACATTATTTCTATTATATCCGAAAATAAGAGTAATGCGACAGTTTTGCGTGACACTTTAAATCATTTTTTATATATGGGAGTAAAAAGAAAATGAAAAAATACACACTCAAAAGCATTGGTAAGAACACAGACTATATGACAATCATCCGCGAAATGGAAGATGGCTTCGTTGTAAAAATCGTTCGCGATATGGACGGTTACGAAGATGTTAAAACCGATTATATTTCTAAAGAACTTTTTGACAGCTGCATCCGCACAGGTTATCTCACAGAGATTACTGAAACTGTAAAGATGGCTGTAAATGCATAAATAAAGTAAAAAAACTAGTCCTCTTGTTTAAAGATTGCCGGTTACACCACCGGCAATTTTTTTTGCCTGTTCAATTCTTTCAGCTTTACTTCCTGCATCAAGCCAGTGAATCTCTACACCCTTCTTTTCCATCATACGGAACCAGGTTTCCTGTCTTTTTGCAAACTGGCGGATTGCAATAAAAAGGCCTTCAAAAAGCTCTTCTTTGGTTGCAATCTTTCCCTGTAAAAACTCAGAACAGAATCTGTATTCAAGTCCAAGCTTTTCAAGCCGTTCCCAGCTGATTCCACTGTCGTGAATTGACTGTACTTCTTCAAGCATTCCGCCGTCCAGACGCTCTTTCAGACGAATGCTTATATTTTCCCAGAGCTGAGGTCTTGGTAAGGTTGTACCAATAATTAAAGGCCGAATGTCGGGACGCTGAACCGAAGTTGAATCTACTCCCTGTTTTTTTGCTTCTATAATTTCAAGCGCTTTAATTACACGGTCTTTTTCTAGAAGATCGCCCTTTGTATGTAAATCAGGCTGAAGCTTAATAAGCCGTTCTGCAAGCACTTCAAGCGGGGTTGCTTCCAGCTCTTCGTGAAGCTTTTTATTTTCCGGCAGAATTACAAGCTGATAATCGCGGACAATGGCATCAATATACATACCGGTTCCGCCGACAACTACAGGAAGCTTCCCCCGCTCTGTAATATCCTTAAAGGCCTTATAAAAATCCTGCTGATAATTGTAAACGTTGTATTCGGCAGGAAGCTCTGTAATATCAATTAAATGATATGGAACTGCTGGCCCTTCTTCGCTTGCTGCGTAATCAATAAGGTCTTTTCCAGAACCAATATCCAGATGGCGGTAAGTCTGTCGTGAATCAGCTGAAATAATTTCCCCGTTAAAGGCACGGGCAACAGCAACTCCTATTGCAGTTTTGCCTACAGCAGTTGGGCCGAGAATTATTATGCAGTTATAAGCTTTTTCTGAACTAGAGGACACGGCAAACCACACATTTTAAGTATTCTGATTTTGGATATCCAAGCAGCACCGGATGGTCTGGTCCGGCTCCACGCTTTTCGAGAATCTGAATGCGTTTATGACTGTCCATTGCAGCATGCATCAGCATGTCGCAGAACATATTTGTTTCCATAAAATATGAGCAGGAACAGGTTACAAGAATACCACCTTCGTTCAAAAGTCTGAGGGCACGAAGGTTTATTTCCTTATATCCGCCGTATGCCTTTTCAATCATTTTAGCTGATTTTGTAAAAGCCGGAGGGTCAAGAATAATTACATCAAACTTTTTACCTTCGCTTTCATACTGCTTAAGTAAATCAAAAACATCGGCACAGACAGCCTTCATTACATTGCCCGCATTGTTCAGCTTAATATTATGCTCAACCATTTCAACTGCTTCCGGAGAAATATCTACAGAAGTAACCTCGCGCGCGCCTGCCTTAAATGCATTAAGACCAAAAGCCCCTGTATGGGTAAAGGTGTCGAGAACAGACTTTCCCTTACAGAAGCTTGCTGCAGCTGTACGGTTAAACTTCTGGTCAAGGAAGTAGCCGGTTTTCTGACCGTTTGCAATATCAACTCCAAGCTTTATTCCGTTTTCAACAATATCAAACTGAGTCTCACCCTTTCCATAAATCCAGCCGGCAGTCTGCTCAAGGCCTTCCTTATCGCGTACGCTTGCATCACTTCGCTCATAAATACAGTCAGGCTTGCAGACCTTTTTCAGAGCCTCAAGAATTTCCTTACGGAACACTTCACAGGAAAGGGAAAGGAACTGTACAACAATTATAATACGTCCCTTTTCATCACAGAAGCGCTCACAGATCAGGCCCGGAATAAAATCAGCTTCTCCAAAAATTAAACGGTAAGAATCGCTGTCTTTATAAAACATGCGGCGCATATTATAGGCATCGAGAACTTTCTTTTCGTAAAAGCCTGCAGCATCAGCCATAATTACATCTGCATGCTCAGAGCCAATAATACGTACTGTAATCTTTGATTTTTTATTGATTATACCAGTTCCCAGAAATCCACCGGCCTTTGTATATACTTCAATTGTTGAGCCGTCTTCTACTGTGCATTCGCGTAAGGCTTCGTTCTTCCATTCTGATTTTTCATCAGCCTTATCTGCTCTATGTTTAACGTGAGAAATTTCATTATCAAATACCCAGGGAAAGCCCTGCTGAATTTCTTTTTCTTCTTTATTATTCAAAAAGACTCTAGGAAAATTATTCATACTCATGCCGCCTATTATATCAAACTTGATTATTCACCACAATTACACCATAATCGTGATATGCTTTTTATTTTCGATATGGGTGGCGTTGTTACAAACACCTTTAAAATGGATTCTATTTACAACAAATTAAATATTTCAAAAGCTGATTTTATGGAAATCTGCAAATCCGGTAATAATGATATATGGCATGAGCTTGAAACCGGAATTATTTCTTCCAGCGAATTCTGGAATGAATACAACAACAGAATCAAGGGCCTCAAAAATGCCGTCAGCGCTCAGACAGATTTATTCCGCCTTTTCTTTCACCCTACAGAAAATCTTAAAACTATTGAACTTATTAAGGACTTAAAAGCAAAGCACCGCGTTGTCTGTGGAACTAACACGATTCAAAGCCATTGGGAAAATCATATGGAACGCGGAGATTATGCGTATTTCCATCAGACCTATGCATCAAATAAAATTGGCTGCGCAAAACCCGATCCTCATTTTTTTGAACTGATTCTTGAAGCAGAGGAAACCGCCGCGGAAAATGCTTTTTTTACGGATGATAAGGCGGAAAACGTAGCGGCTGCTGCCTCGCTTGGAATTCACGCAGAGCTTTTTACAAGTGCTGAGGAACTG
The DNA here is from genome assembly GCA_946407195.1 of uncultured Treponema sp. Classification (GTDB taxonomy): domain Bacteria; phylum Spirochaetota; class Spirochaetia; order Treponematales; family Treponemataceae; genus Treponema_D. The sequence continues at coordinate 7,939 of CAMJNC010000050.1, read as the reverse complement.
TCTCAAAAATGGAGACAGTTCTGTTAATAGATTTATAAATTACAAATCCAGATCTTCGTCCGAGCTGCTTGAATCCTTAATCTGTTTATTAAGGCGCATAGCCTGCTCTATTTCATAGCGGATATCTTCGAGGCCTCTTGCAACACGGGAATCAGGATTTGCATCATAAACCTCAAGCATCATCTTTTCTGCTACAGAAAGATTTCCGAGTGCTTCCTGAAGAACAGCGGCATTATAACCTGCCTCTACCAAACCTGTTTCTTTATAAATTTTTGAGAACTCTTCTGAAGCTCTTTCAAGCTTTGAATTTTCAGCAAGCTCATCGGCAGCCTTCATTCTTTCTTTAAGAGCCTTATCCTTTGTTTTTGTCTCTAAAAGCTTAATTGATTTTGTTACTACATATGGCTGCAATTCATGTAAAATCTTATTTGAAGCTGTTGAAAGATAAGACTTTATAAGTGAATATGCACTTGGAAGCTCTCTCTTTGCCTCGTAGCGTGAAGAAGTATTACTGCAGCGGTATTCATTTACTGCTATAACCTTATCTGTAGTACTGTTTACTATCTGATATCTGAAATTAAATACGACCTCTCGCTTCCAGTATCTTACAATTTTATATTCTGCCAGCTGGTCACCCTTTGCAGCCTTAACAAGTTTCTTTTCATCATACTTAGAATCATTTACAGAAAAATATGACACTTCTCCTGTAAGATATACATCAGCCGGATTCAGCGTACCCTTTTTAAGAGATTTTTCAACAGCATCTGAGCTTACAAGCTTTATGTAAGGAGAATTTACAAGCCCATGCTCTATCTGGCTGTAAAGGTTATCAATTATAAGCTGTTCATCTGTATCCTGAATATTGAAAATCTGGTAAAAGGTGTTTACAAGAATCTGTTTACCAATAGAACCTTCATGCTCTCTATAATAGTAATATGGCTTAAATGGAAGCACTGCAATTGTACGAGCCCCATTCAAATCTAATTGTGCTGGTCTTGTAAGATTTACATTTACTGTAGTTGCACAGGAAAAAAGAGAAAGAGTTAATAAAATAACCGAAATCAATAAACCTGTTCTTTTCATAAAACTTTTAATCATAAATACTCCTGAAACAATAATAAGTCTGAATTTTTATTTATCTGATTATTGCTCACTATTATAACACTTGTATTGAATAAAATCTGTCCTAAATATATAATAATTCAATTTTTTAAACGTATTTACTATATTATTGCAAAGAGGCAAAGAGAATGAATACGGCTCTTCCTAATACAGATATTATTCTGCATATTCTTTTATCTGTTGGTATTATCGTTATTGTTGCAAAATACTTTGGTGTTTTGGCAAAGAAAATTGGCATTCCTCAAGTAGCTGGAATGATTGTGGCCGGGCTTATTTTACGTTTCCTTCCTTTCTTCAGAAATTTTGGAAGGACAGATTCCAACATCATTTATAATGAAGCAAATCAGTTTATTGCTTACATGTCAGAAATTGGTGTAATTCTGATTATGTTTTCTGCAGGTCTTGGCACAAACCTTAAGTCGCTCATAAAATCTGGTTTTAAGGCTACTCTTATTGCAACCTGCGGTGTTTTTGTTCCTCTTATTATGGGTGCCGTAATGGCAATTTTCTTCTTTGGAAATGATGGCTGGGGAACTCAAAGCTTTTTCAAATGCGTATTTATGGGAACAATTCTTACTGCAACCTCTGTAAGTATTACAGTTGCTGTACTCAAAGAGCTTGGAAAAATTAAAAGCGATTTAGGACAGACAATAGTAAGTGCTGCAATTATAGACGATGTAATTGGTATTATAGTTTTGACAATAGTATTAGGTGTAAGCTCAGGCAAAGGCGGATACCTTGGTATTATTCTTAAGACTCTGGCCTTTTTTGTATGTGCAATTATTGCAGGCTTTGTTGTTTACAGATTATTCCGCTGGTACGATAAACGTCATCCACGTTCTCGCCGTATTCCTATTTATGCTTTAGGAATTGCCCTGATTTTTGCTTTCTGTGCTGAACACTTCTTTGGCATTGCTGATATCACTGGTGCATATATTGCAGGTATTGTGTTCTGCAGCCTTAGCGATGCTTCATACATGGAATCAAAAATCGATATCAATGCTTATATGATTTTCAGTCCTATTTTCTTTGCAAGCATTGGTCTTAAAACAGATCTTTCTGGAATGAATATGAACCTCTTATGGTTCTCTATTGCCTTTGTAATTATAGGCTGTCTTTCAAAGATAATCGGCTGTGGCGGAATTGCAAAGCTTCTCGGTTACAGCTGGAAGGAAAGTCTTCAGATTGGAGAAGGAATGATGGTCCGCGGAGAAGTAGCCCTTATTGTTGCTACAAAGGGACTTTCCGCAGGTCTCGTTGATTCAAAATATTTTACATCAGTAATTCTTCTGATTATTGTTTCTTCAATGACAGTTCCTGTTCTTCTCAAAAACTCTTTTGCACAGGAACAGACCGAAACTCCTGCTGAAGCCTGAGTCAATCAGAAACCATACATTGTATAAACATCTGAAACTGCACTTTCGCCTTTAGCAAAGTGAACAACGGCTGCATAATAAACAAGTCCCTGTTCACGTGCTTTTGAAACGTCTTCAGCAGCTACGTTTTGATCAAAATCACAGTCAACTACTCCCTGATCATCAGGCCAATAACGATGTGTAGCCACCAGTTTTCCTCTGCGCTCCCATTCATCAGGATCATTTCCTAAATCGCGGTAGGAAGCAAAAACGTTTACCAGCAGGCTATGATTACTGCGTGGTGTTGCAGTTGCAGAGAAGAATGATGCAAAATAATCAGAAAAATTCTCTTTATCATTACCACTGGCCCATGGTACATAATAATAAACTGTATTAGACACTGTCTCGTCTGTACAAGCGTCGTATTTCTGTTCCCCGTCTACATACCAGAGTTCTCTGTTCCATAAGTTTTTATAATTTTCTGTTTGTCTATCAGCATCACTTTCAGAAGTATTTGACATAGATGTGTATGGACGTCCATATTTATAGCTTACACCATCACTTCCTTCTGCAGTCATAGATTTTTCGTTGAAGCTCTGCATAGTAATTCTGTACCAGCCTTGAGTTAGACTCTTGTTTAGAGAATGGTTATTATAATCTTTTGGCAAAGGATAAGTTGTATATACATCTGGTGTATCGTAGGTTCCTTCAGTTTTGTAAACAAATATATTTGTATCATTAGGATCTGCAATGTAGCTTTTTAAACACAGTTTTCCATCAATTGTTTCTTTTGTACAATTCTGAAGTTCATTCAGCCAGTCATAATAATTACCCCAACCGGTATCCCAGCACACCTGTACATTAATCATATTTCTGTCAAAAAATCTTTCTTCCGGTTCAAGCTCAAGTGTTGAAATAAAATATTTTCCGTCTTCATCCAGCTTTACCTTAAGCTTATTTTTAAAAGTTCCTATATGAGCCTTTCCGAGCGTTGCATAAGTATAATTTCCGTAGCGGTCATCAAGTCTTGCAAAGTACATGTAGTCCCCGTCTGGTAATCCGAAAACCGGAATACTTGTATCAAGACGATAAGCTGCTTCTTTTGGTTCTCTTGCAGGATCCAGTTCAAACCAGGTAGTACCTGTATATGGGGCTCTTCCACAAGGAAGCCCTTTTATCTGATCTTCACTAAGAACATTAAGGTTGTCTCCCCAGGCCGGGTTATATGGTGCATAATAATATGTAAAGTATTCTGTAAGGTTTCCTTCATCTTCACGAATTAAATCGGTAAACTCAAAACTGTGTCCGTCATAAGACAGATGAGAATCATGCCTTATAATTTTTGAAGAAATTGTTGGAGGAATGGTATCGTCCTCTTTTGAAAAATCAAAAGAAACTTCATCTGATTCACAAAAATCGGTATCATTAACTGCAAGTAATTTTACTCTGGTAGTCACAGGTGTATAGTAACTCTTACAGTTTTCTACAGCCTGAAAATAATTGTTATCAGCCTTATTATTGTTTCCTAAATCAGTATAATCCCATGCATTACGAACCCATGCACCGGAACCATCATCAATAACATATCCATTTTCATCTAAATTTTTCTTAAGAGGTGCCTTTAACTGATTTCTTACCTGTATATTAAAGCTTTGCTCAGTATGCGATTCAAGCTTTAACCAGCCCCAGGTATCCGGATGATGAACCCAGTTATCCGAACCGACTGGTTCTTCTGCCCAATATTCAAGCTTTATAACATCCCAATAATATGGAATATACTTTACATTTGAATCATAAGTTGAATCGCTGATATTAATTCCTAAGGTGTATAATCCGGAATTCTTCTCTCCGCCTTTTTTGGTAATGGTAAATGCCGGCTTAAGAGGAGTTCCTCCAGACTGTTTATCTGTATCAACTATAATCTTTTTAACAGGGCCAAAAGTTGTAGCAGTATACTGCCCGTTATATATAGAATCAGAATCATAAGCAGTCTGGACATATACTACATATTTCGAATTTAATTCGAGGCCTTTAATTTCAAGCAAATCAGATTCATCGCTGTTTGGTATATATTCAGCACAGTTTCGTTTTAAAAGCAGGTCTGATAAATCATCATCAGCATTATGACTTCCAAGCGGTGCATAAAAAATTCGATATTTTCCATGAATTTTTTTATCTTCAAAAGTATCGTTAACTGCCAGAGTTGAAAAGTTTAATGTTACTTTCTTTTTTCCATTATCATCTTCAACTATATAATTATAAAAATCGATTTTTTTAGGCCATAAAGAATAAATTTCACTCTGATTACCCACACAGTCTAATACAGTTGCTTTAAGAATAATATCGGATGCTTCATTTTGATTCAGAAAATCATTAAAAGCAGCCGGTAAAGTATAATATTTTAGATTACCATCTGGAGTTATATTATTATTATCAGGGTAAACTTTTCCTTCAATTTTTTCAGGGGAAGTCATATGCTCCTTATCAAGTCCCCAGGAAACAAAGTAAATCAGGTCATCTTCTGCATAAGTCTTATGGGTAAGTGGAGAAGTATAATAAGCATCATCATTAATTTTATCAAAGAAAATCCTGGTCCTGAAATCATTTATTTTTGAAAGAGTTGGAGTTTGAATATTAAAAATCCTGCTCCTTTCAAGGTATTCTAAATACCACTGATTATTATTTGCGTCTGCAAGCGTAGGTATTGGGATTTCAGATTCGTCCCTAAAAAGAGGAGTATCATTTACTAATCGCGATGTAATACAGTAAGCCAGAGCAGTATCGCGGATAACGTAATAGGTCTTACATTGTTCACTATCAAGGCCAGATGCGTCCTGAACGTAAGCCTTAAGCTCATACAATCCATCCTGATAATCTAAAGTAGAAGATAAATCTACTGTATAAGAACCGCTGCTGTTATCGGAATCGGTCTTCTTTGTAAGCTCAAAAATAAAGTCCTTTACTTCCTCATATACTGCATTTCCAAGTGAGTCTTTTATACGCTTTGCAGCTACATGTCCCTTAACACTTCCTCCACCATAATCACTTCCTTCTATATAGAAGTTAATCTTTGAATTGATATGATTTGTATTACAAATATTACTTTCGTTATCTGCTGTAATTGCGCCTTCAATTAAGCTTGCAGAATCAGAAAGCAGATTATTTAAATAATAAATTGCAGCTCTTTCTGCATAAGAATTGTCATTAATTTCCGGAGCTGTATTATCTATAGTGTCAGTAATTCTATATCTGTGATTTAAAGCTTTTTCGATTGGCAGATCATCTGGAGTAACACAGGAAGTTGAAAGAGCAAAATAAATATCCAGAGTTTTCTTTCCCTTCAGGTCTATGAGATTCTGTTCATTTGCCGCAAGAGTAACAAGTGTATTTTCATTAGCCCATTGAGGTTCAAGAAAGTTAGCCTTAAGATCATTACCAGAAGAATCTGTAATCGAATAACTGTTAATAAATGATTCAGGTTTTATTGCTTTTGAAAATCTAACAACAATAGCTTTATTTTTTGCTACACCGGTATCTGAAAAAGCGGGTTCCTCAACACTTGCAACCGGACATACATTATTTGCTATATAAATATCCTTTTCAATCTGTTCCGTTATATCTTCATTTTCCAGGAAATTTTCACAGGAAAGGAAGATAATTCCAAATACTAATAACACAACAGGCAGGCAAATAACAAAAACTCTCTTTTTCATAATGATACCTTCTTTATTTGTTTTATCAGCTATAGCTTACAGTATAACTGGTTATATTTGTATAGGTTTCGCCATCAATCTGCAAAGCACATGGTTTATCAAATTCAACCTTAACCTCATGTCCGGTTTTGATTTCTATTATATCCTTGTGAGATACATGTTGGCCCTTAAAAATTGAAGGGAAAACCATAAGAGTTTTCAGCATACCAGAGTCGTGGAAAACACAATTCGAAACAACATGCTCCTGATTAAGTCTGTTCTGATCTGGAGTAATTTTCATTCCACCGCCAAAATAGCGGCCAATCATTGTTGGAGCAAGCCAGATTTTCTTATAACGTGTAGAAACTCCATCTACAGTTACTGTTCCACCACAAGGCTTGAATTTTCCAAGCATTCCTTTAATTGCAATACCTGCATAGTTTACAGGCTTATCTGAAACAGCACGCAGCTTATCGCCCTCTTCGCAGCAATAGCCGTCAATTCCATAGCCAATTCCGTTAATGAAATAATGCTTTTCATTATTTACAGTAACTACTGGCAGAGATTTAATAAATTCATTCATAGGAATAAGGTTATTCTGAATCTGGCAGAAATCTCTTACATCATTAATAAAATCATTTCCTGTACCACATGTATAGAAATAGATTTCATTTTTAAGCTGAAGCTCATAAATATCATTTACGAATCTGCTTAAGGTTCCGTCTCCACCAGAAATAATTATTTTATCTTCGGCACTAAAGTCTTTGCAGACATCTGCAGCATTTTTAATTTCCTTTACATCAAAAACCTTAATTTCTTCTCCTGCAAAAAGCTTTTCCAATTCGGCCTTTGCTTCGGCACCTTTTCCGTTATTTGCAAGATTGTTTAAAAATACATTAACCATCTTTACACCTCTCATTTATTTAGATTATTTAATATCAGATCATGAGCATACTGAGAAACCTCTACAGTATTCTTTTCAGACCACACAGTAGGTTCAATAACATCAAGAATATCCATATAAACATGTGTTTTTTTCCAAGGCCAGTTTTTATGAATGTCAAAGGTTCCTTTAGTGCTGACAACTACAATAGGACACTGAGCCTTTTCTGCAATTTTGAATGCACCGGGTTTAAATTCCTGAAGTTTTCCATCTTTACTTCTGGTTCCTTCCGGGAAGATTCCTATTGAAACCTTATCTTTCTTGATCTGATCAATGGCCTTCATTACTGCCTTGAACTCTTCCTTTGTGTTTCCTCTTGGCATTGAAATGTAAAGGCCTCTTCGCATAAATCGGCCTCCAATTGGAATTTTAAAATTTTCAGGCTTTGAGATATAAGCAATTGTAAATTTCTTTAGAACTGCGCAATGAACAAAATTATCAAACTTAGAACTGTGATTAGAAACAAGCAGGAATCGTTTACCAAGAGGAACCTTATCATAACCACTTACATGTACCTTTAAATGTCCTGCGATCATCATATATCTATACCACAGAACAAAAGCCCAGTTATAAAAAGATGAAATATCTGTATATTCTTTTTTCTTACTGATTGTAAGATTAACAATAATCCAGAAAAACCAGAGCAGAAGCTGCCAGGAAAACCATAAAGCAATAACACAAGCAATAATCAAAAGCCCAATAATTAATGCATCAACCATAACTCTAATTATAGCATAAAATTATATTTTTTGTAAAAAAAAGTTGTGCTATATTTTAAACAAAAAAAAGCCAGCAGCTACCTACTTTCCCGGGACGAACCCAGTATC
>CAMJNC010000049.1 GCA_946407195.1 uncultured Treponema sp. | reverse complement strand
GTAAAGTTCCTGTAAAATATGAAAAGGTGAGCTGGAATGACTACGACTTTATTGTCCAGGACATGGAAGGTCACCGAATCAATATGGTTAAAATTATTAAAAATATAAATGATGGTAAGGATGATGAGTAAAAAACTAAGCAGGTTTGTAATTACGCTGATTTTTGTTTCAGCTTTAGGCGGGCTCTCTCCGCTTTTTGCGGCTGATTCAAAAAATATCCTCAAGCTTTATAACGAGGCAGTAGCCCTTCAGGAAGAAGAAAACTGGTATACTGCTTCGCAGTATTTTATTGAGGTTGTTAATTCTAATCCTGCTTTCAGCGATGCCTGGTTCCGTCTGGCAGACTGCTCTTACCATCTTGGAGAATTTGATCTTGCATTTCAGTATCTTGAGAGTGCAGAAAAATACGAAAACAATAAATCAGAAATTAAAAATCTTAAGGGAATGATTTTACTTGCCCTTGGCCGCACAGACGAAGCGCGACAGATTTTTAATGAAGTGCTTAAAAAATATCCTAACGACATAGATGCACATTTTGGTCTTGCAGAAATTGAATTGTACGACGGTAAATTTTCCGGTGCAGAAAATCAGTATGCAGAAGCATTAAAACGTCAGAATACAAACCGTAAGGCTCTGCTTTCTCTTGCTCTTGTTTGTGCAGAAACAAAACGCTATGCACAGTCTGAAAAATATCTTCGTCAGGCAATGCAGTATTATTCTGGAGAGCCTGAAGTGCATTATCTTGCGGCAATTATTTATACAATGAAGGGTGATTACAAGAGTGCAGAAAAGCATGCCCGCATTGCCGTTGAGATTCGCGGCGGCTATGAGCAGGCGTATGAGCTGCTTGCACAGATTGTTTATTTGCAGCACCGCTACAGCGAGGTTATAGACCTCTGTGACTTTATTATTAAACGAAACCGTAATGCTTCTGCTGCGTGGTATTTAAAAGGTACTGCACAGGCAAAGCTTGGTAATATAAATGAGGCTGTTGCAACCTGGAATACAGGTCTTTCTGTAAATCCACAGGACGAGCTTATGAGAATGATGCTTGAGCTTGTTGCGAAAAATGAGCTTGATTTTGATGACAAGCGTCGAGCTGAATGGGCTTCTTACCACCTGAATGTTGCCCGCCAGTATGACAGCCGTTATGACAAGGCCGGCAGTACTTATGAATATCAGCGTGCCCTTATGCTCGACCCATCAAATGCTGCAGCTCGTCTTGCTTATGCTGATATTCTTGAGCTCAACGGAATGCACGAGCTTTATTTAAGTCAGCTGAAATTCGTAAAGGAAAATTCAGATGCAAAGCTTCCTCGAAGTCTTAATGATACAATCGAAGCTTATGATTCTCTTTTAAATAATACACTTGCAAAAAGATGGAAGGTAGACGCTTTCTATCTGGATAAAATCAGATGGAACATTGCAGTTTTCTATACCGAAAATACATCTACCTTTAACCATGCAGATTCAGACCGTCTTACAGCACTAGCCTGCGGCGATGTATTCAGCGGAATTGCAATTACCTCTGTAAAAACTCAGGTAACTCCGGTAAGCGGATATGGTGAAGCCTTTAAAAATGCTCGTGCCAATAATTTTGATTACTTTATTATGGTTTCTTTGAGCGAGGGCGAGGATGATGTAAGTCTGAGCGCTACAATGTATTCAGGAAGAACCGGAACAGAAACCTTCAGCGAAAAATATTACGCTACAGGAAATAACCGTTTTTCTACTGTGCTGCGCCGCTTCAGAAACTCGGTTCTCGAAAAGCTGACTGTACGAGGAAAAATACTTCAGCGTAACGGAAAGACTGTTTTAATCGACTTGGGCCGCTCTGAGAATATTGTAAAGGATGCAGAATTTAAGATTGTAAGAAAGGGCTGTGTAAAAACTGCAGACAGCGGGGCTGGACTTTTCTTCCGCGATGATGATGTAGTTGGTATGCTTGTTGTTACAGAGGCTGGCGAAGAGGTTTCTGAAGCATCAATTACAAGTCATGGTTTTTACGATAGGGTAAATGAAGGTGATGAGCTTGTTCTTGTAAGCATGCCTGCACAGAACACAGAAGCGGGAATGGATACAGTTCCAAATGCTGACGAAGAAGGAAATCCTGTTGTAAATAACAGCGTAAAGGGTGAAGAACTCGTAGCAGAGATTAAAAAGGCAGTTGAAAGACCTGCAATAATTGATTTACTGAGAAAGATAAGATAGCCGCTATATTCTGTCTAATGAAGCCTCTAACCACTTTTGAGACAGAGTCGGGTAAATGCCCTGAACCTTTACAAAGTTTCTTACAGCTTCTTCATAATTCCGGTTGTAATACTGAGACTCACCAAGATAAAAATATGCGCGGTTTCTTGTGCTCTCGCTGATATTTGTTCCAATCAGCTGATTAAGCTTGTCGATTGTTTCCTTATATTTTTTTGTTACAAACGAAGTCTTTAAAATCTGGAAAAGAAGGTAAGCATCTCCACCGTCAGGTGAAACAATGTCTTCTTCGAAAATATATGGCTGGAGCGAAGGTGCTTTAGATGCCCTTTTATTACCACCAGTGAGGCTTGAAACCTTTGCTGCTGTAGAATCTGAAACAAGCGGCTCTGAACCAACACCATCGATTATATCAAGATAAGGGAGCGGAGTTTTACGAAGGGTTCCATCAGGGTAAACCGTCTCATAATCCGTCTTTTCAACTGTTTCTGTAACCTGCTTTTTAGCGTTTAAGTGTACACCGGTTACCGTAGAATTGAACGAAAGCAAAACAACATCATAAGCGCCGGACGAAGTCTCCGAAATCACAGTGTAAAAATAGTCGCGGAGATCTTCCACGGTGTCTGTGTATCCGGTTCTGTCTGGGGCAAGCTGAATAATCGGAGAAAGGTCTTTTAACTGAGTAAAGGAAGTAATCTGCTCTGTAGTTCTGTAAAGAAGAAGATTGTATAAGCCGGGCTCTGGCTCAGAAGGCAGCTGCCAGGTAATACGGATTTTCTTTCCGCTTCCGGCTCTTGCCTGAATGTCGCGCACAAGAGGACGTTCCGCAAATAAAAGTGTGGCAGTAGCAATCATGATAAGTGAGCAAATTATTTTCTTCATATATATAATAATATAGTTAGAATTGCAGAAAATCAAGTTTACTGATATTCTAGGGGTATGTTAGAAGAAATTAAATTACCAGTTGAACAGTTGAGAGAAGAAATCATGAACGTTTGGGGGCGTCTTTGACTCTGCTGCAATAGAAAAGGCAATAGCAGAAAAAGAAAAGCTTACTGAAGCCCCTGGCTTCTGGGATGACCACGAAGCCGCAGAAAAGGTAATGAGCCAGATAAGAAAGCTCAAAAGCCGAATTGAACCCTGGAAAAAAATCATAACAGATATGGATGACCTCGAGGCCATGTACGAGCTTGCCGCAGAATCAGGCGAGCAGAGCGACGAAGATGAAGTTCGTTCTATGTACGAGGCCGCAAAGGCACAGTTTGATAAATTAAATATTTTAAACCTGCTTTCGGGCGAGGTAGATCAGAACGACGCCTTCCTTACAGTACATGCCGGTGCCGGTGGAACCGAAGCGTGTGACTGGGCTTTTATGCTCAGCCGTATGTATTTAAGATGGGCAGAACGTCACGGCTACAAAACAGAAGTTGTAGACGAGCTTGAAGCTGAAGGCGGAATCAAATCAATTACAATTCAGATAAGCGGTGACTTTGTATACGGATACCTTAAGGGTGAGGGCGGAATCCATCGTCTGGTACGTATTTCACCGTTTGATGCTAACGCACGACGTCATACAAGCTTTGCTTCGGTTTATGTTTATCCTGTTCTGGATGATACAATCGAAGTTGACATTAAGCCGGAAGATCTTCGCGTAGATACCTACCGTGCCGGCGGAAAGGGTGGACAGCACGTAAACAAAACAGACTCTGCCGTTCGCTTTACACATATTCCAACTGGAATTGTAGTTGCCTGTCAGACAGAACGCAGCCAGCTTATGAACCGCCAGACCTGTATGAACATGCTTAAGGCACGTCTTTACGAATATTACCGCGAGCAGAAGGAAAAAGAGAATTCAAAGTTTATGGCTGAGAAAAAGGATATTTCTTTTGGAAGCCAGATACGCTCTTATGTATTCTGTCCGTATACTATGGTTAAGGATCACCGCACCCGTTTTTCTGTAGGAAATATTCAGGCTGTAATGGACGGCGATCTTGATGACTTTATGAACGCATACCTTGTTGCAAAATGGAAGGGCCTTCCAATGGACGGCTCAGGGGATGATGACGACGAAGTTTAAGAGCATAAGGCAAACTGTCTTTTCAATTTTGTTTTTTCTCACTGCCTGTGCAGCTCCGCTTTATGCAGAAAATGCAAAGTGGATTATTGCGGCTCAGAAATTTGTGCCGGATAAATCGCTTGCACAGGATGCAGTTAATTCAAAAACTGCCGAGCTTATTCCCGCTGATATCCTTGAAAAAATCGGTTCTTCTGCAATGAGAAATGTCTACCCGGATGAACGTTTTGAAAGAGTAAAGTATAAGCTTAGAACAGAACGCCAGTCTCTTTTTCTTCAGTTATCTGCAGAATATAAAAAACGAGATTCGCTTGTTCTCAATAATTATTCAGATCTTAAATTAAAATCAGCAATCCGTGATTCACAGAAAAAAATAGATGAGATTCAGGAAAAAATAGATGCCAATCTCGAGGAATTAAAAAAGGCTTCTGATGAAAATGATTTGAAGATGGCACAGGTAGAAGCTGAGCTTCAGAACTTAAATGGTAATAATTCTGAAATCAGCCGGTACAAAAACTTATTCAGAAATATTTTTGTACACGATGAAAGCGTAATTCAGCAGGAGCAGATTGCTTTTTACAAAGATGATTTTACAGCCTTATATTCACTTCCGGAAGCACAGAAGGAATTAAGCATTACAGATGCAGCCTGCGAAAAGTCAATTGTTTCTGCCGGAATTAATACTTTGATAACTGGTCGTTTTTCTAAATATGGAGATTACATTTCTGTTTATGTAGACTTGTACGCTTTTCCAGGCGGAAAGAAAATTGGTTCTGTAGCAGAGGTTGGTTCTGTTAATGAACTGGAAATTATAAATACAAGTATTGTAATGCAGATTATTCCGATTCTTTCAAATGCACTTCCTGTTCAGCTTGAAATTGTTATAGAGCCAAAGGAAGCACAGGCAAAGACAATGGTATATATAGACAATGTTCTTCAGCGTCTTGAAAACGATAAGCTTATAGTTGAATCGGGAATAAATTCAATTCAGTTTGTTTCTGAAGGTTATAAAAATGTTGCAACCACTTATAACTTTGAAGGAAATAAAAAATATAAGATTGAAGTAAATTTTGAAAAGCCAAAGAACGGTTATATTCAGGTAGGTTTAAGAAAGCCTATAGAAGGAAATATGCTGATGAACGGTGAACATGCGCTGGAGATTGATGGAAAAAAATCTCAGATTGCAATAAACGGTCAGGCTATTCTTGGTGAATTTTTAGCGGAAAATGGAGAAACTGCTTTTTTCTATATTCCGAAAAAAATGATTTACGATGGAAATTATGTAACGATAAAACCAAAGCCTATGGATAGAATGGCTTATATAGATAAGCGGCGAAAAATTATGTACGGTACTTACAGTATTTTCATTATGTCTCTTATTCCAACCTTTTACACCTATGGCAATTATCAGAACTATGTAAATCTTTATAAGAACTATCAGACTGATTCAGAAACTGCCCATAAATGGCAGACGGCTACAAACATAACCCGCTTTATATCAATAGGCTGTGGAGTTCTGTGGTGTTATGAGCTTGTCCGTTATCTTATTGCGGCAAATTCTGTTCTTCCGCAAAATGCTCTTGATGGAGATGATTCACAGTTTAATTATGTAGATCCGCTATCAATAAATCAAAATACAGAAGCTTCAGAAAGTAAAGCTGAAAATGAAACTGAAAATAAAACTGATGATATAGAAATAGAAGAAAATGGAGAACCAGAAAAATGAAACAATCCTTCGGTGAAAAATTAAAAGCGCTTTTTTCAAAGGACAGTTCAATAAATGAAGAGTTTTACGAAGAGCTTACAGATATGCTTGTAGAAGGCGATATCGGTGCTAAGACTGCCTTTGAAATTGTTGATGAACTGGAATCAGTTTGTAATAAAGAAAAAATCCATGAACAGCAGGGTATTATCGCAAAGCTTAAAGAGCTTTTACTTGCAGAGGTAAAATCAGTTTCTCTTATGCCGGAAGCAGGTCGTGAAAATGTATGGATGATGCTGGGCGTAAACGGAGTTGGAAAAACTACAACAGCTGCAAAGCTTGCAAAATATTTTAAGGGAAACGGAGTTGAAAATGTTGTGCTCGCCAGTGCAGATACCTTCCGCGCTGCCGCAATTGAACAGCTTGCATTGCATGGTGAGCGGCTTGGAGTTCGTGTTGTAAGCCATCAGCATGGATCGGATCCTTCTGCAGTTGTTTTTGATGCAGCCGATGCCTTGCGTGCTGCAGGTCCTGGAGTTGTAATTGCAGATACAGCCGGACGTTTACACAATAAAGAAAACCTTGTCCGCGAGCTTCAGAAAATTGACCGTACCTGTGCCCTTAAGGCAGATGAAGGCTGTTACAAAAAGATTCTTGTAATTGATGCAACTACCGGTCAGAACGCTTTGCGTCAGGCAGAGGTTTTTAATGAGGCTGTAAAAATTGATGCAATCATAATGACAAAATATGATTCAACAGCAAAGGGTGGAGTAGCAGTTTCAATTGGCCGCGAGCTTGGACTGCCGGTTGCCTTTGTATGTACAGGTGAAGGTTATGATAATATTCAGACCTTTGATGCAGAAGCATATATAAATGATTTTCTTTCATTTTAGAAAATAAATAAGGAAAGTATTTCTGAAGTAATGAAGGCTGAACTTTTTCTGAAAGTAAGATTTATTCTCTTAGTGCTTTTTGCTGCTTCTCTGCTGTCGGTTTTAAATTCCTGCAGAAAAAAGAATACTTCTGAGTCAGCGGAAAATAATACAGAACAGACAGAACAGGAAAATGAAGGTCTGGATTTCTATAGTCCTGCAGAGGATAATGCCTTGTGGGTAGAAACTCTTCTGGCACGCATTGAAGAAGAAAGAATTGCCGAAGAACTTGCTAAGATGGAAGAGGATTTGTCTGAATATCAGCTTGATGAAGAGGAACTTGAGGTAGACGAAGAAGCCTCGGAGGAAGAAGACCAGCTGGAAGAGGAAGAGCAGGAGAGCGAAGAGCAAAATCCAATAGAAAAGTTTTTTGAAGAAGCTGCAGAAGGACGTGTACTCAACGGTAAAAAACAGGAACTGAGCTTTTACGAATTCCAGAATGAAATTCTTGTTCCCCAGCAGACAGAAGACGGCTACATAGTAATTCATTCAGCTGATTCAGCTGTAACCCGAAACTTTTATAATTTTGAATATCAGCTTGTTAAAAAAGAAGAATGGAAAATTAAATCTGCATCAGATGCTAAGCTGCTTAAAACTGAAAAATTTTCTTATACAGAAGATACTAAAAAGATTAATAAAAAAGACATTGTTACTTCGGATTCCTTTGAGACAATTTCTTATAATGAGAGCTCTTTCCCGGTAAATGTAAAAAAATATGTATTAAAGGATGAGGAAAGCTTTATAACTCTTGAGCGAAGCTGGCTTTATAATTCAGACAACAAAATAATTAAAGACGAACAGAAGGAATATTCTTATAAGAATAAAGATTATAAAAATCCTCCAGAGGTTTTTGTCAGACGTTATGAGTATATTTATTATGATAATGCTTCAGACGGTAAGGAAAAAAATGAAATTCCTCCGGATTCAAAATATTATGAAAATAATATTTTAAAGATGCAGTATAATTACACCTCTGAAAAAGGAAAATGGTACAGCTGGATTTATTTTGATGAAACCTTTTCTGTTAAGACATGTTATGAAGATGATGTCAGAATTAGTGAAGAATATTATAACAGCGGAAAACTTATAAGGAAAAAGACTTATGATAAGATGGATTAGTGCTGTTTCCAGAAGGTTTGCCCGCGTAGACAGAAAGGGCCGTTCGGCAGTTACATCAACTCTTGCTACTCTTGGAATCTGCTTTGGAGTTATGACGCTTACAGTTGTAATGAGCGTTATGAACGGCTTTCAGATGAGCTTTATTGATGCAATTCTTGAAGTTTCGTCTTATCATTTGCGTGCCGTTGAAGTACCGGTAGAACTTGAGGCAGAGTTAAAATCAGCCTGTGAAAATGAAAAACGCATAACGGCTTGTGTTCCTTTTTATGAAGCCCAGGCTCTTATGACTGGAGTAAAGGGTGGCGCACTTGCTGTAAATGTTCGAGCCGCAGATGAAGCAATTTATTATGAGGACGAAGGCTTTCAAAAGGAATTGAATATGCTTTCGGGCTGCTTTGATTTTTCTGAGCCTGATTCAATTATACTTGGAAGTACACTTGCAAGAAATCTTGGTGTACGCGTTGGTAACGAAGTGAACCTGCTTGTTATGAGCGGTGGCAGCGATGTAGGACTTTTTTCTTCAGACAGAATTTTTACGGTTCGTGGAATTTTTACCACCGGTTATGGCGAAATTAATAATTCTTATGCCTTTGTAGGAACTGATTCAGCTGAAAAATATTTTGGTACTTCCGCTAAAAAAATCTGGGGAATCAAACTTAAAAAATATGATGATGATTTAAAAACTGTTTCTTTGCTAAAAAAGAAAATTCCCGAATTAAATATTGTTTCGTGGCGAAGCTTTAACCGAACGTTTTTTGGTGCTTTAAGAATTGAAAAAAATATGCTGCTGCTTCTGGTGGCTTTGATTTTCGTTGTTGTAGCAATAAATATTTATAACGGTATGCGTCGTTTAGTGTTTGAGCGCCGTACGGAAATTGCAGTGCTCTCTGCATTAGGAGCAAGAAAATCTGGCATAAAAGCAATATTTATTATGAGGGGCTTTATAACCGGTACGGCAGGCGCCTTTACGGGAGTAATCCTTGGATTAATAATCAGCCTGAATACTGATGTTGTGTTTACGCTTGCTGCAAAGCTTATGTATGCCGTGCAGTATCTTGTTACCGCTCTTACAGACAGAGCGAACCTTCAGTATGTGCAGGTTAATTCTTCATATAATCTTTATGCTTCAATACCGGCAAGGGTATTCCCCGGAGAGGTTGTAGCAATTACCTTATTCGGAATACTTTCACCTTTAATTGCTTCGTGGGCAGCAAGCAGAAATGTATTAAAAATGACAGTTTCGGAGGTGCTTCATAATGAGTAGCGCAGATATCCTGACAATAAAAAATCTGGAAAAGGTTTATGAAACCGACAGTGAAAAGCTTACTGTATTGAAGGGGCTTAATCTCACTGTAGAAGAGGGTGCAAAAATTGCTGTTGTCGGCGAAAGCGGAAGCGGAAAAAGTACCCTGCTTAATATAATTGCCGGAATCGATAGCGTAACTTCCGGTACAGTTGTTGCTGGTACAAAAAAGACTGGCGAATGGGATGTTACAAATCTTACAGAAGCTAAAATGGCAGAATACCGTTCGCATTTTATTGGTTTGATTTTTCAGTTTCATTATCTGCTTAAAGATTTTACTGCTCTTGAAAATGTTTATATGCCGGCCCTTATAGCTGGTATGCAGAAAAAAGAAGCAATGGAAAGAGCAGCTGGTCTGCTGGCTGATGTTGGCGTTGCCGACAGAGCTGATCATTTGCCATCGCAATTATCCGGCGGTGAACGCCAGAGAGTCGCCGCGGCTCGTGCCCTCATAAACGACCCGACCCTCATTTTAGCAGATGAGCCTACAGGAAACCTCGACCCGGCCAATGCACAAAAGATTGGAGAATTACTGTTTTCCATGGCAGATAAGTATAAAAAAACACTTATCCTCGTAACACATGATATGAACCTTGCCGCAAACGGCGATAAGCAGTTACGTATTGTTGAGGGAAGACTTAAATGAAAGAGAAGCTCGGCTGGTCTTTAAAATTTGCAGTCAGTCTCATATTCCCAAAGGCAGAAAAAAAATCAATTGCTCGTAAAAGCCTTTTCGGCGCAGTACTCTGCATTGGGCTTAGCCTTGTGCCTCTTGTTGTAGTTACTTCCATTACAAATGGAATGATAGACGGAATGACCGAAAGAATCGTCGGCCTTTCTTCGTCTCACATCCAGGCCTACGTAGCACCCAATATAAGCAAGGTTCAGACAGCCGAAGCATTTATTAAATATGCAGATGAAGTCTGCAGTGTGCGAGGTGTTACCGGAGTGTATCCTGAGGTAGAAATCTCTGCACTCGCCGCAGGAAAAAACAGCCGCAGCGGAATAGAGCTCCGTGCACTTGAAACAGATATTTTTGTAAGAAATAAATCCTTTGCAAAGCTTTTTGAAATTTGTGAGGGAGACCTTGCTGCCTTTGTAAATCCGGATGAAAACGAAAAACGGCCGCCGGTTGTAATAGGCAAAAAGATGGCCGAAGACCTGGAGCTTCACACCGGCGATACGTTTAGAATTATAACTACCCGTACTGCCGGAGATAAAATTGTGCCAAAGCTTTCGAGCTTCCGTATTGTAGCCGTTGTATCTTCGGGCTATCAGGAGCTAGACCAGTTCTGGGTATTTATTCCGCTTGAAGCTGCCTATTCTTCGCTTTCAATGGAAAGTGCCACTTATAATGTCATGATAGAAACAACAGATGCTTTTTCTCCGGAGCTTGTTGCCGTTCAAAAACGCCTTGCAGACAGCTTTGGCCGTTATGCAAATGTATACCGCTGGGACCAGATTCACACCGCGGAATTCGAAAACTTTTCTTCAACTAAGGTTATGCTTGTATTTGTCATGATGCTGATTGTGCTTGTTGCAACTATAAATATTTCTTCTGCAATTGTAATGCTTGTTATGGAACGCCAGAAGGAAATAGCAATTCTTAAAAGTATCGGCGCAACTCCTCGCGGAATCACCTTTGCCTTTCTGCTTGCGGCACTTTCATGCGGAGCAGGCGGGCTTGTACTGGGACTTCCGGTTGGAATCGTGCTTACAATTTTCAGTAATCAGATTGTTCATGGTCTTGAACGCCTTGTAAACTGGTTTAGTGCAATAGGCGGAGGAGGCGAGGTTCATCTTATGGATCCGGCCTATTATTTGAGTGAAATTCCAGTTGAAATTCCTGTAAATCAGGTTATCCTTATAGCGGTGGCAGTTTTGCTGCTTTCGGTTCTGGTTTCGTATCTGCCTTCACGTAAGGCTGGCCGCGAAAAACCTCTTGATATTTTACGCAAAAACTAGTTTAATCGGTAAACTGTATGAAATGCTGCAGTGTGTGCGGATGCACCTTTGATCAGATTGCTAAGTCTCAGAAAATCGGTTGTGCGGAGTGCTATTATACCTTCGCTGATGAATTCCGTAAAACTCTCGAAAGCTATGGAATTACCGGTGAATACAAGGGCTCTCTTCCAAAACGCCTCAAAGGCTACCGTTCGACCCTTGTAGACCGCATGACCATGCAGATTAAGCTTGAAGAAGCGGTTGCTGCCGAGGATTATGAGAAGGCGGCTTTGTACAGAGACTATCTTAAGGTTTTGAATCATGGCACGGACACGAAAACAGGACAAGAATAACGGGAAGGAAGCCGGCAGCAATGTAAAGTCCGGCACTACAGCAAAATCCGGTACCTCGGGAACGTCTGCCTGGTTTGCAGAGCCTGGAAAAAACGACGATGTAATCATTTCTACCCGTGCCCGTCTTATCAGAAACCTCGCTGATTTTCCATTTTCTTCAAAAATGACAGAAGATGACAAAGCCCGCGTTCAGGCTCTCGCTTATGATGCGTTTAGCGGTGTTGAGGGCTGGCATTTTATTGATATGAGCCAGATTTCCGGGCCTGGACGTCAGATTTTAAGCGATAAAAACATTATAAAAGAGGATTGTTCTGCTGTTGTAATCAATTATGGCGATGAAAGCACTTCCTGCCTTGTAAACGAAAGCGACCATCTTAAGATTTCGGCCTTTGTTTCGGGGCTCGACTGTGAAAAAGTGATGGAAAAGGTCTATAAAGTAGACGAATTTCTTCAGAATAAGCTTCAGTTTGCCGCAAATATCGATTTCGGGTATCTTACTTCTTTTATAAAGGACTGCGGAACCGGTCTTAAGTTTACTGTACGGCTTTTTATTCCTTCCATCGTGCTTTCGGGCCAGTTTGAGTCGGTAGTTTCAATGATTCGTGAAAAAAAGCTTTCAATAAGACCGGTTTTCAAAAGTGAGCAGATAGCTGATTTTTCCAACTGTCTTTTCGATATCACGACAACAAGCTCTGCAGAAGGCACAGAATTAGACCAGATGGCCGTAATTCAGTCGGTTGCAAGCGTTATTTTAAAAACAGAACGCAAGATTCGGTCAAATTTTGCCGATAATAATCCTACAGTAGTCTTGAATTTTTTTAAGCAGAGCTACGCGCGGGCAATGTATTCGCTGCTTCTTTCCTATGAGGAGGCTGTGAGTATAATTTCTGCGGTTAAGTGGGGACTTCAGCTTAAGCTTGTAAAGGGTATTACAGAAAACGAGCTTAACGGGCTTTATTACCGGGTTAAGGACGGCCATTTGAAGTACCTTTGCGACAATTTTGCGTTTACCTTTGAGGATGACGTAAAAACAAGCGAAGCACTGCAGATAAAAAGACTCAGAACTATTGTAATTCAGCAGGCCTTTGAGGGAATTGTTAATGAAAAACCTGTCTCCTAGAGCAAAAAAAATCTTGATGGTGCTGGCACAGGATGAAGCCAGAAAACTCGGCAGCACTCAGCTTTTACCAGAGCACGTGCTCCTTGCAATCTTAAAATCAAAGGAAGGACTTGGATATACTGCAATTTCGGAGCTTGGACTTGATGCAGACAAATTGCAGCAGTCGGTAGAAACTTATTTCCGCGACGATATAAGCTCTCCGACTCTCGATTCAATTCCTAAGAGCCGCCGCTATCAGTTTATGATAGATATTGCTGATATTGAATCTTCAGCTTTACATAATAATTATATTGGTACAGAACATCTTCTCTTAGCAGCCGTTCGCGATGAAGGCAGTGTGGCTGCAAGATTTTTCAGCGACGAAGGTTATACAATCATGGACCTTCGTTTTACAGTAATGGAGCTTCAATCTGATGGAGGTTCTTCTATCCGTCAGAAGGAAGCAGAAAATCTTGTTGATTCTGTATTCCGTTCGCTTTTAAATGACGATGCTGGTGGTGGACTTTTCGGTGTATTCGAAGAAAAGAAAACTGAAAAAAAGCAGCCGGCAGATAAATCAAATGCAGGACAAAAGCAGTCTTTCCTTGCAGAATACAGCCGCGACTTAACAAAGCTTGCCCGTGAAAATAAAGACGATCCTGTTGTAGGACGCGATAAAGAAATACACCGTGTAATTCAGATTCTTTCACGTCGCACCAAAAATAACCCGGTTCTTACAGGAGAACCTGGAGTTGGTAAAACTGCAATTGTAGAAGGACTCGCACAGCACATTGCCGCTGGTAAAGTTCCTGAAGGTCTTTTGAATAAACGCATTTTGTCGCTCGACCTTGCCGCAATTGTTGCAGGTACCAAGTACCGCGGTGAATTTGAAGAGCGCATGAAAAAAATGATGAAGGAGCTTCAGGATAATAAAGACATAATCCTGTTTATCGATGAGCTTCATACAATCATTGGAGCTGGTGGACCGGAAGGAACAATGGATGCTTCCAACATCATGAAGCCGGCTCTTTCCCGTGGTGAAATCCAGATAATTGGTGCAACAACTACAAAGGAATATACAAAGCATATCGAAAAGGATCTTGCTCTTGAACGCCGCTTCCAGGTAGTTAAGGTCGAAGAACCTGGCGATGAAGAAACAGAAGAGATTCTCAACGGAATTAAAACTAAATATGAAAACTATCACAGAGTTATTTATGATGAAGCAGTAATTCCTGCTATTGTAAAACTCAGCCGCCGCTATATTCCGGAAAAGGTTTTGCCGGATAAGGCAATTGATATTCTTGATGAAGCAGGAGCTGCAAAAAAGATTCAGGAAGAAGCACGCCCTACAGAACTTGCAGAGCTTGAAAAAAATATCAGCCAGCTGATTGAAGAAAAAACAGCGCTTGTAAAAAATCAGGATTATGAAAGTGCAGCTCTTGTCCGCGATAAGGTAATTGACCTCAAACGTCGCCTCAATGTTTACAGCGACTTGTGGAAAAAGAACGGCTCAAGCGGTACAAAGCGTGTAAGCGTTTCTGATGTTGAACATATAATTTCCGAGATGACTGGTGTTCCTGTAGAGCGTCTTTCTTCTTCCGAAGCAGAACGTATTGTTCACATGGAAGACGAGCTTCACAATACAGTAATTGGTCAGAACTCTGCCGTAAGCGTAATTTCCGGTGCAATCCGCCGTGCCCGTGCTGGTATTTCTTCTCCAAAACATCCGGTCGGTAGTTTTATTTTCTTAGGACCTACAGGTGTTGGTAAAACTCAGCTTGCAAAGGCTCTTGCTAAATATCTTTTTGGAAGCGAAGAATCTTTAATCCGAATTGATATGTCAGACTATATGGAAAAGCATACGGCAAGCCGCCTCGTTGGAGCGCCTCCAGGATACGTTGGTTACGAAGAGGGTGGTGTGCTTACAGAAAAGGTTCGCCGTCATCCATATT
>CAMJNC010000048.1 GCA_946407195.1 uncultured Treponema sp. | reverse complement strand
ACGACATTAAAATTGGCGGCGGCGACCGCGATAAGTATATCGAAAACTACATTAAAACTCTGGAGCGTCTTGGTCAGGAAGACATTCACATGGTTTGTTACAACTTTATGCCTGTGTTTGACTGGACCCGTTCGGAGCTTGCACGCGTT
Source organism: uncultured Treponema sp. (assembly GCA_946407195.1). Taxonomy (GTDB): domain Bacteria; phylum Spirochaetota; class Spirochaetia; order Treponematales; family Treponemataceae; genus Treponema_D. The sequence goes on along the minus strand of CAMJNC010000048.1, from coordinate 14,628 downwards.
TGCGAGGACGGCTCTACTGTTCTTGCTTACAACTCTAAGGCTATTGACGGCGTAAAACCGGAAGAAATGTTTGCTTCTATTGATAAGGATTCAAACGGATTTATTCTTCCTGGCTGGGAGCCTGAGCGCATGGCTCGCGTTAAAGAACTTTTTGAAATGTATAAGAGCGTGGACGAGGAAAAGCTTTTCAATAATCTCGTATACTTCCTCAACGCAATTATGCCTGTCTGCGATAAATACAATATTGATATGGCAATTCATCCGGATGATCCTGCATGGCCTGTATTTGGTCTTCCTCGCATTATCACAAGTCAGGATAAGGTTTGCCGCATGCTTAAGGCTGTAGACAATCCTCATAACGGTTTGACCTTCTGTACCGGTTCGTATGGTACCAACCGCAAGAATGACCTTTGCGAATTCATTAAGGCTGCTCAGGGGCGCATTCACTTTGCACACGTTCGTAACCTTAAATTTAATACTGCAATTGATGATCCTGTTCTCGACTTCCAGGAATCGGCTCATCTTTCAAGTACTGGTTCTTTTGATATGTTCAAGATTGTTAAGACCCTGTACGAAACTGGTTTTGATGGTGTTATCCGTCCTGATCACGGACGAATGATATGGGGCGAAAAGGCTATGCCTGGCTACGGCTTGTATGACCGTGCTCTTGGAGCAACTTATCTTCAGGGCCTTTGGGAAGCCTGTGAAAAGTCAATTGACCGCAGTGGTGTGAAATTGTACCGCTAAGGTGAAAAAATAGTTTTTAAACGGTGGTTGAATAAGCCACCGTTTTTTACGAGGCAAATATGAAACTGACAATTGAAGGAATCAAAAATACTGAGGAGTGGGAGAGTAAAGGATACTCTCTTCCGAAATTTGACCGTGCAGCAGTTGAAGCTGCTACAAAAGCAGAGCCGTTCTGGATTCATTTTGGTGCTGGAAACATTTTCCGTGCATTCCAGGCTAACGTTGTTCAGGAGCTTTTGAATAAGGGTGTGCTTGACCGCGGTCTTGTTGTTGCAGAAGGCTATGATTATGAAATCATAGAAAAAATGTATCGCCCTCACGATAATATCGGTGCTCTTGTTACCTTGAAGTCCAGCGGTTCAGTTGAAAAAACTGTAGTAGGTTCTATTATGGAATCTCTTGCTGCCGACAGCGATAACGAAAAGGACTGGGCACGCCTGCTTGAGATTTTCCGTAATCCGTCTCTTCAGATGGTTACTTTTACAATTACAGAAAAAGGCTATCTTTTGAAAAATGCAGCAGGTGTTATGATGCCTGGTGTAGAAGATGATTTTGCGGCTGGTCCTGTTCTGCCTAAGTCATATATTGGTAAGGTAGTAACTTTACTCCATGAACGTTATGTAAACGGAGAACTCCCTGTTGCTATGGTCAGCATGGACAACTGTTCTCACAATGGTGACAAATTGTATGCTGCTGTAAATGAGTTTGCAACTGAATGGGAAAACCGCGGCGTTTGTAAGCCTGGCTTCCTTGACTATGTAAACAACAATTCTAAGGTAAGCTTCCCATGGACAATGATTGATAAAATCACTCCACGCCCGGATGCAAAAATTGAAAAGATTCTTTCCGATGATGGAATCGAGCAGCTTGAGCCTGTAATCACAAGCAAGAAAACTTACGTTGCTCCATTTGTAAACGCAGAGGAGTGTCAGTATCTTGTTATTGAAGACAGCTTCCCTAACGGACGCCCTGAACTCGAAAAGGCTGGTCTCTACTTTACAGACCGTGCAACCGTAGACAAGGTAGAAAAGATGAAGGTCTGCACCTGTCTGAATCCTCTTCATACCTTCCTTGCTGTTAGCGGCTGCTTACTTGGCTACACCCTGATTGCTGATGAAATGAAGGATGCAGATTTACTTCGTCTGGTTAAGAGACTTGGTTACGAAGAAGGACTTCCTGTTGTAGTTGATCCTGGAATTATTAAGCCACGTGACTTTATTGACGAGGTTGTAAACATCCGTATTCCAAATCCTTTTATGCCTGATACTCCACAGCGCATTGCGTGCGATACAAGCCAGAAGCTGAGCATTCGTTTTGGCGAGACTATTAAGGGCTACCTTGCACGCCCGAACGAACTTAAAGTTTCTGACCTTAAGGTTGTTCCTCTTGTATTTGCTTTGTGGCTTCGCTATCTCACAGGTATTGGTGATGACGGTAATCCGTTTGAGCTCAGCCCGGATCCGCTGCTGGAAGAGTGCAGAAAGTATGTGCCTGAAGATATAGATTCTCTTCTGCACCGTAAAGAAATTTTCGGCGTAGATCTCTTCGAGGCCGGTCTTGCAGACACAGTAAAGTCATACTTTGCACAGCTTAATGCAGGAAATGGTGCTGTAAGAAAAGTGCTTTCTGAGTTATAATTAATTCATGCGGAAATTAAAAATCATCATTTTCTCATTAATCGCTGTATTTCTACTTACCGGTTGTAAGGGAAAAAATGTCTCTGCAAAAATAACGCTTGAGAATATCAATCAGATTAACAGCAATACTTTTACCTGCTCCTTTGACGGCATAGAACATGATTTTATTGTTGAACTTCCTGCACAGTCTGCAGGGGCTCCGCTTGTAATTCTTCTTCACGGTTACAGCAATACTGCAGACCATATGCGTTTTACGACAGAGTTTCATAAGACAGCAAATACGCGCGGTTATGCGGCGGTTTATGTTACAGGCTCAATCAGTAAATATGAAAAGTCAGGCGGCCTCGGCTGGAACTCGGGAATTGCGGCCGATGGAAATCCTGATGTTGAGTTTATAGTTGCGCTTACAGAATATCTTCAGAACGAATATGGTTTTGATAAAGAACGTACCTTTGCTGCCGGTTTTTCGAATGGTGCTTTTATGGCTCACCGGCTTGCAATGGAGGCAGGCGATACCTTTTGTGCAGCTGTAAGTGTTGCCGGTAAAATGCCTGAAAAAATCTGGAAAAACAGAAACCGTAAAAATCATGTCGGTTTTATGCAGATTACTGGCGAGTTTGATGATGTAGTTCCAAAAAGATTTGACGGCACTGTAAGCCACGCCCGTGACCCGGCCATTGAAGATGTAATGGATTACTGGGCAGCCTCGAACGGTTTGAAAAATATCACTACAGAAACTCTTGCCCGTGGCTCAACTCTTACAAAATGGACTTCTCCGAAAAAAGAAAGCCAGGTGTGGCATCTGCTTGTAAAAGACAGTCACCACTTCTGGCCTACCGAACGGATAAATGGAATAGACGGTAATTCTGTTATTCTGGATTTTTTTGATGCAAATTAGATGTTAACTCCCTCATAAATGCATATTAGGTACCTCACTTTAATATTGTATTCTTTTCTGAATGCGGTATTATTGGCGGCGTGAGGTTTTCTATGAAGAAATTACTTTTGATTTTTGTGATGGCTCTTACAGGTGTGATGGCTGCATCGGCTGAGGTTCGTGCGGATGAACGCTTTCAGAAGATCGAAACTTACCTTGATGAAGTTGTAAAGGCTTGTCATGTTCCGGGAATGGCTTGCGTAATCACAAATCAGGATGGGGCGCTTTTTGAAAAGGCTTTCGGCGAGTGTACCAGTCTTGATCAGCAGTTTTATATCGGTTCGATGAGTAAGTCTTACACTGCGCTTTGTGTCATGCAGCTGGTGGAGAAGGGGCTTGTAAAGCTTGAGGATGATATTTCGGTTTATCTGCCGGATTATAAGTTTGAAAAGCCTGTAACAGTGCTTGCACTTTTGAATCAGACAACAGGTTTTGATACTCATGCAAAGCTTCACAATGTAAGACAAAAAAAATCCTATGGAAAATATGAATATGCAAATGTGAATTATGATTTGCTTGGTAAGATTGTAGAGGCGGCAAGTGGTCAGACTTATGAAGCTTATATTCAGCAGAATGTTTTTGTGCCGCTCGGTATGGCTGATTCACGTGCGAATGCCTGGGCTGTAAAGGATAGTCCGAAGCTGCTCCTGGGTAACCGTAATTACTTTGGATTTTTTAAGCACGAAGAGGCGGTTTTTCCGGTGGAGAAATCCTGGTTTCATGAGCCGGCGGGTTATATTGCGACTACACCTCATGACCACGCAAAGTATTTGAGAATGTATCTGAACGGCGGGAAGACGCGTGGCCTGGAGAACTCAGAAAATCAGCTTCTTTCTGCTCAGAATATAAATACCATGTGGTATAAAAATGTAAGTGAAGGTGATAAGCAGTACGATTTAAATTACGGAATGGGCTGGAACTGCCTGAACTGGAAAGGTCAGACAATTATATTCCATGCCGGGCAAGTTGAGAATGGAATTACCTTCCAGTATATTCTTCCAGGAAAAAGGCTTGCTGTCTGCTTTATGGTAAATGCCAGTGACTATCTTGTTATGAACAGCCTTATGAATGATGTTGTTTTTGAAACTATAGAAATTCTAAATGGTGAGGAGCCTGAAAAAATAAATCACAAAAAATATGTTCTGTTTCATATTGGTTTGAATGTAATTCATTGTCTGATAATTGCTTTGTCGTTTTTAGTTCTGATTATGGCAATTAAATCAAAATTAAATATGCTGCTCACTATTGCAGGTGGTGTTGTCTGGCCAGTGTTGCTTTTAAGCTTTACGCAGCTTTTTATTTCAACACCACTTTGGGTTGTGCGTCTGTTTGTTACAGATTTGTATATTGTATTGATAACTGGAGCTGCAATTGCGTTTGCAGGGGGAGTAATTTATTTTTTGAAAATGATTTTGGCATTTGAGTAAATTGAAAGAAAGCCTATGCGGTCGCCTGTTTCAAGAATATGATAGATTTTGTTGAGTCTGTTTTGAACAGTGCCCAGAGTCAGTTCATAGTCAATGGCGATCGCTTCGTATTTAACACCTTGCTGTACAAGACTGAGCCACTTTGCATCACGCTCAGTAGTTTCGGGATAATCGGCAAGATTCAAAATCTTGTCCTTTGCAGTCAGAGACTGAGCCTTCATATATTCATACATGATGTAAATGATACAAAGACTTGTAAGCAGCAGTTGCAGGATATCCAGACACTTTCCTGCAAAATATGCAAAGCCAAAACGCAGATAAAGAAGAAGTGGAATAATATAAATCAAAACGAGTCCCAAAATCTTAAGCGCCTTGTGTGTTTTAAAAAATCCGCGAATCCACAAAAGCACGGCAGCCAGCTCCAGAAAAATAATAGGGAAGGCCGGGTTTGCATTTCCAATAGCATTTGTTATTGAATAAAAAATAAGCGGTGGAACAAACAGAGCAAGTTTTGTCGGATGAATTACAACAAAAATTAAAATTGCAATGCTCAGAGGTCCGCATATAAGTCCGGCTAAGCATAAATAGTCCTTCTGAAAGAAAACGTCGTAAACAGCGTGGCCGGTGAGGTATAAAAGGATGCCAATAAAGATGATAGATGCAAGGCGAATGAAAAGTAAGAACTTTTTTGAGTAAAATGACTTCATAATTCAATTATACAGCGTAAAATACGGCAATTCTACATAAATGCTACGATAAGTAGCATGAATTTTGAGGTTTGTAATGCATAGTTTCTGTTGTAATTGGAGAAGTGGCACTATGATTCGGGTACAAGGTCGGACGAAACACGGCCTTGTAAGGAGATTTAATTATGGAACAGACAAAATATGTTTACAGACCAAAACGCTTTTATGCACTCGTTTATCTTTTTACATGGGCTTTCTGGCTCTTTGCAATTTGTTTTAATGACGGGCTCACCTGTTCAATTGGAATGATACTCGGAGTAATCAGCCCTGCAACCCTTGCTATCATCACAGTATTTACTTCAAAAAGTGATGCCCTTAAAAAAGATTTCAAAAGAAAGATTTGTAACTTCTGGAAGCTTAAGCCACAGTACATCATCGGCGGCTTTCTGATTATGTCGGTAATTATCTGCTGTTCAATTCTTACTTCAGTTTTGTTTGGCGAATCACTCGATCAGTTTTCAGTTATTGAAGGCTTTACGTTTGATGGTCCGGGACTTTTTGGTGCTTTTGCAACAATCTCTCTTGCCGCAATTCTTGAGGAAGTAGGCTGGCGTGGATATGGTGAAGATTCCATTGCCGAGTATCACAGCTGGTTTAAGGAATCAGTCATATTCGGTTTTATCTGGGCAATCTGGCACCTTCCTCTCTTCTGGATTCCAGGAACCTATCACATTGCAATTCGTCAGATGAGTCCTTGGTTTATGATAAACTTTATGGCGTCAACAATTCCTATGGGCTTTATCACAACCTGGGTTTATGTAAAGAACGGACGAAGCATGCTTGCAAGTATTCTCTTCCATCTTTTTGTAAATACAATGCAGGAAAAAATTGCAATGACACAGCCTACAAAATGTATTGAATCATTCTTTGTACTGATTGCAGCCGTAATCATTGTGCTTACAAACAAAGACATGTTCTTTGAAAAACGCCACATTGGACATATTCTTGAATAGAGGGAGTTGTATAATTATGAAGAAAATCTTTTTTGTTAGCGTAATTCTTTTATTTGCCGAAGCTGTTTTGACAGCACAGACTAAAAAACATGTGGTTCCGATGCTGGGGTTCCAGATGCTTCAGACTGACGAAAAAGATTTTGTTCTTTCGCCGTCAGCAGCCCTTCAGTACATGTGTGTAGAGAATCTTGAAGATCCTTCTTCTGATGGATTAGTACTTGCTGCCGGTTATGCACTAAATCATCATATGCAGCCACTTGGATCAGACGGCGTAAAGAATACCCACAGCATAAATCTTTTTGGTTCCTATACCTTCGGAAAAAACAGCTTTGTGGGTATAGTTAATTCAGAAGGAGAAATTCCTTTTTCGAGTATTCAGGCTGTGAACGGTGGTGTAATGTATACACGGCAGCTTGTAAAAACAGACAACATTTCATTCGTATTTGGAGCTGGAATTATAGTAGGGGATCTTGGTCTTAAAATTAAAGATCTGAATCTCTACTGTCTGCCGCTTCCGGTTTTCAGCTTCAATTATAAAAATGATATAGTTGATGCTTCGGTCTCACTCCTGGGACTGCCGTCGTTGTCGCTTACACTTTTTCCAGAGGCAATGGTGCGGTTTAAGGGAAACTGTGGATTGGCCGGATTCAAATCTGCACGTGATATAACCTTTGATTGTGCTCTGGTGTACTATCCGTTTCTTGAGACAAAAACTAAGGATATGATTTATATTTCTGCCGGTATAATGAATACAGTTTCAAATACAGTTCTTCGTGACAGGATAAAATACGGATTTCAGTATTATTCTGTTTACGGCGAGGTTAGTGTTACTTTAGTAACACTCAGGTGTGGCTATAATTTTAACGGTACAAATCGTATTGATGATGAGACAGTATCGTCTTTTTATAAAGGATTTTTTGGTTCGCTTACTGCGATGTATATGTTCTAGGATATGTTCCAGTCTCTTGCGCTTTTTACTAATATTGGTATACTAGAATTCATGAAAAACTTTTTAGATGAAAACTTCCTTTTGCAGAGCGAACCAGCTCAGATTTTATATCATAAATATGCAGAAAATCAGCCGATTTTTGATTTTCATAACCATTTGAGTCCGCAGGAGATTTTCGAGAATAAAACGCTCGGAAATCTTGCAAATGCGTGGCTTGACCATGACCATTACAAGTGGCGTGCAATGCGTGCAGCAGGTGTTGATGAAAAGCTTATTACCGGACATCTGAACAAAGACGGTTCGGTAAATGAAACCTCCGCCGACTTTGATTACGAGCGCTATCTTGCTTTTGTGCGAACTCTTAAGCTCTGTCCTGGAAATCCGCTTTACCACTGGAGCCATCTTGAGCTTAAGCGTTATTTTGGAATTACAGAGCCAGTAACCGAAGCAAATGCACGCGAAATCTGGGATAAATGTAACGCGCTTCTTTCAAAGCCGGAATTTGCTCCTCGCGGATTACTTGAAAAACTTGGAGTGTGCGAGCTTTGTACAACCGATGATCCGCTCGACAGTCTTGAGTGGCACAAAAAAATAGCCGCTGACTGGAAAAACTGTAAGGTTCGTCCATCCTTCCGCCCGGACATTCCTTTGTCGCCGGAAAATCCTGCTTATGCAGATTACATCAGCCGCCTTCAGAAAATGGACGGTACAAGATTTACTTCCATTAATGATATGATTGCTGCTCTTGGACGCCGCATGGATTTCTTTAAGGAAAACGGTTCTGTTGTTAGTGACCACTCACTTGAGGGGGATTTCTATCTTCCAGCTAAATATGATGATGTAAATTATATTTTCGAAAAAGCCTGGATTGGTAAAAAACTTCGTCCGGATGAAATTGCTCAATACAAGGGATTGGTACTTACAGAGCTCGGAAAGCTTTATGCGCAGAAGGGCTTTGTAATGCAGATTCATATCGGAGCCCTTCGCGATAATAACTGGGCTATGCTGAATACTGCCGGAAAAAATATCGGCGAAGACAGCCTTAACGATTTTAATTTTGCTCCTCAGCTTGGTGCAGTTCTCAATGCAATTTATTCTGCTGTGCCAGGTGCAAAGACAATTCTTTATAATCTTAATCCAAAGGACAACGAAGCACTTGCTACAATGGCGGCAAACTTCCGCAACTGTCAGTTTGGTCCTGCCTGGTGGTTTAACGATCACAAGGACGGAATTGAAGAGCAGATACGCGTTTATGCGCGTACCGCTCCTCTAGGCAGCTATGTGGGAATGCTTACAGACAGCCGCAGCTTCCTTTCGTATCCGCGTCATGAATATTTCCGCCGTATTTTGTGTAACTACGTCGGTTCTCTTGTAGAAGCCGGTGAGTTCCCATGGCAGGAAGAGGCTCTTGGAGAACTCGTAAGGAATATCTGCTATAAAAACTCTGTCGAGTTCTTTATAAAGTAACCCCACTTGCAAAACCCTTATATTTCTTCCATAATTAACGCATGAAGAAAATTGAGATTCTTGATTCGACATTACGCGATGGTGCTCAGGGCGAGGGTATAAGCTTTTCTGTACAGGACAAGCTTCACATTTGCCGTGAGCTCGATGAGCTTGGAGTAACTTACATCGAAGCTGGAAATCCAGGGTCGAATCCTAAGGATATGGAATTTTTTAAAGCGGTCTCAGAAGTACAGTTTAAGAATGCACAGGTTTGTGCTTTTGGTTCAACACGCCGTAAAAACTGCCGCTGCGAAGATGATGCGAATCTCAAAAGTCTTCTTGCTGCCGGAACCCAGACAGTTGTAATTTTTGGTAAGTCGTGGACCTTCCAGGTAACAGATATTTTAAAAACCACTCCAGAAGAAAATCTCAAAATGATCCGCGAATCCTGCGCCTTTTTAGTACAGAATGGCCGCAAGGTAATTTACGATGCAGAACACTTTTTTACAGCCTACGAAGAAGACAAGGCTTACGCACTTGAAACCTTAAAGGCAGCTGTAGAGGGTGGGGCCAGTGTACTGAGCCTCTGTGAAACAAAGGGTGGCTTTATGATTGATGAATGCCGCCGTGCCGTTGCTGAGGTTGTAAAACTCTACGGCAAAAAAGTTACTGTTGGAATTCATACTCATAACGACTGCGGTCTTGCCGTTGCAAATTCTCTTGTTGCCGTAAAGGAAGGTGCTACACATGTACAGGGAGTTTTGCTTGGTTTTGGCGAACGAACAGGTAATGCAAATCTTTCTACAATAATTCCAAATCTTCAGATAAAAATGGGCTATCAGTGTGTGCCAGAAGAAAGCATAAAAAATCTTACAGCAATCTGTAAGAGGGTTGCTGAGCTTACAAACATCCGCGTAAATCCTCAGTCGCCTTATGTTGGTAAAGATGCTTTTGCACACAAGGCAGGAATGCATATAGATGCCGTTCTGAAAAATCCGTTTGCTTATGAGCATATTACGCCGGAAACAGTTGGTAATACACGCGTGTTCCTTATGAGCGAGGTTGCCGGCCGCAGCATGATTCTTGAAAAAATCCGCCGTTTTGCACCGAATGTAAAAAGAAACGATCCTATTGTTGCAGAGCTGATGGAAAAGGTAAAAGAGCTTGAGTCGCGCGGATATCAGTTTGAAGGTGCAGACGGTAGCTTTGAGCTTCTGGTACGAAAGCTTTTAGGACAGTATAAACCGTTTTTTAAGTTGCATTACTATCAGACAACAGGTTCTAATCCGCGACCAGAAGAGGGCGTTTGCTGTTGTGCTCAGATTAAGGTTGAAGTTGATGGTGCTATAGAAATTACGGCGGGTGAGGGAGACGGTCCTGTCAACGCTCTTGATATTGCGCTTCGTAAAGCTCTGGAAAAATTCTATCCGGTTGTTTCAAATTTCAGACTGGTAGATTATAAGGTACGTGTTCTGGATTCTAAGTCTGCAACTGCTGCCCGTGTACGTGTAATTATTGAAAGTACCGACGGACAGAACAGCTGGACTACAGTGGGGGTATCTTCCGACGTAATTGAAGCGTCATGGATTGCCCTTGTCGATTCTTTTGAATTAAAACTCAGCAAGTAATAATTCAATATTTTCTTTTACAACCTTCTTAAGAGCGTCGTGTTCAACGGCTTCCGGGAAGTTGCGCCATACAATGTATTTTGCTTTTGGAAGAACCTCTGTAACAGGCTTTCCTGTAGGGTTATGGATATTATCAATGATGAGATCGTACCCTGCCTTTTTGGCGTTAAGCAACTCTTCAGCTGAAACAGGACCAGGTCCAAAAATTCCGACTATTTCAAGACCAAGTTCTTTAGCAAGGTAAGTCTGATTTTTGTTGCAGAGAACCTTCTTTTTATTCAGCTTTTTCTTGAGTGCCTTTTTCTGACCGTCTTTTACAAGCTTTTCATATTCTGCATAACGAACCTTCTGAATATCTTCTGTTCCAAGTGCCTGAGCAATTTTTAAGGTAGATTCGTTTACGGTTGCAAGAGAATTGTCCAGAACAACCTGAACACTAACACCCTGATTAGCAACCTTGGTTCCAAGAGTTTTCATCATACGCTCAAAGCCGGCATAAATGAATACCTCTGATTCACTGATTTTCTGAACATCGCTTACAGTAATTTCATACTCTGGCGGATGGCGGAGATTTACAGGTGCAATGCTTTCAACTTCATCTGCTCCTGCAATGTCGGCAAAGGCTGCAGCCCAGGAAGTTGAAGCTACAACTTTTACAGGAGCTGCCCATAAGCTTGTAGCAAACAATAATGCAGCTAAAGCTACGCTAAGTTTTTTCTGGATTTTCATTTTATAATCCTTCCTATAAAAAATAGTATTCCGGCGAGAACTGCAATTGTACCGGCCGGTGGAAAATCTGCGGCAACAGCTATAATATAACCTGTAACCGAAAGAATAAATCCTGTAATACTGCTTCCGATAAAAAGTGAGCGGATTCCATTGTGATTAGTTTTTTTGAGGAATGGAGCAGCGCACATTACCGGAAGAATCAAAAGAGAATCAATAAGAAAGGCACCAAGCAGCTTCATTGCAACTGCAACAACTGCCGCAATCAGAATTACCATAATGGTATTATGAAGCCTTACCCTGATTCCCAGACTCATAGAAATTTCTTTACTGAAAAACAGGTTTTTGATATTCCTGAAGTTTAAGGTTACGTACAAAAGCAGTACGAGAGCTAAGATGCTTAAAGAGATGATATCTAACAGACTTAAAGCAAATGGACTTCCCCATAAAAGGTCGAGCGTATCCTTTGCAGGAACATCAGCTACGTGCATAATCAGCGAAGCAAGAGCCATACTCAAAACCATTGTAGCGGCACTGGTTCCGCCAAAGTTTCGACCGGTGCCGTCGTTTGTCATCAGCAGCATCATAAAAACAAGAATAAGGTTTACGGTTATGGTTACGGGTAAAAGCGGTACATCAAGAGCCATTGCAATTGCACCGCCTAAAATTACACCATGCATAAGCATATAGCGCATTGGCACAAGATTCAGACGCAGTACCATAACTCCGCAAAGGGGGAAAACAGCGCCGCTTATGCTCATGGCAATAAAGCCCTTCATAACGGGAGCAAGAGAAAAAAGAAGTGCAAGTCTTTCGAGTTTATCCAAGGTTGAATACCTCCCATTTTTTAAGAGATGTAAGCTCCTTGTCATGAGTTACCATTATAATTGTAGGGATTTCGGAAATTGAAAGAGAATGAAGGATATTGATTACCATGTGACGGTTATCCTTATCGAGATTTGCTGTTGGTTCATCAAGCAAAAGAAGTCGTGCTTTCTGGGCAAGACAACGTGCCAGAGAAACTTTTTGTTTTTCACCGCCGCTTAGCACAGAAAATTTTCGGCCGGCAAGCTTTTCACAGCCGGTCCGTCTCATAGCCTGCAGCACGGCCACCTTACGTTCCCCACGCTGCATTTTACCGTGAACGCCAAGACCCACAACCTCTTCCACAGTTAAATCAAAATTCTGTTCTTCCTGCAGCTCCGAAAGCTGGGGAATATAGCCAATAGCGTATTTTGGCAGCTGATTAACAGGCTTCCCGTCAATCAGAATGCTGCCGGACATCGCTTTTTCAGCTCCAGCATCACGTTCAGGCTTATATATTCCGCAAATCAACCGCAGCAGGGTAGTTTTTCCCGTACCATTCTCGCCAAGAATCATAAGGCGGCCGCCAGCCGGAACTTCAAGATTCAGCTTGTCAATTTTTCCGTATTTAAAAGAAAGATTATTAATGCTTACTGGTACTCCAAGCACGAGCTTAGCCCGCTGACGCAAAAGATAATACATTTCATCAGAATCAGTCAGGCTTTCGAGTTGATCTTCAGTCTGGCACATAAGCCTTTCAATCAGCGTATTCCAGGTTATTTTTCCGCCACCAAGCACACTGTCAACATAATTTACTGCCAGTTCGCTTACCAGCTCACCGTGAAGCTTTTTAACACCAAGTCTTATAAGGAGAACAGCAGCCGCCTTACCGATTGCGCTATCCCACGCAGTCAGATTGTCGCGGGGACCATCGTAGGTTTCAAGAAACGTCTCAAATTCAAAAATAGGATGCAGCCACTTGCTTTCGCTGTAAAAAATCTGCTTTTCAATTCCTGATTCTATAGAAAAGATTTTCAGCATATTTATAGAATAACATGAACATAATTAAATGACAAATAACAATTCCTATGATAAAATTGTATAAAACAATATTTTAAGGAAAGTTTATGAGCTCTTATATCAAAAAAAACGGACTTCTTTATTCTGAAGATTTACACACTGTGCTTGGTGTTGACGATACAGTTCCGGATTTTACAGGACGTGTGCCTTTTGGTGCACATAGAATTGATGACGAAGTTTTTTCAGACTGTCCATACGAATCAATCTCATTACCGGATTCGGTAACGGAGCTTGGAAACTCTCTTTTTGAAAATTCTAAATCTCTTGAAAAGGTTAAACTGCCTTCTGGTGTAACAGAATTGCCTGCATATCTTTTTTCCGGCTGTTCCGCACTTACAAAGGTAACAATGCCAAATACCGTTTCAAGCTTTTCAGAAGGTCTTTTTAAGAATTGTGCAGCTTTACCTGATATTCCGTTCCGTGCAGGAATTACTTCTCTGCCGGAAAGTGTTTTTGAAGGATGTAAATCGATTAAATCTCTTGTAATTCCACCAACTGTACGCCGTATAGAAGCTCGTGCTGCTGCCGGCTGTACTGCGCTTGAAAGTGTAGTTTTCCCAGCCGGACTCGAGTATGTTGCACCTGATGCTTTTGAAGGCTGTACTGCTTTACGAAATCTTCGTGTAGACGGCGATACAGGACTTTTCTATATCGGTGAAGAAGACGGCTGCTTGTATGAGGCTGCTGATGAGGGCGACAGAATTGTTCTTAGCGTAAACGGTGTTGCCGGACAGTCGGTTTCCTTCTTTAAAGATAATGCTGATGATATCTCTGCGGGCTTTGCAGAGGTTGATGATGACGATTTTGAAGAGGACGATACCTTCAGCGCAGAAATTGGGGCTTCTGCAGAAGAAGCTGAATTTATGCAGGTAAAGGAGCAGTCAGAAGCTTCTGGTCCTGCTGCCTTTGCTGCTGAAGATAAATTTCAGAATAATCCTCCTGAGCCAGTATTTGAAAAGCCTAAGGCTAACCAGAACAGTGCCGTTGATTCTATGCTGGCTGATATTATGGGCGAAGAAAAAGAGCGCTCTGCACTTTCTGAGGATGTCGGCGTAAGCGAAAAAGAAACAGAAGTGCTTTCAGAAGCTATGTCTGTTATGTCGGAATCTGGTTTGTCTGGCGAGCCTGCAGTTTCTAATGATGAGCTTGAAAAGCTGTTTGCCAAGAATGAGGAAAATGAACTTGCAACACATAATGCTGATAATCCGGATGTCCTCGACAGCAAGGCGCAGATACTTACCGACTCAGTTGGCTTGAGTCAGATAATAGAGTGTGAGCCGAAGGGAGAACTTCCTGAAGATCCTGAATTATTTGTTATTGCCGAAAAGCTTGCAAAAGATGAAAACGGTAAAAACAACTTCAGTTCAAAGCTGGTTGCCTGCTGCAAATTCTTTGCAAAAATTCAGGATTACAAACGAATCGTCCTGCTTTATGGACTTCCGCTTGATAACGATGAATTTACAGAGTTCTTCAAGTATTTTATTTCGAAGAAAAATGTTATACTTGCCTGCGAGGCAGAGTCTCCTTCTACACTTTCTGATTTCGGTA
>CAMJNC010000047.1 GCA_946407195.1 uncultured Treponema sp. | reverse complement strand
GTAAAAATCAGTCTGGATGATATGGAAAACAGCCTTCTTGGTTTTGATAAATCAATTGGTGATTACATCAAACAGGAAGAACTGGACCTGCTTTCTAAATCTATGACAAGGCTTGCGTATATTCACAGAGATATTCTTGTGCGCTTCTACATCAAAAATCAAAGTGTAAAAGAAATTGCCAGCGCGCTTGAGCTCCCTACGGGAACAGTAACAAGCCGGTTATCTGACGCCCGAAAAAATCTTAAGGAGAAATATGAAACTATGGAAAATCGAAATGAAAAATCTGAAAAGAAAAATCATATTGTTGATTTTGAACTTGAGTTTTTTTTGGATGCACAACAGGCCTGGATGGCAATTTCGTCTCTTATAGACAGGCAGATTTTATTTGCGTGCCGTGAAAAAAGTCAGACCTTGAGTCAGCTTGCTGCCCGGCTTGAAATCCCCCAGCTCTTTCTGGAAGACAGCATTTCAAAGCTTTTGCAGGCAAATGTTCTGTTTGAAGAAAAAAAAGGAAAGTATCTTACAGATTTTACAATCTTCCCAAAGTCTGTAATTCGTAAGGCCGGAGAAATTGACCGCGAAGTTAATGCTAAACTGAAAGTCACTGAACGCTTTTTTGAGATTCTGAATGGCATGAAGCAGGATTTTCTCAAAGAAGATTTTTATGGAAATGATTTTGACTGGGAATATCTTCTGCCATATTTTATCATCCGTTCAGACAGAGAGTTTGGAAAAAAGTCAGGCGGTGATTATCTTCGTGAAAAATACGGCAAGGGTCTTCCAGACAGATTCTGGCGAAATTTTTATCTAGCAGGTCAGTATGAAGATGAACCGGAGAAAGCAGAAAAGCTTGCTGCACCGTTGATTGGCCCTGGCTACAATTATGAGATTTACAATATTCCAAAGTACGGACACATTGAAGTTCATAATACAATCAACACAATGAATTATGAAAAAGACGGCCACTCTTACAGTCTGGATATGGACCGCCTTGACTGGCTGAATGGAAGTAATGCAGGTCTCTATCTTGAGCTTATCAAAAATCCAAAAATGACTCTTTCAGAAAAAGAAGAAGTTTTTGTCGCAGATATGATGAACAATGGAGTGCTCGAAAAAACATCAGAGGGATATAAGGGAACTGTTCCTGTTATCAGTTTTGCGCTTGTAGATAAGTGGTGCAAAATCTGGCATGAAAAATTCAAAGAGCTTTCAATTGAATACTATGATGCGCTTTACAAGGCTGAGGAAAAAGTTGTACTGCCTTATATCCGGCATGATCTTTTGTGGGCTTCGTTCTGGCATGTTATTCCGATAGACATAAAGAGTCTGGATTCCATGCTGATGCAGTATGCAATTGATAATGAAATGGTTCGTTTTGCAGAAGGCAAGAATGCGTCATGTGCAGCCATGGTTTTGCTTACAGAATAGAGGAGATTAGAAATGAAAAAGATAGAAAAACAGCTTTCATATGCGCCTGCAGAATTCAGGGTATCATATTGCGGATGGGCATCCCCAGCAATGCGTGAGATGCACGGTATTTTCAGACAGCAGCTTGCCTTGCTTTGTTATGATGAAGCAAAATCTGTGGAGGAGCTTTCTGAGGCACTTCAGACTCCGCGAGAATATATTCAGGATGCTGTAGATTCTTTTTGCAATGTAAAGATGATGAAAAAGATAGACGGAAAATATCTTACGCTGTTTCCGATGCTGCATCTGAAGAAAAATTATGACGCCGGACTTTTGTGTTACAACTTTTGCGAAGAGCATGAGATTCCAAAGAAAATCAACGACCTGCTTTTTTCTTTGAAGGATAAAATTGCAGCCCTGGATTTTTACGGAAATGATTTTGAGCTTTCATACTTAAACTGGTTTTTGTACACCGTGACCGACAACTGTATGATTTCAGAATTCCGTTCTTACTATTCTGAAAAAACTGATGAAGTCATAATGAGTAATAGTGACTGGCGGACGCACAATTATGATTTTTCACTTTGCGCATCTTATAATTATGCTGATGAAAATATTGAAGATGATCATCTGGAAAGACGGCTTTCGCAGACATCAACTTATTATCAGCATTTAGGTAACTATCGATATAACAATGTTTTTGATTTCAAGCCTTTCCCGTGCAGTTTTGAAGAAAATGCAATTGGAATGGGAACTTCAGAGATGGGCAGAAATAGATATCTGACTTCCGGCAATATCGATTTTTATCTGAATCTTGTAAAAGGAATAAACCGGGAGTTTACAGAGGAAGAGAAAAAGTGTCTGGAAGATTTTGAAAAGCATGGAGTTGTAGAAAAATGTGGCGACAGCTACAAGCCGATGATTCCAGTTTTCACAGAAGAAGTTTTTTCTGAACTTGAAAAGATTATCACCAGAGCAGTGATTCCAATTGTAAAAGAAATTGCACAGGCAACTGACAAGGCAATGGAAGAGGTTATGCTTCCTGAGATGCGTGGCGTAAAAGAGAGAATAGATCAGTTATATGTTTTCTGGCTCTGTAGTTTTTTGAGTCCACGACAGGAACTGTACTGGTACGGTATGAATGTTGAAGGCCTCGAAATTCCGAAGAATTACAAGGCCTCTGCAGCAGCATTGTATATAGTAAAATAAAACTTAATTTACGACAGGTAATATGTTGCATTATATTATATAGGTAACATATTACCTATATAATCAGTATCACTTAGGAGAAAACAATTAAAACAATCATCAGAATGGATGAGAATTTGAAATAATTATTTTCCAGGATAGCTGATTTCGTCGCCCCAACTTTTTACTTCTTCGAAAAAGCCTGGTACCTGCATGAGACCGTAACCCCATAAAAATGCACGGTCTTTTTCGGGAAGCTCGTCCAGACCAAGCCACAATACTTCTTTAAGCGGTGGATTTTCATTTCCAGCTTCTTCGGGATCATAACCTAATATTGCTTCCTGATCATCAGGGACCTTTACTTCAAAGGCATATTCTGTTCTGTTGTGATTGTATAATTCTGAGAGTTTGCGTACGATTGTTCCATCGAGCCCGCATTCTTCTTTGAGCTCGCGGATAGCGGCCTGTTCCGGAGTTTCGCCATCTTCAATTCCGCCGCCTGGAATGGAATAAAAATCATCCTTACCTTCACTCGGGTAGTTCAACTTTTCTACAAGAATCTTTTTATTTCTGATTACAAAAACTACACTTCGGTTTCTCATTTTTTTAACTCCTTTATTTTGCAAAATATATTATAACATATCTCATAGATTTTATGTTATACTAAACTCATGATTAAAATAAGTAACGAAGCTGCGAGAAATTTTCTCATCAATTATCAAAATCTTAATAAAAATGGAAATCTTAAGGGAAGCCCCGGTGTTGTAGAATACATGAATAAGGTTCGCTGCATTCAGTATGATCCGCTGGATGTTGTCGGTCGCAATGCAGATCTTGTACTTCAATCACGAATAACTAACTATCGTTCGGAAGATTTATTTAGTTTGCTTTACAAAGAACGTACGCTTTATGATGCCCCGGATAAAATGATTTCTATTATTCCTACAGAAGATTATCCGTCAATGGTAAGAATCAGGCAGAAAACTGTTGAGCAGTTAAAGGATATTCTTACCTGGAGAAAATCGCTGGCAGCTTTAGAGCTTCTCGATGAAATTACAGAATATATCCGTGAGAATGGTCCGCTTCCTGCTAACAAAATAAATATAGGTGAACATGCAGAATCTGGAAAATGGGGACATAAAAAGCTTTCAAGCGCTGCACTGGATTATCTTTATCACTCTGGTGTGCTTGGAATCAGCTCGAAGCAGAAAACTCACAAGGTTTATGATTTAAGTGAACGGCTTTTTTCAAAGGAGATTCTTCGTGCAAAAGATCCGTTTAAAACAGATTATGATTTTGCAAAGTGGTATATCAAAAGACGTATTGGTGCAGTAGGGCTTGTATGGAATAAAAACGGAGGAGAGTGGCTTGGCTTTTATGTTCAGGATACACAACTGCGTACACAAGTTTTGAGGGAGCTTGTAGAAGAGGCCGAGCTAATTGAACTTTCAATCGAAGGTTCAAAAGAAACTTTTTATATTCGTAAAGAAGATGAAATACATCTTGGAAAACCAGCAAAGAAGAATGTCGCACAGTTTATAGCTCCACTCGACAATCTTATCTGGGACCGTGGTCTTATAAAGGAACTCTTTGATTTTGAATATACCTGGGAGGTTTATACGCCGGCTGCAAAACGTAAGTTCGGCTATTATGTACTTCCAGTTCTTTATAAAAATCAGTTTATTGCACGTTTTGAACCGGAGCCGAATCGCGGAAAAACTCCACTGCAAATCAAAAACTGGTGGTGGGAGCCGGACATAAAAATTACCGAAGAAATGATTTCTTCAATTTCGGATGCCTTTGAACGGTTCAGCCGGTTCCTTGGTGTTGAGATGATGGAAGAAAAATACTGGAAAGAAAAACTTGGTACTTTAGCCTAAAGTACAGAGCTTTCCACGAAGAATGTAGCCGATTTTTACGTAACAGGAATTTGAAGCAACATAATCAGCATCGGTGTAAAGCATTGGAAGATAGCCTTGATTTGCGGCGTCTTTAGTAACCTGATACACAAGATTTTCTGCGTAGTGTTTACGGCGGAAATCCTTAAGTGTAAAAACAAGACCAATGCTTGCCATGTTGTTTGTAACTCTGAAATCACAGCTTGCAACATATGTACAATCTGCATTTTTCCAGAGATACATGTGGCCGTCTTCGATAAGAGCCTGAGAATCTTTTCTGTAACGGTTACGGTCTGTCATATCAAGCTGAAGTTCATTATGAAATTTTTCCTTAAAATCTGTAACATCTTCTAGATCATTCAGAGTACACAGATGAGGTTCGCCATCTACCTTTGTGAGCACAGCTTCATCAACCAGTTTTGGACAATCATAGGCAAACATATTTTTAAGGATAGAAAGCTTTTTGCCTTCACCATCAGCCCGCTTTATAAAATATTCAGCAAGTTCATATTTCATGTTTATACCGTGATTGCCGTCGAGAAATCCGTTTTTATCAGAAATCTTATAAACAGTTTCCATTTCTTCCTGACTTACATCATCTGCTGTCCAGATCCATACAGGAAAAGGGCTCTGTGAATAACAGATAATCATGCGGCTGTGGTCACTCAAAAGCAGTGTGCAATTTCTCGTCATAATGCGTGTGAGAACAAAAAAGGTGTACTTGTCGGCCTCTAAAATTTTAAAGTCTCTTTCATCTACAAAATTATCTAATTTATTCATGTGCAGAACTCCTTTATTTATTTTAAATCTTTTTTATAGTAAAGATAAAAAATCAGATTCACAAGCGCTGTAATAATCCAGCTGAGCGGATAGCTTACAAAAATTGTAAATGGTGAATGAAATTGTGGCATCTGGAAAATTACTCCAATCCAGAAAACGCGGAAGACACAGCAGCCCAGCATAATCGAAATAACCGGCATAACCGAGTGCCCGATTCCGCGGATTGAGTTACCAAGACAATGCATAATTCCGCAGATGAAAATCGGCAGGTATGTAACAGCCATTCGGCTTAGTCCCGCTTCGATTACCTCAGGATTCTTTGTGTAAATTGAAAGCAGCTGTCTTCCAAAAATATAAAACAGACTGCCGGCAATAAGCCCGGTTACTGCCGTGCATAGAACACAAATCACAACTTCTTTTTTTATACGCTTTGTATTTCCAGCGCCAATGTTCTGAGAACAGAAGGTTAAAGTTCCGGCTGTAAATCCGTTCATAATCTGATAAAGGAAATCTTCAAGACTTATGGCAGCAGAGTTTCCTGCAATCAGCGCTGTTCCAAACAGATTTATTGAAGACTGAATCTGCACATTTGAAATAGAGAACATTACACTCTGAAGGCCGGCTGGTAAACCAACCTTTAAGATTTCAAAAAAGCTTTCGCGATGTATAGCAAACTTTTTGAAATCAAAATGAAAATCATCTGTTTCGCGGATTAAAAGTATAAGAACAAAAACAGCAGAATATGTTTGCGAAATTACTGTTGCCCAAGCAACTCCTGCAACATTCATCTTAAAGCCAATTACAAATAAAAGATTTAGCAGAAGATTCAAGAGCCCGGCACTAAACAGAATATAAAGCGGACGCTGAGTGTCGCCCTTGGCACGGAGCAGTGCACTTCCAAAGTTGTAGAGCATAGTCGCCGTAATTCCCGAAAAATAGATTCGGAGGTAGCGGGCCGAAAGGGGCAGAACCTCTTCTACCGTGTGCATGCGAATCAGAATGAACTTAGAAAGAAAAAGTCCGAGCAGGGTAATACAGCCGCCGCAGATTATCGAAATTGCAATAGAGGTATGAACAGTTTTCTGGATTTTTTCAGAATCTTTTGCGCCAAAGTGTCTGGCTGCAATTACATTTGTTCCTATTGCGAGTCCTGTAAAAAGATTAATCAGAAGATTAATAAGTGAGGTGCAGGAACCCACCGCCGCAAGAGAAGCATCGCCGGCAAATTGTCCGACAACAGCAACATCAGCTGCATTAAAAACCAGCTGAAGAAAGTTCGAACAAATTACAGGAATTGAAAATTTCAGGAGGTTACCGAGTATCGGCCCTTGAGTCATGTCAATCTGGTTTTTTCTATTCATCAGCGTCTAATGTAGAACATTTTTCTTTGTTAGGCTACTGGAAAAATTAAAGAAGATCTTGAATTGTTTAATCTCTACGCAAATGATAAAATTATAGTTAAAAAAAGTGAGGAGCCTCTATGAGCACTATTACAAGAATTAAATGTAAAACGGACAACTGCTATATTGTTTCTGAAGGTCGGAATGCCATTCTGGTAGATACCGGCACTGGGTCCGCGTACAATTTACTTTGGTCACGGCAAACCGGTTATGCAGTAAATTAAAAAAGGAGAAAGCAGCATGGAAATCAGAGACAAGAGAATTGATGACGGAAAAGCCTTTGACTGGGGAAAGACTTCAAAGGAATATGCAAAATTCCGCGACATTTACCCTGAAGAATTTTACAAGAAAATTGTAGACCGCGGTCTTTGTGTGAACGGCCAGAAGGTATTGGATCTTGGAACCGGTACCGGAGTTGTTCCGCGTAATATGTATAAATATGGCGCTCAGTGGACGGGTACGGATATTTCTCCTGAACAGATTGAGCAGGCAAAGATTCTTGCGGCTGACGGCAATATGAAAATTGATTTTATTGCAGCCGCAACAGAGCAGCTTGATTTTCCAAAGGAAAGTTTTGATGTAATTACAGCGTGTCAGTGCTTCTGGTATTTTGACCACGAAAAGGTTATGCCGGTTCTGGCTGATTTGCTTAAGCCGAACGGAAAGCTTGTAATCTTATATATGGCATGGCTTCCAGATGAAGACAAAATTGCAGGTGCCAGTGAAAAAATGATTTTAAAGTACAGTCCAAAATGGTCTGGCTGCGGAGCAACACGTCGCGAAAACTGGGTGCCTGATGTTGCCTATAAATATTTTGATAAAATTGAACACGAAGAATATGACCTTATGGTCCCGTTTACAAAAGAAAGCTGGCACGGCCGTGTAAGAGCAAGCCGGGGAATTGGAGCATCTCTTAATCCGGAAGAGCTTGCTAGATGGGATGCAGAACACAGAGCTCTCCTCGACGAAATTGCCCCGGAGAAATTTGATATTCTGCACTATGGTGCAATCACAATTTTGCAAAAGAAATAATCAGTTTATAAAAACAAGGAGTACACGATGACAAAAATTTATTTTATCAGACATGCAGAACCGGATTATTCGAATCATGATGATTTATTGCGTCCGTTGACTGAGAAGGGAATGAAGGACAGAAAAATTGTTACTGATTATCTTGAAGATAAAAAGATTGATGTCGTGCTTTCAAGTCCATTTAAAAGGGCTGTAATGACGATGGAAGATTTTGCCGGTAAGTATGGATTCAATATTGAAACAATTGATGATTTTCATGAAAGGATTGTTGGTACTGAATGGATAGATAATTTTGGAGATTTTGCTAAAAATCAGTGGGCCGATTTTGATTATAAGCTTGATGGTGGAGAAAGCCTTAACGAAGTTCAGACAAGAAATATTACGGCGCTGAAAGAAGTGCTTCGTAAATATGATGGTAAGAATATTGCTGTTGGAACTCATGGAACAGCTCTTAGTACAATCATCAATTATTATGATAAATCTTTCGGTTATGAAGATTTTGAAAAAATCAAAGACGTTATGCCATGGATTGTTGCGTTTGAGTTTGACGGAGAAAAATGTGTGAGTATAAAAAATCTTAAAAAGCCTGAGCTTTGGGATGCTTATAATTCGGATTATGAAAAACTTGAAGGCGTTACGTTGATTCGCGATGATGAAGCTAATTTCCCAGAGGGCGCTTATCATCTTGTGTGTGAGGTTCTTGTTCGTCATGTTGATGGAACTTACCTTTTGATGAAGCGTTCACCTAACAAAAACTGGCCGGGCATGTGGGAAGCAACGGCTGGTGGTTCAGCACTTAAAGGTGAAACGGATGTTGAAGGAGCACTCCGTGAGCTTCGCGAAGAAACCGGCGTAATTGCAGAAAAGCTTGAGTTCCTCAGTAAAGACCTAGGCAAATATTGCTGGCATGTAAGATTTTTGTGTATAACCGATTGCGATAAGAATTCGGTTCAGCTTCAGGAAGGCGAAACCTGTGATTATAAATGGCTGCCGGCTTCGGAGATTCTTGCCATGACAGATAAAGAATTACTCGGCTGGCCGATGCGAAAGCACATCAAATAGATTTGTGTAAAAAACTTCTATAATTAAATTCGATATATAAATGACGGAGGACTTGAGATAGAATCTCTTTTGTAAGGTGACAGTATGAAGTACAGAAATGCACAGGACATTTTTCCGGAAGATCTCTTAAAACAGATTCAGCGCTATGTTTCTGGAGAGACAATTTATATTCCGGCCGGAAACGGAAAAAGATCCTGGGGCGAAACTTCGGGATATCAGCAGTTTATCCGTGAAAGAAATGCTGCCATTAAAGCGGACTTTGAAGCGGGAAAAACAATTGATGACCTTATGGAAAAATACTGTCTTTCTTATGATTCGATTAAAAGAATCGTTTACAGCAAGAAGGAGGTTTCTATGTTAAAGTACAGTGCAACTTTGGAATCGGCAAAAGCATATGCAGAAGCAGAAAAGCTTGATGCCTGGATTCATTTATATTTGAACGAGGAAGGACGCAATATTCCTTTTTCTGATGGCTTGAAAAAATGCGACAGATATTATTTCAGTCCGGCTCTTGTGCCTTTAAGTTTACTTAAGAGATGCTCAGGCCCGGAAGCAGATATGAAGTATCGTGTTGATCAGGGCTGGTGGGATCATAAGCTTGGTGAGTTGAAAAAGACAATTGAAGCAACCCCTGACTTTGTGAATAAATGCGCACCGATGTTTGTTGAATACACAGGCGGCGAGTTTGTTTTGAATGACGGTAACCATCGTCTTCAGGCTTACAAGGACCTTGGTATTGAAAAAGCCTGGGTACTTTTCTGGATTACAGAGGAAGAGGAATATCAGGACTTTTTGAAAAAGTACGGCGAGTATGTAAAAGACTGCGTCGTAATCAGAAAGTAAATGTGCGGTGGTTGAGCCTGTCGAAACCACCATTTGATGGAGATTCAATTATGAAAATTATATGTGTAACCGGTGCCTGCGGTGTCGGAAAATCTACAATGCGAGATATGGTTGGCGAACGTCTCGACGAGAAGCTCTTTGCCTGCATCGATACTGATGAATGCGGAATCAACTGGCACGACTATGCGAACACCGACCATCCGGAAGGATATGCAAATGCTTATCTTGCTGAGGCTGTTCGTCGTGCGGCAGGACGTACTCTCGTGCTTTTTGGCTGCACAAACCCAATGGATTATCTTACAAAAAATATTATTCCAGATGAGGTTGAAGCAACTTACTTTGTAACTCTGGTTGCAGATGATGAAGTGATTCGTGAACGCCTGCTTGCCCGCCCGGCTGAGCGTGGTTTTAATGAAGGCAATATTCCGCCTCACATTGAATACAACCGATGGTTCCGCCGCAACCGTGGCAAGTTTCCGATGCAGTTGGATACCGGAAAACTGAGCCAGAAAGAAACTGCAGACAGGATTGCAGAATTTGCAAAGCATCTGTAAACTGAATTATAAATGGAACTGATAAAAACAATTTTTGACTGCGTGAAAATTTACAAACTCAATTCGCGTTCGGATAATCGTGGTTCGATGACTTATGTTTATGAGGATGGCATTGAAGGCTTTGAAGCAAAGGAGTCTCGCATTTACACAATGTCCAGAAAAGGGGCTTTCTTTGGTATCCATTATCGCGAAGAAGCAGACCCGCTGACAAAGTTTGTTTCAGTAGTGAAGGGACGGGGACTGGATTATGTTATTGATTTACGTAAGGATTCGGCCACTTATCTGAAATGGGAAGAAATTGAGTTATCAGAAGAAAATGCACTTGCAGTTTTGGTCCCAGCTGGAATCGGTCATGGATTTCTGGCCATGGAAGATAACACGATGCAGTTTTTTGCAACCGACAATAGCGGCAAGAATGGTCATTCAAAGCAACTTAATTATACAGAAAAGAAGATTGGCTTAAAGCTTCCGATTCCGGTTACAGACATTTCTGATTATGATTTGAATGCACCGTTTTTAGACTAAAGAAAGGCAGGTAAAAAAATATGAAGATTGGAATTACTGGTTATGGAAGTATGGGTCGAATGTTCGTTGAAAAATTGTCAAAGAACACAGATGCAAAGCTTTACGTTTATAACAGGACTATTGAAAAATTAAACGGATTAGCTCCGGAAATCAATGTTTGTTCAAGCAATGCTGATATTGCCTCGAAGGTTGATATTCTTATTATGTGTGTGCCACCGTTTGATATTAAACAGGTGCTTACAGAAATAGCTGATTCAGTACGCGATGAGACGCTGATTGTTTCATTGAACGGCAGTGTGTCTTTTGCTTCAATGCAGAAAATTGTAAATCATAAAATGGCAAAGCTGATTCCAAGCCTTACTGCAGAAATTGAAAAATCACAGACTCTGTTTTGTTTTAATGAAAAGGCCAGTGATGACGATAAAACAAATCTCATGTCGCTTTTTAAATGCATGGGCGATGTAATTCTTCTTCCGGAAAATGAAATGGGAATGGGCTCGGAGCTTGTTTCCTGTATGCCGGGATTTATCGCTTCAATTTTTGATGTACTGTGTTCGGCTGCACGCGAGCATACTTCAATTTCTGATGAACAGATAGTTTCAATGGTTCTCAACACAATGTGCGCAACCGGCGAATTGATGCTTTCTAAAAATATGAACTTCGAAGAGATAGTTTCACGAGTTGCAACAAAAGGCGGTATTACCGAAGAAGGAGCAAAGGTTATTTTTGAAAAGTTCCCGGAAATTGCCGGAGAACTCTTTGAAAAAACTCTCGAGAAACGCCGCCAGACCACATTGAAAGCAGAAGAATTATTCTAGTTCTTGCCTAAGTGTAACATTTTATGTTACAAAAATTCCTCAAAAAGCATATATCAGTTGGTAGATTTGACGCATATCATGTGCAATAATAAAGCTACCAGCTGGAAAGGAATGCTTATGAATTTAGGAAATAATATCTGCTTTTTGAGAAAAAAGAAAAAGCTCACACAGGAACAGTTTGCAGAGATGATGGAGGTGACCCGTCAGACGGTGTCGCGATGGGAAACTGATGAGGTTGTGCCGGAGCTGGACAGGCTGTCACAGATGTGCGGCATTTTTGCATGTACGCTAGACGATCTTGTTCGAAAAAATCTGACATCAAAAGAAGAAGTATATTCGCCAGTGGAAATAAAAAAGCTGCCGGCATTCAGAATGGCACGTTATGTGATTATTTCTGCTAACCCGGAACAAGACGTTTTGAACTATATGATGGCTTGGGGCAAAACCAGCGGGCTTCTTGCGGCTTGCCCGGATGCTAAGCTCCTTGGCTGGGATTTTCCATTTGTATCACAGGAACAGCAGATGCGTTTTGGGCTTCACGGTTATGTTGCGGCCTATGTACTTCCAGATGGATTTGAGACGAATTGCCCGGGCGTGGAATATGCCACAAATAGCGAGGCAGAATATGCAGTTATCACTGTGACAGATCCACATGCACGTTCGTTTGAAAGAATCCCAGGCGGCTACCAGCGAATTATGGAATATCTTCAGGCTGGCAGCTTCAAAGAAAAATTCCCGGAAAACATCATCCCGTGTTTTGAATATGAATACGATAAAGACGGCGTTCATTACATGGATATTTTTATTTATACAGATAGTGTCGTAAGGGGAAAGTAATGAGTTTGCAATTTCTTAAAGCCGGCACTGCGGATGCTGTAACTCTTGCTGGTATTTCCAAGCATGCGTTTGAAAGCGATGTTGAAGTTGGTGCTTCGGAGTTGTGCGGGCCACCTGGATACAAGTCGCTTCAGTTTTATACAAAAATGGCGAGAATGAATTGTCTTTATAAGCTGATTGATGATAACGGACTTACTGTTGGCGGTGCAGTTCTTTTTATAAAAAATAATGAAATGAATGTTGGAAGGATTTTTGTTGCGCCGGAACATTATCGAAAAGGCTACGGCATTTTTATGATGGAGCAGATTGAGACGATGTTTCCAGATGTGAAAACTTTTTCTCTTGATACGCCAATCTGGAATGTTCGTACAAATGCATTTTATCAGAAGCTCGGATATGTGGAAGTTCGCCGTGACAGTGATTTTGTGTATTATGAAAAGCGGAGAGACTAATGAACTATTCAAATACAAACGAACATTTATACAATGATATCGCTCTATGGGAAAAAACTGACGGAAGGGAATTGTTTCTGGAAATGCCGCTGGCCCCGGAGGCAAAGAATGTTCCCTCGGTTTTAGATTTCGGCTATGGCTTTGGTGAAAATCTTTTTGCTTTGAGCTATGCATACCCTACTGGAAAAATCTACGGAATTGATTGCAACCCTGTTTGTCAGAAAGAAGTGGGTGATAAAATTGAGGTCAGAGGTCTTAATAACATCACCTTAATCAACAAAGAAGTTTACAACCTGCAGGATTTTGAAAACGACTCTTTGGATCTTGTTTTGTTGTATGATGCACTTCACGGCGGTGACGGCAAAGGTAAGTACATGCTTTTTGAAGAATCTCATCGAGTTCTCAAAACTGGTGGTTGTCTTTCAATTTTGCCTGTGCACCTGACTAACTGGCGCGACCATGAAGGCAAAAAGAAAACTTATTCCTTCAAAATGATAAAAGAAGAAATTGAGTCTTTTGGTTTTGAATACGCTGGCACCTGCAGCCAGAAAGGCATTCACTGGGAAAAGTGCCACACGCTGTATTACATCAAAAAAGGAAATATCACGTTTGATATTCTGGAACGCGTTGATGTTATGAACTTCATCAAACAATAAAGATGTCAGTTAATTATTTCTTGACGATTTAATATTCGCCCATATCAATTTTCTTTTGAAGCACTGCTGCCCAGTCGTGACCAGATTTTTCTGTGAGTTCCGGGTTCTGTTGATGATGAATGTTGAAGAGAATTCCGTTGTCGCCTGTTCGGTCTGAAAGATGCTCGTCGTCAATGTGTGCACCAACTATTTCAAGACAAATTAAAGAATGATCGTCACCGGGAACTATTTCTTTTTCCCAAACGAAGTTACATTCAAGATTCATAAAACATTCTTCTACGAGCGGTGCATTTACCCAGATTGCTTTACCGGCGGTTAAACCCGAAGCTGTAATTTCATCTGCTTCAAACTGATTGTTCTTGATTGTTTCCATACATTTCTTAAAAATATCAGCAGACATAAAATTAATTACAGCATTGTTTGTTTCTTTGAGCGATTGATAAAAATGTCCGTTCTTATTCACACTGGCAAGAATTGCATAATAACCATCGCCCTTATTGGCGCAGGTAAATGTTGCCCACGACTGCATACACGCATTAGGCAGCCCGTTAGATTTGTAAGTTGTCAACAGAAGCAGCGGCGAAGGAACTGTCATAACAAATTCCTTCCAGTTAAAACCGAAATTGTGTGAATAATCGGCGTAAGTGCCCTTTAAATTTTCGGGCATATCTTTGTAGTGATGTTTCATGTGATTATTATATCATGCTACCGGACAAAACTGAACAATTTTTGACAAGCGTTTTTCCGAACTATGGGGTATACTTTTATTCAGGAGGCAAGAATATGAACGATTCAATCTTAAACTGGTTATTGGAAGATGAAAACCCGGAAGTAAAACTCAGAACTCTCAAGGAAGCACTGCACCTGCCCGACACTGATGAAAAAGTCATTGAATGCAAAAAACAGCTGCTCGAAAGTAAGACCTACGCGCGTGCCTTGAACAGACTTCATAAACCAAAAAACTGGGATAAGTACGATGCCATTCTTGCCTTTGCTGAATGGGGACTTACCCGTGAAGATATCGGCAAGGACATTGACGATGAAGTTTTCGGCCTGATTGAAGCTACCGGATTTAAGATGCTTTGCGGTGAACCTCTTCTCCTGCGAAATCTTGTAAAACTTGGATATTATGATGAAGAAATTGTCCGAAAGGAAATTGATGCACAGCTTGCGCTCATTCAGGAAGATGGCGGTTTCCGCTGTATCAGTACAAACAAAAAAATCAACGATCCGAAAAAGCCCCATAAAAGCTGCATAAAATATACAATCGAATTCCTTATGCTTGTTGCAGAGCTTCATCTGCTGGGAATCAAAACAGAGTGCGAAGAAGCCCTCGTTCATTATTTCACAAAGCGCAACATTTTCTACCGCACCG
>CAMJNC010000046.1 GCA_946407195.1 uncultured Treponema sp. | reverse complement strand
TAATTATACTATATTATCGGAGAAATTTCATCACATTTAAGGTATCAATTGCAGAAGAAACGTCGTGAACGCGGATAATTTTTGCACCCTTCTGAACGCTTATGAGGTCTGCAGCCAGAGTTCCAGCAAGGCGTTCTTCGGTCGGGCGGCCGGTCATATCGCCAATGCAGCGCTTTCTCGAAAGTGCCATAAGAACCGGGTAACGTCCAGAGCAGATTGAAAGAGGCTCGCGTATAAGCTCAAGATTCTGTTCAAGAGTTTTATCAAAGCCAATTCCAGGGTCAAGAATGATTTTATCTGAAGCAACGCCGTTTGCAAGGCAGAAAACAGCACGCTGTCCAAGGAATTCAGAAACCTCTTTTATTCCGGCGGCTCCAGTATGCATAAGAATTACAGACACACCTGATTTAGCTATAAAAACTGCAGACTCTTTTGAAGGCTCAGTTGCAGCAGCGGCAGTTCCATCAGAGGAAGCTGATTCATTTCTTTCGGGACGAGCTACTCCGCTTAAGGCTGTTATGTCGTTCCAGATGTCGGCACCAGCTGCAAAAGCGGCTTTAAAAACATCCAGCTTATTTGTATCTACGGAAATTGGAATACTTGATTCACGGCGAACTGCTTCGATAATCGGAATTACACGGCCGATTTCTTCTTCAACAGAAACAGGAATATAACCTGGCCGGGTGGACTCGCCACCGATGTCGAGAATATCTGCGCCCTCTTTGATTAACTGAAATGCACGTTCTACTCCGCCGCGACTCTCTGAATAAAAAGAGTCTGGTGTAGCATTAACTATTCCCATTACAAATGCCGGACGTTCCGTTGCGGCATGCTTTTTACCAAGCTTTAATTGCAGCATTCTTTGACCGCCTTCTTTATGTGAGCCGGAGAAAGACCGGCCATTTCAAGAACTTCTTCTCTTGAACCATGATTAAAGAATTTATCTTCAAAACCAAGAACCTTTGTATTTGTAATTCCCTTTTCTGCAAGAAGGCCTGCAAGATATTGTCCCATTCCGCCGATTATAACTCCATCCTCAACAAAAACAACACCTGCATATTTTGACGCAAGTTCAATAAAGTAAGTTTCATCAAATGGTTTAATAAAACGGAGAAGATAAATATCAGCATATCCACCATCAAGCAAAACAGAACGAACAGTCTTTTGTACCTCGCTGTACATACCGCCAGTCGCAACAATCAATATTTTATTTTTCTTGGCCTCAAGCTCGGCCTCGCTGATATTTTCTATCGGAAATTCCGTACAAGGAATTAGTATACCGCGGCCAAGCTCAACCGGCTGGCTCATTTGCGGTACTTCTGTAGGACAGGTCAATTTCGGATATCTTATTACTACTGAAGTTCCTTTTTCAACAGCCCACTCAAAACAAAGCTTCAAATCAGCCGCACTACATACAGTCAAAAGTTCAAGTTCCGGAATCGGGCGGAAAAGTGCAATGTCATAAATTCCCTGATGTGTTACTCCATCAGCTGGTACTGCACCTGCCCTGTCGAGCATAAAAACTGCATGAGATTTCTGAAGAGCAATATCATGAATCAGCTGATCTACAGAACGCTGAATGAAGGTTGAATAAATGCAGACTACCGGAACCTTGCCGCCCTTGCTTAAGCCACCTGCAAACGTAACTGCATGCTCTTCTGCAATACCAACATCAAAAAAGCGCTCCGGGAATTTATGAGAAAAAGCCGAAAGACCAGTTCCTTTGGCCATGGCGGCAGTAATTGCAACAATATCAGGATTATTTTCACCCTCTTCTACAATCAGGTTGCTGAAGGCTTCTGTAAAGCTTTCTGTATCAAATTTTTCTACAGTACCATCGCTGATCTGAAAAGGACCTATTCCATGGAAAAGCTCCGGATTATTTTCTGCAGGACTGTAGCCTCTTCCTTTTTTAGTAACTACATGAACTACAACCGGGCGGTGAAGCTTACTTACACGGCGCAGTTCTTTTTCCAGAGAAGCTTCGTTATGTCCGTCGAGCGGACCTACATATTCGAACCCCATATCAACAAAAAGATTATTTGTGAGCAGGAGACCTTTAAGGGCACGTTTAAGTCGGAAAATCAGTTTTTCAAGACGGTGTCCAAGGTATGGTATTTTATCAATAGCTTTATCTACACGGTAACGGAAGGTCTGATATCCGGCTGTCATTGTAAGGCGGCTGAGGTAGCGCGAAACAGAACCGGTGTTGTGGTCAATGGACATCTGATTATCATTCAATACAACAATCAGATTTTTACAGAGCTGACCTGCATGCGAAAGTCCTTCAAAAGCCATGCCGCCGGTAAGCGCACCGTCGCCTATGACAGCTATTACTTTGCCCTTTTCGCCGTTGAGCTCGCGGGCAGTAAGAAGGCCCAGAGCAGAAGAAATTGAAGTTGATGAATGACCGTTTATAAAATAGTCGTGAGGACTTTCGTTTTTGTTTGTAAAGCCGGAAAGTCCGCCGGCCTTTCGCAGGGTTGGGAACTCTTCATAGCGGCCGGTCAAAAGCTTATGGGTATAACACTGATGGCTTACATCCCAGACAATTGCATCTTTTGGGCTGTTAAATACGCGGTGAAGCGCAATTGTGAGTTCAACGACACCAAGATTACTTGCAAGATGGCCGCCGTTTTTTCCAACAACATTGATTATTGTAGTACGGATTTCCTGAGCCAGCTGCTTGAGTTCTTTTTGAGAAAGCTTTTTGATGTCTTCTGGCGAATGTATTTTTGAAAGTAAAATTTTAAACCTCTGAAAGGTGGTTTCGACAGGCTCAACCACCGCGGTGTAAAAAAAAGACCGCGTATTACGCGGTCTTTCAACACATAGTCTCGACCTAAAAACTACTTGCTCTTATGTCGATTACGTCTAAGCATCTTCTTTCGCTTATGTGTCGCCATCTTCTGGCGCTTTCTTTTCTTTCCACAAGGCACGATGGCACTCCTTAAAACTTATATAAGTTTTTATATATTGCCAAAAAACGCACTCTCTGTCAAGAGGAAGTCCTATCTTTTTTAGAACTCGTGGATACAACAATAGCGATATTTATCAGTCGGTATCATATAGCCCACGAATACAGCTTCAGTGACTCCCTGTAATTGAAAATAATATATATTTTTAGAGGATGAGTTCTGGCTCGAGGTCCAATATGTTGCAGTTCCAAACGTTGATCCACCAAGAGCAGAACTTACAGCATCTATATCAAATATCTTATTTTCACTCGTATTCTTTCCGTTTTTCCAAATCTGGAAAAACTCTGCTATACTTGGAAGATACCAGCCGTCTTCATATGGCGTTCCTATAATATTTGTAGCTGTATTCTTGTAATTTCTTGCAAAGTAAAAGGCCGGATAGTTTGCCGCTGTGCCAGTATCAGTAATTCCAGAAAAATTGACAATCTGATCAAAATTATCGCTGCCGTTTAAATCGCCTGTAAAGGTAGCGCTTACCCCAGTAGCGCTGTGATTACATTGTATTGCAGTAATGTTTTTATTTATCATTTCCGCACCGTTAATACACAATTGACTATTTGTTGTATTGTGTTTCAATCCTACTCCAAGCGTACGTACTGTAGTTGTATCACTACCGTTGTTTAACCCTGTTCCTTTATAGAAAATAATTGCGATTGCATTGGCCTTTAGAGTATTCTGCTCAGCTGAAGATAAAGCATTATAATCTTCATAACTCATTGCAGATCCATCATTAAATACTATATCGCCGACTTCTTTATAGACCGAAGGCAGCTTACTTCCAACATACTGGGCACCGCGGACAACACGGAAGCCCATATCTGCATTTCTGTCGTTTGGAGCACTACGGCCTCTGTTTGCCACTGGACTCTGGCCTACATCACCAGAATATCCGCCGCCTTTTGTAACTCTACAGCCGTTAGATTTATCTGGATAACTACCTGAAGTTGGGGTATCTAAAGGAATCCATGGCCAGGCAGTTGCATCCGAATGCCAGTCATTTGTCCATTCCCAGACATTGCCACTCATATCGAAAAGATGTAAGTCATTTGCACCTAAACTTTTTACAGGATGTACTTTCCCTTCTGAATTTCCTCCATCTCCACCATACCAGGCAACGTAATCCGGATCGTTATCTCCACTATAGATAAATTCATCATCAGATACATTTCCACCACGGGCCAGGTATTCCCATTCAATTTCGGTAGGAAGGCGCCAGCCGTTTTTATCTGCCAGTATTGTTACATCCCAGGAGCAGCCAGAAGGCGCACACCAACCTTCAAGATAATTGCCATCTATACCAGTCCATTGAGTAGGATTAGTTTTACCTCCAACCACATAAACAGGCTCGTAGCCTTCATCTATACTGCGAAGGTTACAGTAAATAATTGCATCATACCAGCTGACCTTATATACAGGATAATAATCGCCTTTTCCAATAGCAGTTGTTGGTTCGCAACCACTGAAATACTTGCAGTAGAGTTCATATTCGCCCTGGGTTGTTTCGTGGTCGCTTGCAGTAATACCTTTGATATTTCCTATCTTTCGATTTTGCTTAAATACTTCTGAAATTTGTGTTGAACCATTAAAAGAACCTGCTGTTGAAGCCGGATATGCAAAGGCAACAGCCTCCTGAAGGCCACCGGTAGAAGTAAAAGCCCAGGTTGTAGTCGGATTATCTGCATCTTGTATTAAAGTGAATTTTTTAAGCTCTTTTCTTAGTGTTGTATTAGTTACGCTGGAATTAAGTCTAAAAAGTGTGGCAGTTGTACTATAAGTATATGGTTTAACACAAGCAACTATTCCACCTGATGCTGCAGGCGGAGTAAGCTTACCTGTTATCTCAATTGCAGAATTGTTCAGGTATATATAATTTTGATTCTCATTTCCAGCCGGAATATAAGCAGAATCTGATATATAAAATTCACTTTCATAAAGATATAAAGCTCCGCCAAAGGACACTGTTTCATTACTACTGATAGTTCCAGAAGTCATTGAAACCGTTGAATCACTTGCATAAACTCCTCCACCTCCCAGTAAATCATCAGCATTAACTGTTAGATTTTCGCAGATTGTTCCAGACTTAATGATTAGTCCATAAGACTCAGATGGCCTTACTGAATCAATAGCAATACCACCACCACGTTCTGCATTATTTCTCTTTATTGTGGCACCATCAACTATAACAGGTGCCATACTATAAATACCACCACCCATATCATCAGAAGCATTCATATAAATAAAAGCATCATCTAAAAGGTATAGACCAGCACAAGATGAATTTATAACTTTTATTCCACTATTTAGTCCATCCATTACTCTAATTTTCCTTAAAGTTACAGGAAAAGTATTATTAATTGTAAGGACGGCCCCTGATGAAGATTGTTTTAAAATATCATTTGTAGAATTTTCGCAACCTTCAATTGTTATTGAATGGGCAGAAACTGAACTACCTATTGTTGCATTTTCGTTTATTGTTCCGCTTACAACTATTCTATAATTTGTAGTACTTGAAGTACAGGCTGCAATTGCAGCATTAAGACTGGTAAAAGGTTTTGTTATTGAACCATCTGCTGTATAGGAAGCCGGTACGATAACATCACTTGCATACGGGCCACCTGGAGAGGTTCCTTTTACCCAGAATTTTACTTTATCTTCGCTGATTTCAATATTATAGGTTTGGCTTGTCGTTCCATCTGGCAGATACCAGCGGTTTGTCGTCAGGTCCGGCCAGACGTTGATGTCCTGGATGATATAATCGTAAAGTTGGGAACCTTTTTTTACTGAAATATAGGCTTTATAAGTACCAGGGGCAATTCCGTCTGTTCCGGTAGTAATATTTCCAGAGGAATCTACACTTATTGGATCGCCGGTATTACCACAGACAGATATATTAGAGGAGTTTTTAATTTCACAGTAAAGCGTATAGCCGCTCGTAACTGCAACTTTTAAATCAATATGTCCATTTACTTCACTTGAATCATAAGACTTAAAATAAACTGTTTTTGATATTTCTGACCCAAGTGTGGTATAGGTAATTTGCTGAGCTCCGTAAAAAAGTTCTTTTCCGCTTGAATCGCAGATATAAAAGGTAAAATCGACAGGCTCACTGGAGGTAGGTGCAGAAAAACTATAAGAAATATCACCTGATACTGAATTGAAAGTTCCTGTTGCGTCTTGTGTCAAAACCGATGAAGTTGCCTTAAAGGTATAGAGCGAAAAATCAAAGGAAGAAAAATCAGGAAAAGCAGAACGAGATGAAGTTTGTTTGTAAAGATTTTCATTTCCAAATCTTGGAGTAATATGAAGCTTATAGATTTTTTCTGAGTTTAACTGTTCTGTAGCATTTGCGGCATTTTCTTTTTCCTTAAGGTCTGAAAAAGTAAAAAATTCACAGGAAGAAATGGAAAGCAGAAGGATGAAGCAGCTTATTGCGGCGAGAAAAGTTGAGAAGTGTTTTTTTGTTTTATATTTATTTTTCATTTTCGTTTTTTTCTCCTTTATGGTTTGTCATGTCGCTGCGCTCCTCGCATAGGTGGTTTCGATACGGCACTTCGTGCCTACTCAACCACCGGGGGGGGGTGGCTAAATAGTTAAAAAGCCCGAATCGCACACACGTAATAGGTGTCGATGATCTTGTAGCCGTAGTCCCAGTTCCCATTGGTGAAATTGAAACTGAATGCGTCATAATCGATGGAAGCGTGCTGGGACGACGACCAGTAAATTGAAGTTCCAAAAGTATTACCGCCAAGAGCATTACTTGCAGCATCTATATCAAAACCGTTTGTTGAATCAGCCCTGCAGGCATAAATCTGGAAAAGTTCTGCATTACTTGGAAGGTACCATCCGGTCTTAAATTCAGACTCCTCTATAATTCTGCTTACAGTTTCACTTCCGATTTTTTCTTCTTTGTAATTTTCTGCAAAGTAGAAGGCCGGATATTTCGTAGCAGGTGAAGTATCATTTGTACTACTGTGATTTGCCAGATAGGTTGCTATCTGCTCAAGATTATTACTACCATTTTTATCACCTGTAAAGGTTAAGGCTCCTGCACTACCGTTTGCAAGGCACTGTATTGTTGTAATATTCGTATTATAGGCATTTGCTGAATCTAGACACCATGCAAGACCTGCAGAATGCTTCAAGCCTACTCCCAATGTGCGTATTGTTGGATCACCTTCGTCATTACAGCCAGTTCCCTTGTAGAAAATAAGGGCGATAGCGGCAGATTTTTGTTCATCAGATATTGTCATGCCTTCCACATAAGGCTCGGCACTTCCGTCATTAAAGACAATATCGCCAACATTCTTTGCCTGGTCAGGGGCTTTACTTCCTATAAAGACTTGCTCCGGCCAGTAGTCATAGCTGTAAGCTGTAGTAGCATCTACCTGAACGTCGAACCTGACATAGAAAGAAGTTCCGCTCGGCGGGTCCAGGTATGACGGGTATGTAAAGCTCAGGCCTGTTTCGGTCTTAATGTAGTCTGCACCTTCGTAAATATCTACGCTTACATTGTTAAGTGTGCCTGCTGTTGTTCCAACCTCTAATCGGTGTCCGGAACTCTCTTTTACTATGATATTTATTGTACGTGTTGAGCCGCTTACGCTCTGCTTCCACTGGCAGACATAATTGCCCGGGAAGCTGCCCGGGGTTACTTGTAAGGTTCCCGGAATCAGTTTACAGATTCCGTTATTATCAATGATATAATTTGAATTATAGATTTTGAAGGCAGATTTTACATCTGATATATTTAAGCCCGAACCTGTGGCTACAGAAATAACCTGAATATTATCAGCGGCTTGGCGGATAACAATAGGGTTACTTGAATCATGACTTGTAAGTGTGGCATTTACAGTAATTGGCGCGCCATTTATTACATAAATATTATTACTTCTGTCTGTTCCAGCCGGTATAGAAGCAGATGAGGAAATATTTAATTTTGGAAAATTTGGATTTCTTTTTGCTGAAGAAATTGCACCACCATAAAGTCCTGCATCATTAAAGCTTATGGTTCCGGAATTAAATGTAATTTCGCCTCCATCATTATGAATTCCACCCCCCTGCTCTGTAGCATAATTACAATATATCCCTCCGGTCCAGGCTTCTGCATCTGGCTCCGTATCACTTCCACTTACAAAGCCTTTGTATCCTAAAAATAATTTCCCGGTATTATATATTCCACCACCATAATGTGCACTGTTTGAATTATCTTCTTCTGTTGCTTTTTGAGTTGGAGTTTTACTTCCAATTACTGTAGAGCCATAAATAAAACAATTTCCTGCATTGCTTATTCCACCACCAAAATGATTTGTCTGATTATCATCCAGCCATAGGTCTTCAAGCTTAACTGTACAACCATTATTAATCATTAAACCGGCACCATTATTGCTGTTACCAGTAACTCTTCCTTTAGTAATTTTTAGTTTTTTTAATATAACTTCTCCGGCATAAGTAGAATTACGAATCCAGAGAACTCGACCTGTAGAATTTCCGTCTAATATATCTGTTTCATTACCTGTAATTCCCTCTATTGTTACTTTTGAAGGCTTAAAACTGCTATCGATAGTAGAAGTTACTGTAATCCTTCCATCAATATAAATTGTATATTCAGCCGTCTGTGTGCATTTTGCAAGGGCTGCTGACAGGCTTGCAAGAGGGCTCAAAATGGTTCCTGCATTTGAATCATTGGCCGCTAAAGCCCCCGGAAGAATTCCACTTGAATATAAAGTTCCATCACTTCCGCGAATATAAAAGGTATTTGTGCCATCTCCGCTAAGGGAATAAGTATGATTTAAGTTACCGCCCGGTAAATACCAGTTTTCCGTTGTAAGGCTGGGCCATACTTCAATTTTCTGCATAAAATACTGGACAGGTACATTTGAAGCGTTTTTAACATAAGTTCTTACTTCATAAAGGCCGGGAGCAATACCTGCTGCTGTAGTTTGTATGGTACATGAATTGCCGCTTACTGAACAGGTAATTCCCGTAACTTCTGAATTGTCATAAAGAGAATATACCTTTGGATTTTCAAAAGTGAAGTTAGTATTATTATGTTGTATGATTAAATTGACATATCCCTTTGCGGCCGGATTTTCTGCACTGCCGGTATAATATGAAAAAACAATGCTTTCATTCAGGGCTGTTCCGGGGCTTGTAAGTGACAGATTTTTGCTTGCAGATGCAATTATATTTCCCGCTGAGTTTTTTACATAAAAAGTAAAGCTTTTATTTGTAAAGGCTTCTGAGCGAATAGAATAAATTACCTGTCCGCTTCCAGAATCATAATTGCCTTCCACTTCTGTGCTAAAAAGTTCAGAAGTCAGATAGTATGAAAAAGCTTCACAAGCGGCAGCATCAAATGTAGGAAAAGCAGTTCTGCTACCGCCCTGTCTTTTTTCTGTATCAAAAATTGGAGTAATAAAAAGGGAACTTGTGCCGCTTGCTGTCCCATTTTCCTGATTCTGCTTTTGATTCAGTGAGCCGCCGAAAAAATTGCTGCAGGCAGTAAAAAGAAAAAGCGGGAAAATAATTAAATATAAAGCTGCTTTTTTAATATTTACTTTCAGCATAAATAACCACCTTTTACCCGCTTATAGCGTAGAAGCTGTAGCTTTGACCATTTATTTCAACTGTAACATAGAAGGAATAATCTCCAGGAGCCGTAATATTTTGCAAGGCGGCAGGGTATACAAAACTTGCGCTTGAGAATTGGTTTCCTGTTGCTTCACCGTTTATACAGAGTTTAATATTGATAGAATCCGGAGTAACAGGATTTGACTCAGAATCCCGGATTGTAATTATTATAACATTTTCATTTGAAGCATTAACAGCAGAAGACCACTTACAGCTATAGTTTCCAGGGAAAACAGGCAGGAGCTGAACATTTGTAAGAACAGACCACTTGGCATATAAAGTAAGATTTTCTTTTTCCGCTGTAGAAATGATTTCTATTCTGTCTGTAAAGGCAGAGTCTGTATACCAGCCGTCAAAATCAAAACCTGTTTTAGTCGGGTTCTGGAGACTTATATCAGCATCTTCTACAGTATAAGAAGCGGGATTAGAAGAATGATTTGTTCCACCATCGAGTTCATAGTTTATTGTGTATTGTATTGGTGTAAAGTAAGCATAATATTCTTTGTCTCCTGTTGAATCAGCAGGCAAAGAAGTAGTCTTTACACCATTTCCATTTGGAAGAGTATACCAGCCTTTCCAGTCATAACCGTCTTTTGATAAATCAGGAAAAATAATATCTTCATATCTGCTATTGATTGTATAGTTCTCTATAAGCATACCTGATACAATTTCAGCATTCTCATGATTAAAATAATTAATTCTATAAATTTCATTCAAACTTAATGTTTTGTTTACAGAGGTAGTAAGTCCTTCCTTTATTCTTACTAATTCTGAATAGGAATTTAATAAAAGCTCTTCCTCTACGTCAGCATAAAAAGATAGAGATAAACGGTAAGTTCCACTTGGAAGTGGATTTGAATTATCCTTTGTTAAGGAAATTGACTTGTAGAAATCATACCTGTAAACAGGAAGAGAACCAGAATCAACTAATGTTTCAGATGGATATTTTTCCAGCTGATATTTTACATGATTAACTTCATAGAAAGGATCAAAGTTTATATAAAGATATAAACCTCCAGAGGCAATGTTTGAAGAAAGAACAAAGTCTACCTGCTGGTTAGAAGTCAGTTCAACTTCTATGTTACATGTAGAAGAAAATGTAAATTCGTTAATTTTTGCTGAAAGAGTTAATTCCCATTCTCCAATTTCTAGTTCAATATACTGATATTGGAAATCATCGTAATAGAACCAGTTTCCTAAATCATAGTTTTTTTCATTGTGAATTCCTTCTAATTGAAAATCTGTAAAATTATAAAGAGAAGGAATTTCTGGTAACGCGGTTCTGCTTTTTTCAAATTCTGCACTTATTAAATTGATTTTTACATAACCTTTATTTGCTCCATTAGAAATAACTGTTTTTTCATTTATTGATTGAGTTTGTTCTGAATCATATAAATTATTCTTGCAGGCAAATAAGAAAAGAGAAACAAAAATAGTCAGCACCATTGTAAGAAGTTTTGAGAAGAAGTATTTCCGCTTTATAATAGTTTTCATATCTTTTTCTCCTTCTATATTGATAACTGTCCATTCCAAGAATAATATTCAGTACCATCATAAACTATCAGAACAATATCATGCCAACCTGTAAGTATTGTAGATTTAGAAAGATTTAAAATATTTGAATGTTCTGATATAAGTACATTTCCATCAAGATACCAGTTATATGAAACATAACCGTCTGGAGCTTCAAATCTTAAAAAAGAACTATAATCATAAGGTCCAGTTACTATAATATCCGATTCAGGATTAGTCTCGAAAGTAACCGTTGCAGAAATCTCTCCGGTATCTGCAGGCTCGAATTTTGCATAAAGCTGTAGTCCATCATTACCGTTTAATAAGTCTTTATTAAACGGTAATGAGAAATCGAATGGTTCATCATCCAGAATATAAGATTGTGTCATTCCATCCCAGCTTGCTCTATACCAGTCTACAAAAGTATAACCTGGTATGTGAGGAACATTTTCTGGTCTTACGGCAGTATGGTTCCACAAAACAGACTGAGAATCATAGTAGTGATCCATACCAAACTGGTCTATATATCTGAATTCAACCCAATAATCTCTATTACCCCAATATACATAGAAGGTAAGATCAGAAGTTACTTTTGTATATTGAGTCCAGATATATTGCTGATTACCGTATTCATCTAACACTGGATTATCGTTGTAATCATATTGAAGCTCAGTATGTCCTCCCCATGCATC
This sequence comes from uncultured Treponema sp., assembly GCA_946407195.1. Taxonomy (GTDB): domain Bacteria; phylum Spirochaetota; class Spirochaetia; order Treponematales; family Treponemataceae; genus Treponema_D. The sequence goes on along the minus strand of CAMJNC010000046.1, from coordinate 3,160 downwards.
GTATGATAAGGAATTAATATCTTCATCAGGGCTAGCAGAATATCCCTTCACTTCAAAACCTTCAATATCCCATTTAGAATAAAGGTAATCATACCAGCGCTTGCTTTCATTTATTACCTGACCAATTCGTACATGAGCGCCCTTACCAAACTTGCTGGAAATTGAATCAAAAGTTCCACTTGTATCAATGTAGGTAATAGTAATTAAATCTGTGGTCCATACAGCATATAGCTCTAAGTCTGATTCAAGTTTATCAAAGCGATAACCAGGATACAGTACAGGTTCTCCATCTGGTGAAGTTGCCCAGCCCACAAAGCCGTAAGCATCCCTCAAATCAAACATATATTCGCGGACGTAATAAGAATAATCCAAGTCATTTTCTTCTATTGTGAAATCATTTGAACCAAAGTTTTTGTAATATTTTATTGTGTTAAACTCAACCCATTTAGCATATAAGGTAAAATCGTCTAGAACAGGCAATGAAAAATCATAAGGTTCTGTAAAAGTTTCATCTAAATACCAGCCTGCAAATCTAAAGCGTCCATTTCTGCTTTGCATATCCGGCTGTTCAACACAGTCACCTTCTGGAAGAACTACAGGTGCTACAACAAGATCATTATTTGTTACAAAGGTTACAGTACGTTTTGTTTTCCAGATTGCATATAATTTTTCCGGAGTTATACCAGCCTTGAATGAACCGATATATCCTTTATTATTTATAGAAAAATTTGAAGGTAATTTTGGAAGTCTCTCAGATATATCAAAATAATATTGCCAGCCAACAAGGAATTCATCTTCATGGACAAAGGTTGGAAATTCTGATTCTTTTATTGTTTTACCGGCAATATAAACAACATCCTTATGTACTGCAGTATCAAGCGGATATTCATAAAAGCTGTAGGTAACACTAAGCTCTTCTTTTATCTGTGTATAAATATCGCCGCCAAAATCTACATCACTAAAGTTAAAGCCTTCGCAACCAAGAAGGATATTTACAAGAAGGATTGTTAATAAAAGAGAAATGACTGCATTTGAACGTTTAAATACCTGGCGCATTTTCAAACTTTCCCCCGACATCAGAACCTTATTCCAATTCCAACATATGGATTTAGTATTCCGATATTCTTATCTGGAATAAACAGATTATAAAAATCTGCTCCAATTTCCATCATAAACATTGTTGATGGAATGATAAAAACAGAAAGACCACCGCCTGCAGTAAAATAACCGTAATTCAAAGTCTTATCCTGTCTATTATTTTCTGTATTGTCTGAATAGTCAAGTGTTTCGTTAATAAAGCCCATTCCGCCGCCGGCTTTAAGCTGTACCCAAACTTTTTTATTATTACCAGCGTGGAAACGTATTGCAAGATTTTCCTGTAATATAAGTGTATTCAAATCAATCTTAAAATATTCATTATCTGTTTCGAAGCGGGCTCCAACTGCATTAAACTCCATACCAAAACGGATTTTGTCTGTATGGATTGGAAGGAAGCCTATTTGAGCAGTCAACGAAAGATTAATTGCTTTCTTTTCGAGAAGGTCTTCAAAGAAACCATTGTCATAAATTGGAGACGCAGAACCAACGCCTGCAACAATGTAGAATTTTCTATCATAGTTAAGCCACTTTTCACGGCGTCTTCGTTTTGCTTCTTCCCTTTCTTCTGCTTCAGTTTCTTCCCGTGCAAGTCTTTCTTCTTCCTGTCTCTGCAGCTCTTCTTCACGGGCGATACGTTCTTCCTCTTCGCGTGCAGCCTGTTCAACAGCCCGCTTTGCTTCCTCTTCACGGTCTATTTTTTCCTGCTCTATGCGTCTTTCTTCCTCTTCCTTTTTAACCATCTGCTGAATGATTTCTTCGCGTGCTGCTTTTTCTTCTGCAAGCTTTTTCTGTTTTTCCTGTTCAATCTGTTCAAGAAGTTTCTGAAATTCTTCCTGCTGCTTTCGTTCAGCTTCTTCACGTGCGGCTTTTTCTGCAGCAATTCTTTCACGCTCTATACGTTCTGCTTCTTCGCGGGCAAGTCGTTCAGCTTCTTCTTTTGCAGCTTTTTCTTTTGCAATTCTTTCAGCTTCTTCACGCTCTGCCTTTTCACGTGCAAGTCTTTCTTTTTCTGCTTTTTCTGCAGCAGCTTTTTGTTCTTTATATATGTCTTTTACTTCAAAGCTTTCTGTTTCTGTAGAAAGTCCGCTAGGGTTTGTAACAACAAGCTTCCAGGTTCCTTCAGGTACATTTTCAAAGCTTACCTTGTTTGCCTTATAGGTTTCTGAACCTGCTAATCCTGCAGCTGCACCTGATGCTCCTGACAAAATCAGCTTACCACGGATTTTCTTTCCGCTCTTTTGATTTACGAGTTCTGCTACTGTATCTGAAGTTACGTCTGTAACATTCAATTCCATTTCCAGAGTTTTTCCATCTTCCTGCAAAGATTCAAGTGACTGCTTGTGAACTATTTCCGGCTGATTTGCACGAAGAACTTCGAAGTCTGTCCATTTTGTAGAAACAGCTTCACGACCAAGGAGGTCGTATGCAGTAATTTTATATCTGTACTTTCCAGGACCAAGAGAAAGACTAACTGAGTTACTTTCTGTTGTAATTGTTTTTACAGTTGTTCCTGAGCTGTTTTTTATTTCAACTTTATATTCAAGAACATTCTGGTCTGCACTCCACTTCAATGTCTGTGTAAAACTCTGAGCATATAAAGGCAGCCTTCCGGCTCCTGCAAAAAGCAAGAAAATAAACAAGAGAACTTTTACTGTAGAAAATCTTTTATTCGCCACTATAAAGCCTTCCTGTATTTTCTGTGGTAATCTGCTTAGGTGAATCTATCTTTACACTAAAGGTTCCCTGAGCAACCGGAGAACGTCTTTCTTCAAATCCGTCTTTTGCAAAGCTGAATGCAGTTACGTTCCATTCAAAATCGCCTACACTTAAAACTGCAAGATCCTTAAAACGAACCTTATTTGTCTTTACTTTGTTTTCTGTATAAACAGAAACAAGTCTTCCGTTTTTATCTTTGCGGTAAATTACAAAATTATATTCTGTCGCACCTGGAACATCTGCCCATTCAAAAGAAACAGTTCTGTTTTTACGCAGGAACTTTGAATCCATTACAAAGCCGCGTGAAGGAGACTTGAGCTTTGGAGTTTCGAGTTGAGTTACCGGT
>CAMJNC010000045.1 GCA_946407195.1 uncultured Treponema sp. | reverse complement strand
CGGCCATTTTTGAGTTTTTGAGGGAACTCGTAGCGGTAGGGAATTCCACAACGTGTAAGGACGTCGGCAATTATTACTTCGGATTTTGAGCGGACACGTTCGCCGCGGATTGTTGTGAACTCGGGGCTTTCGGCGGCAAAGGGGCGGCCCTGCCACTGAATCTCCTGCCAGGCTTTTATGTACTGGGAATCGGTCAGGCAAACAGGATTTATAAGCCTTTGCCGCGCCGGACAGAGTTTTGTATAGAGCTCGGTGATTTTGGGTTCTGAGATATCGAGAAGTTTTTCGAGGACAGAGAGCTGGCGCTGCAGTAATTTTATGAGTTTGGCATCGTAATCTTTTTGCGCCAGGCTTTGAGCTAATGCCGCTTGTGAGCATGGAATGTAAGCGCCTCGTTTGTTGGCCGGACTTGTACAATGATAGAACTGAATGCGGCGGCCGCCGTTTTTCTGTTCAATTCTAAGGTGGCCGGCAGGTGTATTCTTCTGGGCTTTTAGTTTTAATGTTAAAAGATTGTGTAATTCAAGGCGGCGCGCCTTGAGCTGCCATGTGAGAGTGTCTGGCGATAAGAGTTCTTTAGTCATTTTTCCTCCTGAGGCGAGACGAAATGTAATTTCGGCCCGCTTTTTGTAAATTTCTGCAATTTAGCGGGCTGCGGAGAGGCCCTTGTGAGCCGGGGCGGCCCGCTAAACTGGCGCTTTTGTGATTTAGCGGGCTTGGGCCGCTGCGATGACGGAGTAGCGGGCCTGCTAAATTGGGATTTCGAGAAATTAGAGGGCCGGACGGCGGCTGGCGAAATGTCGGGGCAGCCTGCTATTTTGGGAAATCTTTGTTTTAGCAGGCCGAGGCTGGTTGTCAGAGCCTAAACTGAGCCTGTTAAAGGCGCCTTTTTTCAAAATAGCGGGCTCGCCACAATTTTTGCACCACGAAGCAGGCCCGCTTTTTTGAGATCTCGGAAGTTTAGCGGGCTGCCAGGGCCCGCCCCCGCGGTTTCCTCTTATATAAAGTAGACTTGATATGTCATTTTTGACACAAAATTGGGAAAAATCTTTGATTTTTTTGTTTTTTACGGGGAGGAAGCTACGGGGGCGGAGTTCGCGGCGATAAATTCTGGGCTTGCCACGGAGATTAAGGCCGCGTGGGCTAGGGCATGGAGGGGCGCCGCAGGCGGCAACCGGAGCCGCCTGACGGGGAGTTTTTCTGAGGCGGCAGTTGTATTATGCGTGGCGCTGCAGCCTGCCATTGGACGATGAAGATATTCGCGGGCGGCGAGGATGCTGGAGCGATAGCGGAACCCCGGAGCCCCAAAATGGGTAAAAGCACTTGAAAACTGACTTAGAATGTTTTACCATATAATATTGAGAGGAAATGTATGAAAACTATAGGTATCAAACTGGCAGACGGTTCTTTTTACCCTGTTTTAGAGGATAATAAACCTTCAGAAAAACAATTAGAGCTTACAACCGCACACAATAACCAGACCAAGGTTATGGTTGATTTGTATCGTTCTGCAACCTGTTCTATGGACGATGCCGAATATGTAGATTCCCTTCAGATAGAAAACCTTAATGCCCGCCCTAACGGTGAAGCTGATATTAAGTTTTCCGTTTCCCTCGACGAAGACAATAAGCTTTCTGCAAAGATTGTAGACAGCGAAACCGGTAACGAAAGCAACACAAATATTACACTTGTTTCCCGCACACTCGAAGAACGCCTTGTTACAGATGAATATGGAATTAATGATTCTGAGAACAAGAGCGGAAATGGTGCCGCTGCAGTAGCAGCCGGTGCTCTTGCTGCAGGTGGTTTACTTGCCGCCGCTGCAGCCATGAGAGACAAGCAGAAGGAAGAAGCTGAACCTGAGCTTGAAGAAGAACCTGTTGTAGAAGATGTTGATGAAGGTGTTCCTTTTGGCGATGAGACTTTTGTTGAAGAGCCAGTTGTTGAAGACGAGGCTGATGCCGTAGAGGAAACTGCAGCGGAAGATGAAAGTGTAGAGATTCCGGCTGATGTGCCGGCTGAAGAGACTGTTGCTGAAGAAAGTTCTGATGAAGAAATCAGTTCCGAATCTGACGAAATGACATTTGATTTACCAGATGATTCTGCAGAAAATACCGCAGAGGAATCAATCTCTGAATCTGACAGTCTGGATGACATGAACTTTGACCTTCCGGATGATACTGCGGCTGACAAGACAATTGTTGATGACGACTTTGCCGCTTCTGACGATACAATCGCCGATGACACAATTGTCGACGACAACTTTACCGCATCTGATGACACACTTGTCGATGACACCCCTGCTGCCGCCGATGACACTATTATTGATGATTCCTTCGCGGATAAATCAATTTCTGGCGACCTCCCTGATATGGATTTTGATCTTCCTGATGATTCGGCAGATACAACTGAAGTTGAAAATCCGGAAATGCCGGATGATTTCTTTAATACAGATGACCTTGATAACACAGAAACTACAGAGGAAACTATGAAAGACCCTACATTTGATTCAGAAAGCCCGGTTGCTGGTGGACTCAATTTTGACGGACTTTACGACGAAGAAACAGAGCGTGGAACTCCTGCTCAGAATGACGAAGAAGAGGTTAAGAAAAAGACAAAGGTTCCTGTAATCATCTGCATTATCTGTGCAATTATTTGTATAATCGCAACACTTTTGATTCTGTTCATTATTCCTTCTAAATATAATCTGCTTACAAAAAAGCATGCTAAAGACAATTGCAATACCGTTGCAATTGAACAGCCAGTTGCAGAGCCTGAGCCAGTTGAAGAACCGGAACCAGAGCCTGCCGTACCGGAAGCAAAGGAAGATGAAATTGTAATCATTGAAAAAGCAGAAGAAGTTGTTCCTGCACAGCCTCCTGTTGCTGAAGAAAAACCAAAGAATATCACTTACAAAATCAAATGGGGCGATACTCTCTGGGATATTGCAGACACTTATTATAAGAATCCTTGGCGCTACAAGTATATTGCACGCTACAACGGAATTAAGAATCCTGACTACATTATTTCTGGAACAAAGATAATTATTCCGGCTGAGTAGGAGTCCAATGCGCCCTACTCTGCTTCCAAGCTTTCTGCCTGATTTACGCCGTCTCACATCCTATTTTCTCGCAAGCTTCGTGCTCTTAAGCGCAGTGTCCTGCAAAGCCGCGCCTCAAAGCGAAGGTCAGAAAAAATTCGGCGAGGATGCAGACTATTTTATTGGACTGCGTTTTCTCCAGGAAGGCAACGAAAACGCCGCCCGCGAAAAATTCAAATACTGCATAAAAAACGGAACCTCGCGTTGCGCGCAGAAAAGCGCCGAAGCCCTTTGCACAATTGGAAATATTCAGGAAAAAAATACCGCAGCCGAAAACCTGCTGCATCAGTTTCCCGGAGACGACAGCCTTCTTATTGCAGCCCGTCAGTTTTCTTCTGCAGGCGAGGTCAACAAGCTCATTTACTATACCTCGGGACTCGACTTTTCCACCGCAAAAAACGAAGTAATCCGCCTCCGTCTGGAGGCAATGGGCCGCCGCGGCGACTCCGCATACGAAGCCGAAGTCTACCGCTGGTTCACCGAGTGCCCTATTTCTACAGAGCACTATCAGTTTTACCGCGACTACTACAAGCACCCGGACTTCGAAGGGGCTTATGAAAATCCGGAATCTGAAGAAGCAAAGGCACTAAGCTACACACCCGAGCAGTTTGCAATAAATTACCGGATTGAATCTTACAAACGAAATTATTCCTATACAACAAAATGTGCCCAGCTGCTTTCCAGCTATTTTATGGATGGAACCTTAGAGCCCGCTCCTCAGCTGGTTTCTGATTTTGGAAAGAATACTCTTTACGGCACAATGGATTTTACAAGAAATGCTGCCTGGTTCGGTCAGCTGGCACAGAGCTTTGCGGATACTCCGGCCGAGTTTTATTTCTGGTTCTACGCCGGCCGCTTTTACGAAAAGGCAGGCATGTATTTTAAGCAGAGCCGAAAGTGTTTTGAAGCCGCAATGGCTTGTGCCGACTCTCCTTCTAAAAAGGACAACGCGCTCTGGTACCTTTTGAACACCTCGCTTAATTTTTCTGTGGACTCGATTATCGATTCTATAGGCGAATATTCGCGTGAGTGGACAGACAGCGAATATTTTGAAGATTTCTTTGAACAGCTGGTTACGGCGCTGCTCGCCGCGGGAAGGTGGAATGAGTTTGGGCGGATATATAAGGCGGTGGACGGCTACGCTTCTGATTTAACTACCGCACAGTTTGCTTACATTTACGGCCGCCTGATTCAGGAAAATCTTGCAGACGGAACTGAAGCTGATTCTGAAGCGGCCTTTAAGCGTGCCTGCCAGGGCGGTAGTTCGGTGTACTATAAAACTCTCGCAGCCTACAGACTCGGACTTGGCAAAGATCCTATAGAACTCCAGAAAATTCTATGTGCGCCGACAGGAGCCCGTAAGCCAAATCAGCCTGGGTCGACAGACCCCACAAACCCGGAAAACACACCGGATACCGCGCTCGAAAACCTGCTGCTCGGCTATGCTTACTTTGGCTTTCCGGAACTGATTTACCCTGAATGGCAGAAAACTCAGGGGCAGTCACTTTCTACAGAAACAAATTTTTATCTGGCTGATTTTCTTGCTAAATGTCAGGACAACAACTATTATGTTCAGTCTCTACGAATTGCTTCTCGTGCCCAGCGCAATGCAACACACCGCATCACCCTCGAGCAGCTCTCGCTGGTTTACCCGAACTATTACAATCAATTTGTGTCAAAATATTGTGCAGAATATAAAATCAGCGAGGCAGAAATATATGCCCTGATTCGCAGCGAAAGCTTTTTTGACGCCGAGGTTATGAGCTCTGCCGGTGCAGTAGGTCTTACTCAGCTTATGGAATTTACCGGAAGTGACATTGCTCGCCGTTTCAAAATGCAGGACTACTCGCTTACAGACCCGGAAACAAATATCCGCTTTGGAACCTGGTATCTTGCCAGCCTGATTTCGCGCTGTGAAGATTCTCCTCTACTCGGCTTTTTCTCGTACAATGCTGGAATTACGAGAGTTCGCCGATGGCTGCAGAGCTCTCTTATTGAGTTCGGTAAAAAACGCAACATGCCTTTAGACCTCTTTCTGGAAACTGTTCCTTTTGCAGAAACCCGCGAATATGGCCGCAAGCTGATTTCTGCAACCATCGCCTATGACTGGCTGGCAGCCCCTAGCCGATTTCCGCAGACAGTGGAAGAACTATTAAAATAAAAATTATTAAAATCAATTTGCCTTGCCCTAAGCATTTTTTTTTATTATCTTATAGGTACAAAGGTGGTAAACATGATTGAAGATCCAAAATTGCTTGAAACTGTAAAAGAAGCATTGGAAATGTTCCGTCCTCAGCTCCAGGCAGATGGCGGAGACATGGAATTTGTTTGCATTGATGATGACTACAAGGTTCATCTTAATTTGACAGGTGCCTGCGGCGGATGCCCTATGGCTGTAATGACTCTTAAAATGGGAATTGAACGCTATCTTATTGATGCCTGCCCTGAAATTAAAGAAGTTGTACAGGACAACGCACAAAACCTCGACGAAATGGGAATGGGATTCTAATGAAAATTGAAAACGATAAATGGGTTGAAATCCATTACACTCTTAAAAATGATGAAGGCGTTCAGCTTGATTCTTCTGTTGGAAACGAGCCTTTAGGTTATGTTCACGGTCGCGGATATCTTATTGCTGGTCTTGAGAATCTTCTTGCCGGACACGAGCCGGGAGATAAATTTTCTGCACACATTGAACCAAAAGACGGCTATGGCGAATACGACCAGCGTCTGATTGTTGAACTGGACCGCGATAAGTTCGAGTTCGACGGAGAAATCACTGTGGGAATGCCTTTCCAGATGATGACTCCTTCTGGACTTTCTATTGTACATGTTACAAAGGTAGAAGGCGATAAAATCACAATTGATGGAAACCATGAGCTTGCCGGAAAAGCCCTGAACTTTGACATTGAAGTTGTTGGAGTTCGCGATGCTACCGAAGAAGAACTTGCACCAACCAGCGGTTGCGGCGGCAGCTGTGGTGGCTGCGGAGGCTGTGGCGGTGGAGACTGCAGCAGCGGATGTGGTGACAGTGGTTGCGGCAGTTGTGGCTGTAATTAGTCTGCTCCGGTGGTTGAGTGCCTGTGAAGCAGGTGTATCGAAACCACCTGTTATATTCCAAGTGCGCCGAGAAGGGTTTTAAAATTCTCTTCTATCGGCGCTTTTTTTATGTCTACGATAACATCAGCTATAGCCTGATACTGCTTATAACGTTCTGTGTACTTTTTCTTTAAGATAGCGCGGATATCGTCCAGAGTTTGCGGATTTTCAGTTAAAACATATGCCGGAGCGCCGTTAAAAACCCCGGGAGAAGTCTCCTCAATCTTAGCCATTATACGGTCAATAGAATGGTCAATATCCAGCCGTAAAAAAACAAAGGTTTCGCATGCGCGGAGAGCCTGAAGTGCCGGGGGATTATCACAAATTCCACCACCGGTTGCAATTACAACTTTATTATTTGCATGATTTTTTACGATTTCGCAGCAGGCTTCCTCTTCTGCAAGAATAAACTCGGTAACACCCTTTGTACGGTATAAGGTGCTGGCATCCATACCACGCAGGCGGGCAATTTCATCATCAGTATCAATAAAGCTGACTCCAAGCTTCTGTGCAAGAAGCCGTCCCTGTGTAGACTTTCCGCAATGCTTGCAGCCCATAAGTACAACCGAGTTTTTCAATCCTTCGCTCATTGCCACAGTATAGCACGTGAATTGTAAAAATTAAAGGTTTCGTGTATTCTTTAATAAAAGGAGATCCCATGGGAATTGCACTTTGTTTTGTTCCGCTGATTCTTGCGATTGTGATTTTTACAACCGGTTATAAACTCAAGCTCACACACCAGCTGATTGCTGTTTTCCTCGGCCTGATTGCCGTACTCCCTATTTCTTTTATTCAGTTTTTCCTGCCGGAGCTGCCGGGCATTGGTTTTTCCCCGATTCTTCATGCTTTGCTTAAATCTCTTTTGCTTTACGGTCTTGTTGAAGAGCTTTTTAAGACCCTCATCCTGATTTTCCTGCCAAAGAAAAATCTTACAGAAGCCTGCGAATCAAGAGAGTTCCTTCAGCTTGCATTTGTAGCAGGACTTGCTTTGGGCTGCTTTGAGTCTGTAGTTTATTATTTTGACCACCTTCAGATTGCAAACAGCCGCGGTGCCACCCTGCTCTACGGCCAGATTGCCGTTCGCATTTTCACATCGGACATAATTCACATGATGTGCACAGGCCTCTGCGGTCTTTTTATCTACAGCTGCAGAAACAAGCCTACCCGCGTCTCGTTTTTAATAGTTGCAGTACTCCTCCACGGCGTGTACGACTTTTTCGCAGGCTTTGCGGGAAATATCCGCTGGTTCTCTGTCGCAGTTGTACTGATGGCCATTGCAGAATGTCGCATTAAATACACTTCTTTACAAAACAATGACGAACAACGCGCTTAATCGCTAAACAACCTCAAATTTCGCAAAAATTCGCAAAATTTTCTCAAATTTTCCCCCACTTCTCTTGACAATCCCCGCCAACTTCCCTATAATACCCAAACAATACGACGCGGGGTAGAGCAGTTGGCAGCTCGTCGGGCTCATAACCCGGAGGCCGCAGGTTCGAGTCCTGCCCCCGCTATACTAAAGCACTTGGAGATTTCCGAGTGCTTTTTTGTTTAACACTTAACTTAAGAGAACTCTGTTTTATTTAACAATCTATTCTGTCAAACAAAAAACTATAAATCCATATTAATACATGATATAATATTTTTTATGAAGAATAGTTTCATAATAAAAGATGTCAATTTTAATACTTCTAATTATGGTTTTGAAGAGTATCTGAATAATTGGCCAATGTTATATATTCTGGAAAATGGATCTAAAGCATATGTCGGTCAAACAAATAGCATAACAAAAAGGATGAATCAACATAAAGAAAGTGAATCTAAACAGATTTTCACAAAAGCTCATTTTATTTACTTCGAAAAATCAAATCAATCTGCAACCTTTGATTATGAATCTAGATTAATAAGTTTAATGGTTGCTGATAATAAATTTATTCTAACAAATCTTAATGCTGGTTTAAGTGGAGTCCAATATTATAATAAAGATTTTTATGATTCTGCCTTTAGAGATTTATGGGAACAATTACGAACAAAAAATCTTGCAGATAAAACAATTGAAGAATTGGAACAATCTGATTTATTTAAATATTCTCCATACAAACAATTATCAACTGATCAGAGAAATCTTGTTACCGAAATCTCAGAAAATTTGTCACGAAGTATAAATAGAAAAATTGTAATAAATGGAATGCCTGGAAGTGGAAAAACAATCTTAGCCATCTATCTATTTAAGTTTTTTACGTATGAGTCCTAATTTTTCTAATCTGCAAATAGGTTTTGTAGTGCCTCCAACTTCATTACGCACCACAATAAAAAGAGTATTTAAGAGTATAAATGGATTATCAGAAAAAGATGTTATTGGACCAAATGATATTGCAAAACAAAAATATGATATTGTTCTTGTAGATGAAGCCCATAGGCTTAAAATGAGAAAAAATCTTTCAAGTTATTCTTTTTATGATCAAGCGTGCAAACAAATCGGTTTAGATACTTCTGCTACACAATTAGATTGGATATTGAAACAATCAAAATGTGCAATTATCTTTTATGACAAAAAACAAATCGTTTATCCACAAGGTCTAAGAATTGATAATTTAATAAGTAATGACATTACAGATACTAGATCCACAAGTTTTTATACCCTTACTTCACAAATGCGTTGTTTAGGCGGACTTCCATATTTGGAAGATATCGACAAACTCTTAAATAACAAATTAAATTCTAAAGTACGAACAGATGAATATGAATTATTCATTGTCGAAAATTTTAATAACTTTGAAGGAATCTTATTTGAAAAAGAAGAAAAATTCGGTTTATCAAGAATGATTGCCGGATACGCCTGGGAATGGAAAAGTAAAAACCACAAAGAATCATTTGATATATCATTAGATGGCTTAAAACGGAAATGGAATTCTACATTAGATAATTGGGTTAATTCAAAGAATGCAATAAATGAAATTGGCTGTATTCATTCTATTCAAGGGTATGACTTGAATTATGGTTTTGTAATAATAGGAAATGATTTAAAATATGACCCTGATAAAAAGAAAGTTTGTATCGATAGAAATTCTTATTTTGACAAATATGGAAAGAATAATACAACAGATGAGGAACTAGAAGAATATATAAAAAATATTTACTATGTTTTACTCACTAGAGGTATAAAAGGAACTTATTTATATGTTTGCGATGAAAATTTACGTAATTACATGTGCCAGTTCATTGAAATATATAACAACAAAACTTCAAGTGTCGGATATTCATCACAATCAGATTATGGTCTATTGCAAGTTGCTGAACGATCTCCTAAATATGAATAAACAATAAATCAGATTCTTTTTATATACGCTGGATAATCTTCTTTAGCAAACCCAAACTCCCGCTCTCCAAACAGCACCAGCGTAATCTCCTCAAACTCCCCCTGATGCAATTTCATCGTCTCCACCGCAACCTTAATTGCCTCTCTCTGAGGATAACCATACACCCCGGCGGAAATTAATGGGAACGCGATTGTTTTCAAACCACGCTCTTTCGCCAGCTTCAAAGAATTTTCATAACAAGCAGTCAAAAGTGCCTCCGCCTCATCAGGCTTGTGCTCATAATAAATCGGCCCAACAGTGTGAATTACGAATCTGGCTGGTAAATTATATCCTTTTGTGATTTTAGCTTCGCCAGTTTTACAGCCATGGAGTGTACGGCATTCAGCGAGAAGTTCAGGACCAGCTGCATAATGAATTGCACCGTCAACACCACCGCCACCAAGAAGGCTGGAATTTGCAGCATTCACGATTGCGTCACAAGACAGCTTAGTAATATCACCTTTGATAATTTTGATTTTTCCCATATGGAGCTGATCGGACTTGAACCGACTACCTTTTGAATTTGTTTATGGATAGTTTAGAAAAAAATAGTCCAGTGGACTGTTTTTTTCTAAACTATCGAGAAAAGGATTCAAACGCTCTAGCCAGGTGAGCTACAGCCCCGATGCTTTTATTATATCACAATTCCGTATACTTTTTATTACTGCCCTTCGCTTTTTCCACCGGATATTTTTTCTCGTTCATATCCATTTTCATATTGATGATCTCGTCTTCGTCGAGGTCGAGTGCATCCAGCATATCCTGGCAGTAAACGAGGACATCTGAGAGTTCTTCTTTTACATGCTGGAGGTTGTAGTCTGTGTCGCTCCACTGAAAGCATTCGAGAAGTTCGTTTGCTTCAATCGAAATTGATTTGGCAAGATTCGCCGGGCTGTGATACTGTGCCCAGTCTCTATCTTTTACAAATTGTCTGATTCTGTTTTTTGTCTGTTCGTTCATAAATATTCCTCATTCCTGCCCTACACAAAGCTCCAGAAGTGAACTGTGTTCATATCGCAGGGTTCATTTATTCCGTGAGTTCCCAAAACTACGCGGTGGCAGTGGCAGCCGTGGTCTGGAGCAAAGGCAAGTGCTGTATGGTGCTTACCCTTCCATTCAGCTTCAATTAATTTTTTCAAAGCAAGATACTCTTTGACATTTTTTCGAAGAGCGTTTCTTGCAAAGATGCCTGTAGGAGAGCAGCGGTGCATCCAGTAATCGTAATCAGTATTGTACAGAACGATTAAATCATACTCATCTTTTTTTATGAGCTCGGCAGCCTTGTCATTACATTCCTTTACAGTTTTGAAAATAAAATAGTCCATCTGGCGTTCAAGAAAAATCACGCTGATGGAATCGCCTTCGGTTGAAACTATTGCAACCTTCTTTCCGGCTGCAAGAAGTCTATCAAAAATCGTTTCGCATTTCAGGATTGGTTTTACATAACTTTGAATTCTATGTTGAGCCGGCTGCAAACCTGAATACATTGAACCAAAGCAAACAGGCGTTACCGGGGGAAATACAGACAACATCGGGATTCGTAAATCAGTATTATTATCAAGTTTAGAAAAATATCTTTTATGAAAACGCTCGTAAATCCATAAGGCAATTGCATCCGGATTATACATAACAACACGGTCGCATTTCTGACTGCCAAATTTTTCCTGTGCCATGGACAATACTTCATCAACCGGCTGAGCCATTTCAGCACCCGGCGTTACATCAAGCAAAGAAAGCGCTGTGGCAGCCACCTGTGTAATACAAATCTTATTAAAATCAGCCATAAAAATTTACCTCACCGCAATAACAGAACCAACAGTTGCCATAATAGAACCAAGAATTACTAAAAGCTGGAAAGGCAGCTGGCCAAATTTTCCGCAAATCAGACTCTGCCCAGTTCGTTTTCTGGAACGGCTGTAGGCAATAATAATTCCAATGCCCGTAAGAACCTGAATGATTCCCGCAAGTCGTGCAAAACCTACAAAGCTTGTCATTCCGCACAAAGCAAGAATAAGACATGGAAGAGTGGCAAGAAGCCAGCACAGCTTTAAGTTCCATTTTGTCTGCTCTGCAATAATGTCGCGCATATTAAGAGTATTTGCCCAGAACGAGGTAGACAAGGCTAACAGAGAAAAGATGTAACCTACAATACTTACCCAGCCGCCAAGACTCGCACTTAAATCTACAAGAGCGCCGTTTTTTGTAATTGCCTGTCCTGCTCCCAAAAGAGTCATAAAGGTAACGACAACAATAAGAAACGCGTTTATTCCGGTTCCAGCCGCAATTGCGCTGATTATCTTTTTGCGATCGCCGGCTACTCCCTTAACTACCTGAGGAACACTCATAACTGCCGAAAGCGAAAAGGCAACCGTGCTGTACAAGGCCATAGAGTTTGATGCAGCAATAAAAGTCGAAGGAAGTGCATTCATTTTAGAAGTGACTGTTGCAACAAAAAGAATTCCGATTACAACTACCATCGCAATCACAGAATACTTTTCGCAGATACCGACAATTTTCATTCCAAAGAAAACAACAAGACCAGCGAGCACATAATAAATAAGCATTCCAACCCAGGCCGGCAGATTAAACCAGCTCGTGAAAACCGCAGCCGAGCCCGTTATAAAACTTGCAACATTGCACAGAACACTGAAGGCAAGAAAACCAAAAACAATCCAGGTTGCAACCTTTTTGAAGCGGCCGGTAAAAAGTTCGTTCTCAAAGCATTTTACAAACTGAGCACCATTATTGTTCAGCGAAAGCTCTGCAATCATAAGATGCAGCAGAAGATTTATCGTATAAGCGATTGCAAGAATCCAGATAAAATCCCACCAGGGTGCGCGGGATGCAAGATAAGGAACCGCAAGAATTCCCGCCCCTACTCCGTGCCCAACAATAATGCTGGTAGCTTCCATAAAAGTTAGTCGTGATTCGCTTTGGATTTCCATGAAAATACTCCTTGTGGATTATTATAGCATGGGTTTGAAGAGGTGGGAAAAAGATTGTGAAAAAATAAAAAAATTGAGACTGATAATACTACGGATTGGTAAAACCTATGAAGGTTTAATCCAACTTTAATTTTCTAGTTTTACCAAACTAACTGTATTCGTCGTAAAATCTGGTTTTGCAACAAAATAATCTATATTATCTCCATATATACGCTTCATCATAGAAATCAGATTAAGTTGTTTATCTTTATCACATTTATAACCAAAAACAATTTGCTTAACAATTGATTTCTTATAATAATACAATAAATTTTTATTCACATACTCAGCTGAAGCTATGACAGATCTATACTCTTGTTCATAACTCCATTTTGTTTTCTTCTGATACATATTTTCTGTAAAAACATCAAAGTTCATCTTTGTAAATGAGAAATGCTTTTTTTCTTCATCTGTATATACTACCGGTAATAATCTTAAGTGAAACTCTGGTTCTTCTGGCAAGTATTTTGTTTTCATAGTATTTAAATAATTTGTAAGTACTCTTTGATTAATCTCTCTGTTTTTATCATTATCACATTCCAGACAAAATTTATTATAAATTATTCGAGTTTCATATCCTATGGCAATTCCTGAATAATTTGAGGCATAAATGCCCCACATAACATCATTACAAACATCAGGGGTAAGACTTAATACATGTGTAAATTGATTCAAATAAACATCATTAATTCTCTCGTCAGTACTACAGTGGTACATTTGTAATTTTTTTTTCAACATATCTACAGTATTGCTTGGCGATAATAACTTATTATCTTTCAAATACTTTCTGATTAAACCATCTGTAGGTATATCGTCAATAATTGTAAACATGTCAAAAGGGTCATTTAATTGATTTTGTCTGGAATAAAAAAAATAACATTTTTCGAGACAATCATATGTACGAAAATATGATGATTTATTATCCTGAATATCACCGTCTAAACTCTTATACTTATAAAACATTTTTGTATTCATTATAAATTCTCTTATTCCTTAAAAATCTTGATTCTTATCTTTTAGAAAACGTGCCCCTTTTTTCCTATTACACATAGAACAAACAATAGAAAAGCTATTTATATAATCTTTTTGAGAAAGCCTTTTTGGAATAATTCTGTCTATTTCAAGATTTTGTGTATTCCCACAAATAGAACATTTATAATTATACTTTCGTAATAATCCATTCACTCTTTCTTTAGTGATTTTCCTAACTTCAATAGATTCATATAATCTGCATCTCTGTAATTTTCTATTGTTTATATTAAGAAAGCTATGGATTTTTTCTTTTATTTCTTCTGCCTGTTCTTCATTTTTTTTCTCATAGGATTTATTTTGTTCTTTTATCTCAGTTTGAGGCGGATAAGGATTAATTAAAATTGAGGAAATTAAGTTTGACTCATCATAATTAAGAGGAACCTTTTCCTGCCCATTATTAAATGAATTATTATCACTTATTATGAATAACCGAATTTCATTTTCATACACAAATTGTTTACGCTTAATTAATAATAGTTTTAAATAGTTATTTAAAGTAAACTCTTTAGGAAAAAACTTATTGTAATTATCTTCATTAAAATTTATATTAAGAAATGAATCTATTTGAGTTTGTGAGTATGAATAATCAATTGTGCCTACATAAATAGTACAGTGATTTTTCACGCAATACGAATTAAATTGTTTTAAGAGTTCATAAAAATTATAAGTTACTTTTACAACAGATCCTGTAGAACCATATCGATAGACAGACCACATAGCATCTTCATTTTTATAGTTATTCTTAGTCATACATAAGCATCTTATTTCAGGAACATCAAAATTAAATAAGGGTTTATAGAATTCTCGTTTATAATACAATTTTTCATATGGGTCAGCCCAATATTCTGGCGTACCAAATGGCATAGTACCTTCTTTTACATTTTTCTCAAAAGTATTCAGAAGCACGTATTTATTAATAAAACAATTAGTTCCTGATAATACTTTTTTTTCTAATTTCTGATCCAAAAAAATGATTTTTTCTAAAAATTCTCGTTTTTCTAACATTTTTTAATTTCCTTTTATTATTTTATAAATCTAATAACTCATTCCGTTTTTTATGAAAACAATATATTATTTACTTACTTCTATCCTCCTATAATATCTCCACCTTCACCTTCCCCTTCACTTCCGGCAGCTGAATGCGGTATTTTGTTGCAAGTGCCGGGCCACAGGAATTAGAACCAACGCCCGCCATTTTGTAATCCAGGCACAAAACTGTATAGCCGCTTTCTTCCAGTTCAAAGTTGTGACGCTTAGTCCAAAGTTCTTCCTGAGTGTAGTGAGAAGCGTTAAAGCTGAGATTTTTGGTGTTGCCGGTTTTCGGGTCGACGGCGGTGCACAGGAGGGATATACCGCGGCCTGTTAGTTTTACATAGCGGCAGCCATAGTGTGAAGAATTCTCCTGAGGACGGATGTATGGCTCATACATGTCACCAACCTTTGTCTTAAACTTTCCAAGCCAGGTTGCCTGATGTTTATCGATGT
>CAMJNC010000044.1 GCA_946407195.1 uncultured Treponema sp. | reverse complement strand
CGGCATTTTTAAGCTCTGCTAATTCTTTTTTTCCTTTTTCAAGAGTTTCTTCAAGTTGATTTTTTTGTGCCTCGTAAGTTTCCTGCTGTTCTTCCGCTTTAAAAATTTCCTTACTGAGGTTGTTTAATACCTTTTCTGCTTCTGCAATCTCCTGATAATCCTTAAGCGAAGCTTCAAGAAGTGTCTGTTCCTTTTCAAATTCAGGAACCTTCTCTGCTTCCTTTGCCGCAGCCTCCATGGCCTCGACGAGTGCTTTAAGATTCTGTTCCTTCTGAGTTTTTAAATCCATTGCAGACTTACACTGCTCTTCAAGAAGCTGTCTTGCTTCCCCACGCTGCAGCTCTGCATTTGTTTTTTCAAGCTGATTTTCAATACTGCTGATTTGTTTTAAGACATCTTCAAGAAGCTTTTCATCTTTTTTTACAAAAGCCTTCAGGGCTTCAATTTCTTCTTCTTTTACATATTGAGTTGTCTTAATAAGTTTTATCTTTTCTGCATCAGCATCATTTTCATTTACTTCAATTCGGCCAAGTGCTTCATTAAGACGCAGCTGTAAATTTCTGCAAACGCCGTCTGCCTCGCTCCTGTCTTTTTTTAACTGAAGCTGAAGCCTCTCATATTTTTCTGTATGAAAAAGCTCACGGAAAAGCTCCTGCTTCTGTTCCTTTCTGGAAAGCAGCAGCTCCTGAAAGCGTCCCTGGGCAATCATCGCAATGCTGCAGAACTGTTCTCTTTTAAGATTTAAAATATTTTCAATTTCTGCATTTACCTTAGAAACTCCGGTTACCGGTTCTTTACCCCGTACATCATCAGAAAAAAACAATTCTGCATTGGCAGTCTCTGTTGTAATTCCTTCACCACGCAATGCCTTTCGCTGATAATCCGGATTTCTCTTAATGTGATATTTTTTCCCGTTCGATTCAAAATCCAGTTCAACTACAGTAGGAGTTTTTTCATCTGCAAAATGAGAGCGCAGCATTTCCGGATTTCGATCATCTCCACTCGCTTTTCCATAAAGTGCAAAAGTAATGGCATCGAAAATTGTTGTTTTACCCGCACCTGTGTCTCCGGTAATAAGATACAAACCTTTTGAACCAAGCTTTTCAAAACTGATTTCAGTGCGGTCTTTGTAGGATTCAAATCCTGTCATTACAAGCTTTATAGGTCTCATCAGTTTTCTCCCCAGATTTTTTCAATAAGAGAATGAATGTATTGCTTTTCCTCATCATTCATTTCTCTTCCTCTACGGGAGTTGAAAAAAGCTTCAAAAATTTCAAGTGGATTCTTTTTATCAACTGCTCCAAGCTGTTCAATGTTTTCTTCAGCCCGAGTTGCCTTATTATCATATGTAATTTTTAAAACATTCGGATACACAGTTCGCAGCGTTGCAATTGCATCCATTACTTCATTTTCATCAGTAAGAATTACATCAATAAAATCCTCATGATTATTCGGATCTGAATTTGCCGCACTCATAATCTCATCAAGTGTGCCGGTAATCTGACGCAAATCTCGTTTTGGAACAAGCGGTATCAGTTCTATGTCTACCTTACCTTTTTCTCCTAAGTTAATAAGAGGCATTACCTTTTTATGTTCAAATTCTGAGGTTGAATATTTAAGCGGAGTTCCCGAGAAGATTACATTGTACTTTCCGATTTTCTGCTGACGGTGAATATGTCCAAGCGCAGTGTAATCAAAATCCTTAAACAGCTCATCGCTTACAGCATCCTGAAGCCCTATGATTATTTCCTCAGATTCACAGCGTTTTGCATTCATAATATTCTGATGGGCAATAATTACATTACGCTCTCTGTATTTCACCTCCATATGTTCAACAGCGCAGCGGACTGCATCCTCATAGGTTGAAATTGTTTCGTCCTCAAAATAATGCTGAACTATAGACGGCTTTATAAACGGAAGCAGATAGAAATTAACCGGGCCAAAATCATCTTCAAAGGTAACCGGTTCAATTATTCCATCATAAACCCTGGAAAAATAAATTCCCTTGTCTGTCATGAATTCTGCACCAAAGGTAAGGCGCTCTGCCGAATCGTGATTTCCGCTGATTATCAAAACCTTGATTTTTGCTTCAACAAGTTGATTTAAGAATTTACGAAGAACCTTGAGTCCTGCTTCCGGTGCAACATTTTTATCATAAACATCCCCGGCAATTATCAGAACTTCAACTTTTTTTTCGACAAGAATCCCTGCAATCTGTTCCAGAATATAATCCTGGTCTTCTATAAGAGAATAACTATGCAGCGATTTACCAAGATGTAAATCTGAGATATGAGCTATTTTCATTGTATTTTAGGGAGAATAGTAATACCCATCGGCTTTTCCTGAGAGCCATCCGGCATCGGAATAAAGAAGCAGCCTGTAATGATTGCACCTGCAGTAGTTGCTGCCTTCTGTGCTGTTGTTTCTTCTTCAGATGCTTCATCTTCATTTTCTGCACGTTTACATGTGGAAATAAAGTTTGAAACTATTTCGTAAGCCCTGTCATAATCAGCTACAAGAATAAAAACCTTGATTGAAAAAGCAGAAGAACCTGTCAGACCATTCAACGAGTAGAATGAATTTACATGCTCATTTTCTGTATAAGTTGGTATATTTTCTGCAAAAAGAAGACTACGAATCATTGAGCAGGCAGGCATACCACCAACAGCCAGAAACTGCTGTGTCTGTTCACCGTTACGAACACGCTCAAAATACCCCTGTTCAAACTCTGCAGACTTCTGAATTGCTTCATCGTGCTCCTTTTCGTCTGTATAAAGCTCAGAAAGAGACTGTGAATGCTTCATTTCGTTGAGTTTGCGAACTCCTGAAACAATAAAGTAAATACATAAAATACCGAATGCTGTATAAGCAAAAACTGAAAATAATACCATACGAAAATAATACTTCGAAATCACCCTAATTGCAACGCAATCTAAAAAACATTATTATTATATATTATTACGCAATGACGCGGCCCTACCCGGGTATATAGTACGGAGTTCCACATGATAAACACTAACGTTCCAGAACTTTTTGGCAGTTTGGTTTTTAATCAGTCAGTTATGAAGGAAATGCTTCCTTCTCAGACTTTTAAAGCTCTTAAGCATACAATGGAAGAAGGAACGCCCCTCGACCTGGAAGCCGCAAACCAGATTGCAGAAGCAATGAAAACCTGGGCAATTTCAAAGGGAGCCACACACTATTCTCACTGGTTCCAGCCGCTCACAGGTATTACAGCCGAAAAACACGACTCCTTCCTCTCGCCTGCAGAAGAAGGCAAAATCATAATGAGCTTTTCTGGAAAAGAGCTGATTAAGGGTGAACCAGATGCTTCAAGCTTCCCAAATGGCGGAAAGCGCTCAACCTTCGAAGCCCGCGGTTACACTGTATGGGACCCAACCTCTTATCCTTTTGTAAAAGACCACACACTTTGTATTCCTACAGCCTTTTGTTCTTATAACGGTGAAGCTCTCGATAAAAAAACTCCGCTTCTACGCTCAATGGAAGCAATCAACGAGCAGAGCCTTCGTGTTCTCAAGCTTTTTGGAAATCAGGCAAAGCACATTACAACAACCATGGGCCCGGAACAGGAATATTTCTTAGTTGATGAAAAGCTCTACCAGAAGCGCAAGGACCTTAAGATGTGCGGCCGTACCCTTTTTGGTGCCCGCCCAGTAAAGGGTCAGGAAATGGATGACCAGTACTTTGCAGCAATTAAGCCTCGCGTTATCAAATACATGGAAGATTTGAACGAAGAGCTCTGGAAGCTTGGCATCTACGCAAAAACCGAACACAACGAAGCCGCTCCAGCACAGCACGAAATGGCTCCAATTTTTACAACAAGTAACTTAGCCGCTGACCAGAATCAGCTTACAATGGAAATCATGAAGAAGGTTGCACGCCGCCATGGCCTTATCTGTCTTCTCCACGAAAAACCATTTGACGGAGTAAACGGAAGCGGTAAACATAACAACTGGTCTATCGCAACAGACCTCGGTGAAAATCTTTTTGCACCTGGAAAAACTCCACGCGACAACGCACAGTTCCTTTTGTTCCTTACAGCAGTAATTAAGGCTGTAGATGATAATCAGGATCTTTTGCGCTACTCTGTTGCTTCTGCCGGAAACGACCACCGTCTTGGTGCAAACGAAGCACCTCCAGCAATCATGTCTATTTACGTAGGTGATGAGCTTGATGCTATTCTTAAGGCAATCAAAGACGGTACAGACTATAGTGGAAAATCTGGCGGAAAGATGACAATTGGAGCTGATGTACTTCCACCAATTCCAAAGGATTCTACAGACCGCAACCGTACCTCTCCATTTGCCTTTACAGGAAACCGTTTTGAATTCCGCTCTGTAGGAAGTGCGCTTTCTATCAGCGGACCAAATACAATCCTCAACGCAATTCTTGCAGATACACTCCGCGCCTTTGCAGACGAGCTCGAACAGTCAAAAGACTTTAATACCGACCTCGACAAGCTGATTAAACGCGAAATTACCGCACACTGGCGTATCCTGTTCAACGGAAACGGTTATGGACAGGAATGGATTGAAGAGGCAGAAAAACGCGGCCTTAAAAACTACCGCACAACACCAAAGGCAATCGAGCACTATATAGACCAGAAGAACATCGACCTCTTTACACGTCTAGGTATTTATACACCGGAAGAAATGAAGAGCCACTACGACATTAAGCTCGAAAAATACTGCCAGGTAATGAACATTGAATCTAACACAATGCTCGAGATGGTTCACAAGGATATCATCCCGGCTGCCTTCAAATATCTGAACGTTCTTTCTGACACAGAGTTCAAGATGCAGCGCGTCTTCAACCTCTGCGACGCAGGCCTCAAGCTTATGGAAAAGCTCAACAACCTTGTAAACGACCTTTCAAACAAGGCAGACGCCCTCGCTGCAAAGCACGAAGAAACCCGCGCAATTGCAGACCTCATGCAGCGAGCTCACGCTTATGCAAAGGTTGTAATTCCAGCAATGGAAGCCGTACGCGCTGTAGCCGACCAGATTGAACCTCTCCTCGGCGAAGAATACAAGCCTTTCCCAAGCTACGAAGACCTGCTCTACAGTGTTCAGTAACTTACAGTAATACTCTTATACCAATTTTACAAACTCCATATTAAAATGACACATCATTTTAATATGGAGTTTTTTTTATGAAAGAATTCAAAGGCTTTATGCATGGTGTAAACCTTGGCGGATGGTTTTCGCAGTGTAACCATACAGAAGAGCGCTACGACACATTTATAAAAGAAGAAGATTTTGCAACAATAAAAAGCTGGGGACTGGATCATATCCGTCTGCCAATTGACTACGAGCTCGTTGAAACAGCTGATGGACAGCCAATTGAAAAGGGTTACGAAAGAATCCGTGAGGCTGCAAAATGGTGTAAGGCAAATAACCTCAACATGATTCTGGACCTTCACAAAACTGCAGGTTTTTCTTTTGATCCGGGTTATAAGGAAGCAGGCTTTTTTGACAGCGAAGCACTCCAGGAGCGTTTTTATAAGCTCTGGGAAAGACTTGCAGAAAGCTTTAAGGATGTTTTTGCAGGCACAGACAGAGAAATCTGTTTTGAGCTTTTGAACGAAGTTACAGATCAGGCATATTCAAAAAAATGGAACGCAATAGCAAAGACCTGTATTGAACGCATTCGTAAGATTGCACCGACCACAAAAATTCTTGTAGGAAGCTACTGGAATAACTCTCTTGCTTCTGTAAAAGACTTAGACGAGCCATACGATGAGAATATCGTATACAACTTCCACTGTTATGAGCCGCTGCTGTTTACACATCAGGGAGCGTCTTGGGTTGGTAAGAATATGAACCCTGATTTCAGATTCCCTCTTAAATCAAAGTATTCAGATTATACAAAAATGACTTCAGAAAAAGTTGGTCAAATAGGAACTGCCTTCGGCGCCTTCCCGCCGGATGCAACTGTTGATGTAAACTATTTTGAAACTATTTTTGCAGAAGCAGTTAAGATTGCAGAAGACCGAAATGTTCTTCTTTACTGCAGTGAATATGGTGCCATAGAAAAGGCAACTCCAGAAGACACCCTTGAATGGTACAAGCTGATTTCCACGGTATTCAACAACCACGGAATCGGCCGTGCAGCCTGGTCATACAAGCAGATGGATTTCGGGTTAAATGATAATCGCCTCGACAACATTCGAGGCGACCTCATCAAATATCTCTAGAGTTTTCCGCTTTCAGCGGCTCCAGGAAGACCTATATCCTTACGGAAGAAAGCGCCGTCAAACTTAATGGCGCTTATTCCCTGATATGCTTTTTCCCAGGCCTCTTTGAACGAAGAGCCATAAGCACTGCAGGCAAGAACACGTCCGCCACTGGTAAGCAGATCGTTTTCGTGGCGGCGGCCTGCAACAGCTCCCGCAACAAAAATCTTTGCTGTACTGGCATTAAGAAGTGGTTTATTAATAGAAATTTCCTTACCCTTTTCGTATGCTCCAGGATATCCGCCGCTAACAACACATGGCGCAACCTGATATCCAGGCTTCCACTTGAACTCGAAATCCTTAAGTGTACCGTTCAAAATTGCAGTACACATTGAAGTAAAGTCAAAATCCATAAGAGGAAGAACAGCCTGAGTTTCAGGGTCTCCTAGACGGCAATTGTATTCAAGAAGCTTTGGTCCCTTGCTTGTAAGCATTACACCAAAGAAGATAAATCCGCGGTAATCGAACTTTTCTTTTATAAGACCGTTAAGAGTTGGCTGAAGAATGTCTTTATTAAACTGCTTCATTGTCTTGTCTGTAACATCATCAAGAGGACAAACAGCACCCATTCCACCAGTATTTGGACCTTTAGCACCGTCCATAAGGCGCTTGTGGTCACGTGCAGGAAGGAAAGGAACGATTGTAGCAGAACCGCTTACAGCATATTCAGGAGTAACAGAAACTGCAGCAAGAACAGAAATCTCAACACCTTCAAGATACTCTTCAATTACGAGTTTTCTTCCGGCATCTCCAACCTTACCCTTACCCATCATATCTTCAACAGCTTCAATAGCCTGTTCTACAGTTGCAGCAACAACAACACCCTTACCTGCAGCAAGACCATCAGCCTTAACTACAATTGGTGCTCCGTGCTTTTTAATATATTCACAGGCTTCATCTTTATTTGTAAAGGTTTCGCTTGCAGGACAAGC
Source organism: uncultured Treponema sp. (assembly GCA_946407195.1). Taxonomy (GTDB): domain Bacteria; phylum Spirochaetota; class Spirochaetia; order Treponematales; family Treponemataceae; genus Treponema_D. Next base: position 7,915 of record CAMJNC010000044.1, on the reverse strand, counting down.
TACACCGTATTCTTTCATGAATTTTTTAGAAAGGTCTTTACTTCCTTCGAGCTGAGCGCCGGCTTTTTTAGGACCAACAACTGGAATATCAGCCTTCCAGAATTCATCTGCCAAACCTGCAACAAGTGGATCTTCCGGTCCAACTACGCACATGCGGCAATTTTCGTGCTTTGCAATAGCAACGTAAGGGTTTTCACCCTCTTTGATATAGTCGCAATCTTTAGGATTAATATTTACGCATTTAGCTTCATAAGCAGTGCCGCCGTTTCCAGGAACAACAACTACTTTATCAACAACAGGACTCTGAGCAATTTTCCAGCAGATAGTGTGCTCACGACCACCACCGCCAACAACTATAATATTCATAAAATGATATTAACGAATTTTCGGATAAAAAAAAAGGGGCTTTCGCCCCTTTTCGTTATACCTTGAACTCGTCGATTCGTTCGGATATGTTGTTTACCGCACGGGTCATGTCTTCGGTCAGGTTGTTGAGGTTCTTGGTTGTTTTCTGAGTAACCTCTGTTGTAGATACAATCTTGTTGAAGTTCTGAGCCATGTTCTTTGAAGATTCCTTAAGACCTGCAATTGCGTCGAGAACGGAAAGTGCACGGTCACCAATCTTCTTACTTGAACGCTGTACGCTCACAGAAATATTATTCATCTTAGAAAGAGTTTCGAGCAGGTGCTTAGAACCTTCGCTCTGTTCCTCTGTAGCCTTCTTAATAGAGTAAACCAGTTCAGAAGTATTATTAGTCTTATCAGATACAACCTCGAAGCTAGCCTTACTCAAATCAGCACTTTCTACTACCTTGCGGATGTTTTCTGCAATCAGCTTAAGGTTTTCTCCAATGCTCTTAGACTGAGTGGCTGATGTATCTGCCAGCTTTCGGATTTCTTCTGCAACGACTGCGAAACCCTTTCCAGCCTCACCCGCATGCGCAGACTCAATCATAGCATTCATAGAAAGAAGGTTTGTCTGAGAAGAAATACTTGCAATAACCATGTTTGTATCCTGCAGAGTCTTACTCTGTGCAAGAACTGAGTTCAAAAGCTCATTTACAATACGGTTCTTTTCAATTCCTTCTGCAGTTGCTGCATTAAGCTCGGTAAATTCACCAGCCATCTTATCAATTGAGCTTGTAATAGACTGAATATTACCAATCATTTCTTCAATTCCGGCACTAGCCTGTGTAATCGACTCTACCTGAGAATCAATCATCTGATTGAGGGTTGTAATATTTGAAGAAATCTGAGCAACAAGCTCTGAGGTATCAGTTACACTCTTATCCTCGGCTTCGAGAGTTGTTGTAGCAGCCTGAATTTCGTTGGAAATGTTATCCATCTGATTCTTAGTAGCATCAAGCTGTCCCTTTACATTTTCAAAGGTTTCTCTAAGATTTTCATTTGCGCTACCAATTTCACTTACTGTTTCATGTACTGTATTTAAGAACACGTTAACAGATTTCTTTACCTGAGAGATTTCGTTGTTATGGTAAATTGTAAGACGCTTTGTAAGGTCCTTATCTCCAGTATTAAGGTCATCAATATTGTTCTTAATTGAAGAGAACTTAACAATAATTGTTCTGATAATAAGAAGCTCAAGAATCATAAGGATGAGAGCAATAACAACTCCACCAGCCAAAGATTCATTCTGCATGTGGTTAGCAATTTCTTCCATTTCACTTCTTTCAACAGTCGCAATTACTTTCCATACCTTGTTGCTTAAAGCAAAGGTTTTTGTATAAACCTTCAGATGATTAATATCACTTTCACCAAGAATATCTTCTCCAGCTCTAAGTGAATTTGTATCATCATAAACAGAAATACGGCCTGTTTTAAAGAAGGTTTTTCCAAGCTTGTTAATAGGGGCAAGCTCAAGGAAGCCTACACAACCACCAGTTATCTTTTGGCCTGTTTTATCATCAATAAATTCTGATTTAACAAAAAGAGGCATTGTAAATCCACCGGCTGCAGCCACACGAGGCGATTCAAGCCATATATCAACATCGCTCTTCTGGTGATTTACATAATATTCCTTCTGTAAGATACCGGCCTTTGAAGTACCCCCCTTTGTATTGAAGGTTTCTGGTCCACCATCCTTTGCATCATGGTTTGTATCCCAGAATACCATACAATATTCAAAGCCATCTGGCTTAGGAACTGTTTTTACTCTTCTCTTAATGTTTTCCGGATTATCAACAGAATCCACAATGGCATGCTGGAACAGGTGCATTACAGTTACCTGATTTTCAAACCACATTTTTACGTTATCTACAGCCGAATCCAGAAAGTTTTCTACAGATTCATCATAAATACTGGCTAAAGGTTTCTTGATATTGCGGGAAATGAAAATAAGAAAAACTGAAATGAAAGCAAGAATTTCAAAAAAGGCTATTACACCATATTTAAGAAGAAGCGATTCTCTACGCTGTTTCTTTTCTTTTTTAACTTTTATCTTGTTGTCATTTTCCAAAATAGTATCTGCCATAAGCATGCCTCACTATGTTTATGTTAAATAATAACAGTTTATTAATGACATCACTCCTACTTTAAGTATAAAGCAAAATGGCGATAAGTCAACTTTTTGTTACTGAGCACGCGGTTTATGGCAGTTTGAACAGCCAACAACATGAACATGCTTCTTTCCAAGAGCTTTATTAAAAAGACGGGCTGTAAGACTCTGATCCTGAGCTACTTCCTTATGACATACAGGACAGATACGCTTAAGACCAGGCTCCAGCCGCGGATAACAGTGCGGACAGCCCATAATTATCATAAGCTGATCCGGAACATTCATTGGACGGTATACTTTTGAGATTATATTTTCACCTACAAAAAGATTTGAATCACAGAGAGGACATTTTACCGGCTGCAGGTTCTTCTGACGGCTATTTTTCTGATTTTTCTTATTGAAATAATTGAGGTACCAGGCTATCAGCGCAACTATAACGCACACTGCGGCACCCATTAATAAGTAATCCATATAGAATTTATCGGATTTTACTCCATAATGACGAAGAAAAAAAATCAAAAAAAATTTTAATTTTTTCCTAAACTTTTTTTAACGTTACCCGACAATCAAGTATAAGGGTGGTGGAAACCCGTGAGATAAACCACGTTGTGGTTTTAAACCCACCAATGTGTTTTATCTTATAACCTAACTATAAGGAGATTATTATGGTTATTAATCACAATATGAGTGCTATGTTCGCTCAGCGTTCCCAGGGAATTCAGGATCTTAACCAGTCAAAGAGCATGGAAAAACTCTCTTCTGGTATGAGAATCAACCGTGCCGGTGACGACGCTTCTGGACTTGCAGTTTCTGAGAAAATGCGTGCTCAGATTCGCGGTTTGAACCAGGCTTCAACAAACGCTCAGAATGGTATTTCTTTCATTCAGACAACTGAAGGATACCTCCAGGAAACAACAGACATCGTTCAGCGTATCCGCGAACTTGCTGTTCAGTCTTCAAACGGTATCTATTCTTCTGAAGACCGTATGCAGATTCAGGTAGAAGTTTCTTCCTTGATTGCAGAAGTAGACCGCATTGCTTCTTGTGCACAGTTCAACGGTATGAACATGCTTACAGGCCGCTTTGCTCGTCCTACAGGTGAAAATGTTGTTACAGGTTCTATGTGGTTCCATATTGGTGCTAACATGGATCAGAGAACTCAGGTATACATTGGAACAATGTCTGCTACGGCTCTTGGTCTCCGCAACGTTGGTGATGAATCAATCATGTCTTTGGCTACTCCAGATGAAGCAAACCGCGCAATCGGAACTTTGGACGAAGCTTTGATGAAGATCAACAAGCAGCGTGCTGACCTCGGTGCTTACCAGAACCGCCTTGAAAAGACAGTTTCAGGACTTGATATTGGTGCTGAAAACCTCCAGGCTTCTGAATCACGCATCCGTGATACAGACATGGCTGAAGAGATGGTTAAGTTCACAACTTCTAACGTACTCTCTCAGGCTGGAACAGCTATGCTTGCACAGGCTAACCAGTCAAGCCAGAACGTACTCAGCTTGCTCCGCTAGAGCTAAAGGGTGGTTGAGCTTGTTGAAACCACCTTAAAGACAAAAAAGCCGTTGCTCGAAAGAACAACGGCTTTTGTATTTAACGAATTAATAAAATATCAGAAATTAGCCGAGAGTGATAGCTCCAGCATCGCTGATTGTGATAATTGCTTTACAGTTTGTACAGCGGAAGCGGCCTGCGTGTGCAGCCTGAATATTCTTTCCGCAAGAAGGACAAACGAGCATTTTAGGGAATACAGGACCTGGTGTAGAGCCTTCATCGTGACGAAGGTATTCCAATGCTTCATCTGTTGTATCCTTCAGATTAAAGAACTGAGAGAATCCAAGAATCTGGAATACTTCAGCTACCTTTTCCTGTACCTCAGACAGAATAATATCTCCGCCCTTTACCTTTACCATCTTAAGAAGAATTGTGAATGAGCCGAGACCTGTAGAAGATACATATGACAAACCGCCGCAATTGAAAAGAAGGTTAAAATAACCCGCACCAATTACTTTAGTAAGCTGCTTCTGAAAGAATGATGAATTATATGTGTCGATATATCCATCCAGGACAACCATACAACCGTTCTGGACTCCTGGAATCTTATGCAAAGTGATTTTGAGCGAATCGTCTTTATCACTGTCAAAGCCTGAAACAATCGAATTATTTGATTCCATTTATACTACTCCTTATGGTCAATTATAACACAAAAAAACCATTTGTCTATTAAAAAATAACAAAAATTAGATTAGACCGGCAAGCCTTAAAACTCACTTCTTCCACGGAAGCTGAGTGAAAGTGTGCGCTTGTCGATGTATTCGAGGTCGCCGCCTACGGGGATGCCGGTGGCAAGGCGTGTAACTTTTGGCGGCTGCGGCAGATTGAGCTCTGTAATCATTTTATTAAGGTATAAGGCGGTGGTGTCGCCTTCTACGGTTGGATTTGTGGCAATTATGATTTCGGCAATGCTGCCCTGTTTTATACGATTAAGCAGCGGCTGAATTGAAAGCTGAGCCGGACCTATTCCTTCGAGCGGACGAAGTAATCCGCCTAAAACGTGGTACAAGCCCTTGTATTCTCCGTAGGCTTCGATAGTAGAAACATCCTGTGGCTGCTCTACTACACAGATTTGAGTTGAATCGCGAAGCGGATTTGAACAGATTGGACACGGATCGCTTTCTGTCCAGGTTCCGCATATAGAACACGGCTTTATACGCTCCTGAAGGCTGCCCAAATTCTGTGCAAACTTCTGAACATATGTGGCATCCTGCTTTAAAAGCCAGTTTACCATGCGGATGGCACTTTTTTTACCGATTCCAGGGAGACGGGAGAAATTATTTGCTAATTCGTCAAATGCATTCATGTATTAAAGTCCAAACTGTCCAAGATCCAGACCGCCTAAAAGCGAGCTTGATTTTGCCTTAATCTGTTCCTGAACATTATCAATGGCATTTTTATGAGCCGAAACAATCAGATCTTCAAGCATCTGCACGTCGCGGTTATCAACACAAATAGGGTCAAGCTTTATACCCATCATCTCAAATTTTCCATTGAGTGTTATTGTAACCATGCGGCCACCAGAAGAACCTTCCGCACGAATATCAGCCAGCTCCTGCTGGAGCTTTTCTGACTGTTCTTTTATAGCCTGTGTATTTTTAAGTAATTCAAACGGATTCATTTTTTACATCCTCCCTGCAACAATTGTTCCCTTAAAGGCATGCACAAGAATACTTACCTGAGATGGAATTTCTACCGGAGCGGCAGTTTTCTGTGGTTCAACAGCCTTTTGTGTCACATTAAATTTCATTGGACGGCCACAGGCATTTGAAAGCTCTGCAGCTATCACATCTTTTTTCTTTTCTATAAGGCTCAAATCGTAGACGGTTTCTACAGTTGTATTTACACTGTCGGCTTCTACCACCCACAAACCTGTTTTTTCCAGATTTGAGGCAGCAAAGCTGTCTGTTACAGCAAGATTTGCGGTTACCTGGCCGCGAAGCTGTGCTATTGAAATTGTCTGCCCGTTTGCTGTTTCTAGAGTATCCTGCAGTTGAACAGGAGCTGTATTTTGTGCTCCCTGATTTCCAGAAGCAGCTTCTGCCTCATATACCTGTTCTGCCTGTTCGCTGAAATCAGCTTCTACAGGGTAATAATCATCATCTGGCGGTGCATCCATATTGGACCAGCCGTCTTCCCCCTCTTCTGCATCCGGATTTACTGTATAACCGGTTTCTGAAAGAGGAACATCCACTACAGGCATAGTTTGACCATCGTCAGTAACATCATTCAGAGGAATATTAAGTTTCAGACGTGCGTCAAGCTCTGCCGGGTGAGCATTTTCTGCTTCTGAAGCAGCCACTGATTGTTCAGGCGGCAGTGGACCGCCATTAAGAAAAGGGTTTGCGTTCTCCCCTTCTCCACCGGAACCATCCGGGCTGCCGGGATCTCCGGTATCGTCGTCGGAAATACCAGCCTGCTCTTTTGCAATCAGCTCATCAAGCATGGAAAGACGTGGCATTCCAGCTGGAATCGGATTCATACCTGCTGGTGCCGACTGCGATTGAGGAACCTCGGCCGTTACGGTACTAGCCGGTGCAGTCTGTGCTGATGGAGCAGTACTCTGTGCAACAGGAGCGCCCATCAGCAGGCCTTGTGCCGCATCAATTGCCTTCTTTACCTCTGCATTAGAAACATAACTGCCAAGCCAGCACAAACGGCTGAAGGCAAGTTCAAGCTCGTAGCGTGGAGAAAGCGAATAGCGGATATCGCGGTAAAGCTGAAGATATATAGAAAGAGCGCGTTCAATCTGAACCGTATTCCAGGCTCCAAGAACTACGCTGCTGTAGCGTTCTGCAGAATTTCCGAGCAGAGATTCTTTTTTTACGCCGTTTTTAATAAGAAGAAGACTTCTAAGGTAGTCTGCGCTGTTAGAAATCAGTTGTTCAATTGAAACACCGGCCTGCAGGAACTCATCCAGCAAACCGATAACGTCTGCAGTGCGGTTCTGAGCACAGGCTTCAAAAACTGTGTTAAGACGGTCAATTCCAACAAGACCAAGCTTATCACGGATTTTTTCGTAAGTGATATGTCCATCGCTAAAGGCCACAACCTGATCAAAAAGCGTATAGGCATCGCGCATAGAACCAGTTGATTCACGCGCAATCCAGAAAAGCGCCTCATCATCAGCCTGAATTCCAAGCTCTGCAGCTGCTTCTGCAAGACACTGCTTTACCTTATCAATTGCAACAAGGCGGAAGTTGAACTGCTGACAGCGAGACTTAATGGTAGCCGGAACCTTCTGAAGCTCAGTTGTAGCAAAAATGAAGATTACATATGGAGGCGGCTCCTCAATTGTCTTTAAAAGAGCATTGAAGGCCGAAGTCGAAAGCATGTGGACTTCGTCTATGATATAGATTTTATATTTTGCATTGCTAGGCGGGAAAAGAACCTCATCCTTAATCTGGCGGATATTTTCTACACTGGTGTTAGACGCACCATCGATTTCAATTACATCGAGGGAAGTTCCCTTTGTAATTTCCTGACAGGTAGAACAGGTTCCGCAAGGCTGATCTGTAGGTCCGTTCTGACAGTTCAACGCCTTTGCCAGAATACGTGCCGTAGAGGTTTTACCACATCCGCGTGGCCCCGAAAACAGGTACGCATGCGCTATTTTCCCTGATTTTATTGAGTTTTTGAGCGTTTCTGCAACAAATTCCTGACCAACGAGGTCATTAAACTGCTGCGGACGACGTCTCGTCGCTGTTACTTCGTATGACATAGAGTTAATTATAATAGTAAAAGAAAAAAGTTGAAAGTAGAAATAATCTGTAAATCCTATTATAATTTATTCTATGAAATTCTATGGTGAACTTTTAGTTTTTGTTCTGCTTT
>CAMJNC010000043.1 GCA_946407195.1 uncultured Treponema sp. | reverse complement strand
TGATTGTTCCGGCAGCAGCACCGGCAATAGCCTTAACACCAGTGTCTACACCAAAAGCTCCCTTGAAAATAAGAGCGAAGGCAGCTGGTACTCTTGTAGCGTTCATGATGATTACAGAAACTCCAAGGAATACATAAATAATTGCCATTACAGGAACAACTTTTTCTGCAACCTTTGAGATTCTCTTAAGACCACCAATTACAACAAGTGCTGTTGCAATAGTGATGATTGCGCCACCAATTACTGTAGCCCATGTATAATCATTTCCAAACAGAGAGAAGGCAATGTGTGATTTATCAGCATCAAAAGCATTCTGAATAGCACCACAAATACCGTTTACCTGTGTGAAGGTTCCGATTCCAAAAAGACCAACGAGAGTTCCGAAGATTGCAAAGAGAACAGCAAGCCACTTCCACTTTGAACCCATACCTTTTTCGATTACATAGAAAGGTCCACCAAGAACGTGACCGTCTTCCTTAACCTCGCGGTACTTAATAGAAAGCATACATTCTGCATACTTTGTAGCAGTACCAAGAAGGGCTGCAACCCACATCCAGAAAAGAGCACCAGGACCACCGGCAAGAATAGCAGTAGCAACACCTACGATGTTACCAGTACCAATAGTTGCAGAAAGGGCTGTACAGAGTGCAGAGAAGCCGGAAAGCTCACCTTTTCCTTCGTTCTCTTTAAAGATGCTCTTAAAAGCACGTCCAAGCTTTGTAAACTGAATACCGCGTGTCGCAACAGTCATTACGATACCGGTTACGAGAATGAGGGCAATTGTAGGGATTCCCCATACAATGTCGTCGATAGTATTTAATATATTTTCAAACATAATAATATTTTATATCAATTCGATTTATGGGGTCAAGGTGATAAGCAGAGGGTGAAAATCGCGGGCAAAAAAAAAGAACTTCACACGAGGAAGTTCTTTTTAGGAGGTGTGGATAGGAGTCGAACCTACCAATGATGGTTTTGCAGACCAGTCCCTTACCGCTTGGGTACCACACCAAAAAAAATGTATGTTTAATATATAGAAACAAAAATGCTTTGTCAATAGACATTTGGGCCGAGTTTAGTAATTACATGCCTTTTTTCCAGGCCTCTTCGAGGACGGATTTTAACGAAGCAGTGAAGAAGGTTTGCAGGCACTGGCGGAAGATTTCTTTGTCCAGATCCAGACTGTGGCGGATGTACCAGATAATCTGAGAACTTAAAAGATTTGAGTAGCTGTAGCCCACAAAAGCCTTCAGGTCCTCAGTAAAACTAACATTATTCTGGTTGCCGTAATATTCGATTGTAGCCCGCACAAAATCAAGCAGGTCTTTTTCAAAAATGATTTTGAGCTGCTGTTCTCCAAGCGACTCGTAGGCACATTTGCAAAGGGGCTGATTCTTATCAATATAGTCAAGAACGAAATCCATAGCCTCCGGAATACTTGCCTTTGCATTATGAAAAGATTCTACTATATTCATAACCTCGCGTGAGTAAGTAAAATAAAGCAAATCGTAGTTATTTTCAAAATGATAATAGAAGGTATTGCGATTGATATTGCAGGCAGTAACAATATCCTGCACAGTGATTTTTGAGAAAGGTCTGTCTTTTATCAGTTTTTTAAGGGCCTCAGCCATCTGATTTTTTGTTTCTGAAGGATTTTCGTTCATACAATCATTATTAGACATTCTCTAAAATTTGTCTATTGTCTTAGAAATAGGATTTTATTAAATTTGTTAGTATGGTCAAACAACTTCGAAAGAATAAGCTTCTCCGCTATGCAGTATTTGCTGCTTCGGCTGTATTTTTTGTATTTATCACTATTCTCGTAACACGCAAAAAGCCTTTGCCAGAAAAGGAAGATTCCCTGCCTTCTGTTATTATTCAAAAACCGCAGAACGGCACTCTTGTAGAAGCCGTTACAATTTCCGGCTATGTAGAAGCCAACGCAATGATTCCGGTTGTGCCTTTTGTTTCCGGAACAATTATAGACTACCCTGCCCGCGCCGGAGATTTTGTAGAAAAAGACACTCTTCTTGCAAAAATAGACGACGCACCATTCCGTCAGCAGCTTAAACAGGCAGAAGCCGCTTATTTTGCCGCAAAAAGCACCTTTGACAGACTTGAAAAGCTTTATAAGGCAGGCTCAACAACCCAGCAGAATTATGATTCTGCAAAGGCTCAGGCTGATGCTTCTAAAGCCCAGTACGATCTGGCAAAGCTACAGGTAAATTATACAGAGGTTCGAGCCCCTGTAGACGGAACTATCCTTATTGCTGATCAGGCTGTTGGAGATATAGGGAACCAGAGCCAGCCGGTAGCAGTTCTTGCAGACTTATCAAATCAGGTTGTGCGCCTTAAGGTGCCGGAAAAGTATTACGACCTTTTTACACTCGAACGGGAAAACCTTTCTGTAAAGGTAACCCGCCCTGCAGAAAAGAATATGTACGAAGATGCTGTTACCTCTGCAACAATTGAGAACATTGCCCCATACGTTTCGCCGGAAAGCAAAAACTTTATGGTAGTCTGCCGTCTTGAAGAACAGGCAGAACGCTTTCGTCCCGGAATGTTTGTAAAGGTTCAGGTAGCTTATAAAACCTACGAAAATGTTCCTCTTATCAGCTTAAAAGCGCGCAAGATGGACGGTTCCTTCTATGTTTATGATGAAGAAACAAAGACAGTAAAATTTGTTGAAAGCGAAAACTTTCCGAACGATGGTGTAAACTTTATTGTTCCGGAAAAATACCGAGATTCTTATATTGTAATGGATGGCCAGAACTTTGTTTTTGATGGTCAGAAGGTTCGTTTTTTTGAAGAAGCACTAAAGGAAGCGCAGGCCGGCGCTGTTAGTGGAGAATAACAGATGAAGATTTCTGAGTTTTCTGTAAAACATCCTGTAATAATCACAATGCTTCTCCTGGTGCTCGTTGCCTTTGGTTTTTATTCTCTTAGCGGCATGCGCACAGAATTCATGGAAGATATTTCCATGCCTCAGGCAATTGTTTATACAGTGTATCCGGGTGCAAGCGCAGAAGATGTTGAAAATGATATTACAAAGGTTCTCGAGGATTCCTTTGTAACCCTGCCCCACTTTAAGGCAATAGATTCTACCTCTTCAAATTCTCTCAGCTGGATTTTGATTACCTATGCAGACGGCTATGATCCTTATGATCAGCTTACAGAACTTCGTAACCGTATTTCTGAGCTGGTAGAACAGCTGCCTGATGGAATTTCCGGGGAACCGCGTGCCCTTGTAGGCGGAATGTCCATGGTTCCAATCATCAGTTTTTCTGCAAGCTCCGGCCAGGACACAGCACGACTTACCCAGTATCTTCAGGACGAGCTTACTCCGCTTTTAACACAGATAGACGGAGTTTCTCAGGTTTCGATTGAAGGTGGAAAAGAGCTCGCTGTAAACATTAAGCTTGATGTAGACGCTCTTACCTCAAAGGGAATTGCAGTTTCTACAGTGTATCAGGTTTTGAACTACGGAAACGTTACTCTGCCATTGGGAAGCGCAAGCTATCAGGACAGGGCAATTCAGGTTCGTTATGCCGGCGGCTTTAATTCGCTGGAGGATGTAAAAAATCTTCCGGTAGGAGTTGCAGACGGTTCGACAATTATTCACTTAAGCGATGTAGCTGATGTTAGTCTTTCCTATCCAGAAGAAAATGTCAGCGTTTCTGATGGAAAAGTTCCGCTTACAATTGTAAACGTAACAAAACGACTCGACGGTGACACTGTAAAAATCGTAAAAAAGGTTAAGAAAGCAATTGCTGAATGTGAGAAAAATACAAACGGCGCAGTTCAGTTTCATATAATCAGTGACGACAGCCGGCAGGTTTATGCTTCGCTTAAGGCAGTTATTCAAAGTGGTATTCTTGGTGTAATTTTTGCCGTACTCGTAATCCTCCTTTTTATGGCAGACTGGCGTGCGACTCTGACAATCAGCCTTTCTATTCCGCTTTGTATTTTGTTCAGTCTGATTGGCCTTCGCATCATGGACATCTCGCTAAACCTTATGACCCTTTCTGGACTCGTTATTTCTCTTGGTATGGTAGTAGACGGCTCCACGGTTATGCTGGATCAGATTTACCGCTATTACAAACGCCGCGACCAGGAAACCGGCGAAATGGAATATACAGTTACACAGAGCATCTATAAGGGCTGGGATGAGGTTTCGGCTTCTATTCTTGCAAGTGCAGCAACAACAATTGTTGTATTCATTCCAATTGCACTTCTCGGTGGTCTTATTGGAAGCGTTCTTCATGCCGTAGCTGTAACAATCATTCTTGCGATTTTTTCTTCGTTCCTCGTTGCAGTTATAATTGTGCCGTACCTTTTAAAGCTCTTCCTTTCTGAAAACGGTCCTAAGGTTCGCGGCAAGCCACGCAAGTTCGACCGTGCTATGGACAGGTTCGAACGTATTTACCGCAAAGTGCTCGCGCTTGCCCTCAACAACCGCGGCTTTGTTGTACTGGTTGCAGTTTTCCTCTTAGTCTTCTCGGGCTTTATTGCCCTGCGCCTTGGAATTGCATTTATTCCTTCAACAGACTCGGGAGACTTTTATATTTCAACAGAGTTCCCAATGGGTACACAAAAAGAGCAGACTCACGAAAAAATGCTTGTGGCACAGGACCTGCTTTATAAATATGTTCCGGAAATTGATAACGTTGTAATTTACGAAGGCCAGGGAGATTCTTCGAACTTTTCTTCTGTTTCTACCCCACACTATGCGTACACACACGTTGTACTTGTACCGGTTTCTGAACGCAAACGCGATGTTCACGACATTATGCTGCAGGTGCAGGAAGTATGGGCCGCCGTGCTCCCAGATTCAAAGGTTTCTGTGCAGAACGGTGGTTTTGATAAGCTCGTTGGTTATGTTTCGGATGGCGGCGGTTACGGTATTACGCTTATTTCAGAGGACCTGAATGTGCTTTATGAAACGGCCAGCCGAATTAAGGACTTCCTTGAAACGGACCCGGAGGTTATAACTGCAAAGCTCGACACCGATTTTGACACAAGCACTATGATTATTGATATGAGCCAGGAATACCTGAGCTCACTCGGTATAACAAGTTATGAGGCAGGAATTACCTCTGCAATTCTGTTCCAGGGAATTGACTGCGGACGTTACAAGGATCTGGAAAGCGGAAAACGCTACGACTTGAAAATCACTTCGAATATTACAGATAAAAATATTACGGCTGATGATATTTCTAACCTGCACATAGTTACTCAAAACGGACGGAACGTTTCCTTTGCAAACCTTTCTGATATCCGTGTTGAAAAATCTATTTCGCAGATTAACCATTCAGACCGCGCTAAGAAAATTACGATTACAGCATCTCTGATTGGCGAAGATACAAGCGGCGTCTCACAGCGCGTAAATCAGTTCATTTCAAATAATCCGCTGCCAAACGGAGTTCACTCAAAGGCCGGCGGTATTATGGCCCTCATCGGCGACATGGTTACCCCAATGATTTCTGCCCTGCTTATTGCAATCTTCCTGGTTTACACGGTAATGGTAATTCAGTTTGAAAAGTTCCGTCAGCCGCTTTTGATTATGGTAACTATTCCGTTCTGCTTTATTGGTGTAGTTGCAGGACTTTTAATGTTCGGCTCAACCTTGAACCTGCTCTCCCTGCTTGGACTGATTTCGCTTGCGGGAGTTGTAGTTAATAACGGAATTATTCTTGTTGACTATATAAATCAGCTGAGGGTTCAGCGACGCGAAGTAATTGCGCGTTCAAAGGGAACTCAGGACAAGGACGGCGAATGGCATGTTGCACTTACACCAGACCAGGAGGAAGAGCTTTTACGCACCTCTGTTCTCGATGGAGCCGCAAGCCGTATCAAGCCAATTCTGATTACTACCCTTACAACACTTCTTGGAGACATTCCAATGGCAGTTGCTAAGGGAGAAGGCTCTGAGCTTTATGCTTCCATGGGTCAGGCTATTACGGGCGGACTTTTAACTTCTACCCTGATTACTTTGATTTTAATTCCGGTAATATATTACATATCAGAAAAGAGAGGTATAAAATGAAAAAAACATCTTTTAAGTTATTCACAATTTTAATTATTCTATGCTCCCTCACAGGCTGCTACTCTGTCTTCAACGGAGGAACAGGTGGTCATATTGTAGATGCAGAAAGCACTTCTAACCCAAAGCAGGGAATTGCAAATGTTGACATATACGCCTACACAGACGGCGGTACACGCGATTCTGACTACAACCGCTGGAAGGAAGGAACTGTTTTTACTCCTTCAAATACCTATTACGGTCACACTACAACTGATGCAAACGGGGACTTTGTAATTTCAAATATCGTATGGAAGGAAACAAAACCAGACTTTGGCAAGGATGCAGATTCTACCGTAATTTATCTTTTGTACTATCATGAAAATTACGGCCTTACAAAAGACAAAACTGTAATTACCTCTGACAGCACAAGCGATACTGTTAGCGCAGAATTGACTGCCATCAGAAAAACGACTGCCCTGAATATCAATATTTATGATATTGCAAACTCAAGCCTTACCGCTAACGATGTACTTGTAAAAGTTTCTGTTCCACAGAATACAGATACAATCGAAGCTCCTGCAAAGGTTTACGAACAGCTTATTGCAGGAAGCGGCACAATAAACATCAGCTATCCGCGCTGGCAAAATGCAGATGACAAAGAAGCCGGCACTGAAATCAAGCCAGAAGTAAGCATCACCTACGCACAGAGTGCAGACACAATTACCTGGAAGGCCTGCGCTAACGCCGATAACGAAGCAGCAGATTACGCCTTTTTAGATGATTCATTTAAAATTAAAAAGACAATAAGCAACAGCTCTTATACAATTTCTCTTTACGGCAAGGCAAGCAGAGTTCAGGTTCCTGTTGTATCGGGAACTTATGGAGATACATCAAGTGCAGCAAGTGACGGAAAAGTAATCCGCATGATGGCTAAAGATTCCAGCGGAGTCTTTTCAATTGACTGCGGCGAAGACAGAACAAAGCCTCAGACAATTGGTAATAACGGAACACAGACACATGGAAACTTCGGCGATCTTGGCAATGGTATTTTTATAGATGATACTGCTTACACCGGAAAATACAAGGATATTGAAGTTCAGTTTTATGTTGATGGAACTGCTTACGGTGATTCAGTAATTCTTAGAAGCAACAAGAACTCAGACACTGTTACCTTGTAAATCAGGATTAAACGAATGAAAATAAAGAAGCTGCTTATAACATGCGCATTATTCTCAATCTTATTAGTTCGAGCTAACACTCATACTCTGGACTCGCTTCTTACGGCGACAACTCAAAACCATCCGGAGCTTTTGAAGCTGCAGGAAGAATATAAGAGAAGCCTTCTGGATGTAAGAGATGCCTGGTGGAACCTTGGCCCGACAGTAGATTTTCAGGCGAGCGGAACTTATATGGTAAATCCGCCGATTGGCGCAATGTATATCAAATCAGACGATATTATTAATTCCGTTCAGTGGAACGGAGCAAAGCCAAGAAACAGCGGCCAGCGTATAAAGATTTACGACGGAATGGAAAACACGCTTTATAATTTTCAGGTAGATTTAACCCAGCCTATTTTTACCTGGGGAAAAATTACAAATGCAATTAAGCTTTACACTCAGGTTTCTAATCTTAAACTTACACAGATTACCCAGAAGCAGGAGCAGCTGGAAACAGAATTAAAAACCCGCCTCTTAAGCCTTTATTACATGAACAGAATTCTTGCGATTCTCGATGAAGAACAGGCTTATGCAGACCGCATGGTTGAAGTAAGCGAGAACGCAGAAAAGTCTGGTATGCTTTTGCATCAGGATGTTGTAGATGCAAAGATTCAGGCAAAGGAGCTTGAAATTGCAAAGCAGGATTTACTTGAACAGATAAACGACCAGATTCTGGAGCTGGAACGTATTACCGGAATTACAGAGCTCACTCTGGAAAGCATTGAATATGATTTTGTTCCGGAGCTTGAAGAAGCCTTTGAGGCCTTAGTAAAATCAGACCCTTCTGAAATTGAAGCTGAAGTGCTTTCTGGAAATCAGTCTTCTATGAAAATGCTGACTCAGCTGCAGACGGTAAGCAAGACTTCAGAAAAAATTGCCCGCGGTTATGAAAACTGGAAGCCGGATCTTGCACTTCAGATGAGCACAGGTTATGCAGGCTCGCGCTTTCCTTTATTCGAGCCAAACTGGAGACGTAAGGACGATTATACTCTGAATATTTCCATTGGAATAAAAACTACAATCTGGGATGGCGGAAAAAAGCTTCGTGACATTTCAAGAAAAATGAGCGAGGTAGAAACAGCTGATATCAACAAGCTCGATGCACGTTCTTCGCTCAGCAAAACCTTTAATTCGCAGTGGAATGCAGCTCAGGTTTGCACAATGAAAATTGAATATCAGGAATTGAAAATTGAGTCGGCAGCCGCAAAAATAAACCAGAAACAGATAATGTACGAGTCAGGTTACGGCTCAGAAACAGATGTGCTTTCCGCAAAAATCGAGCACTGCAATGCTCAGATTGAAAAAGAAAAACAGACCCTGTCCCGTGCAACCGCCTGCCTTACTATTGATTACTTACGGAAGTAAGAATTTTCCGAACCTCTTCGGCTTCGTTTGAATTATCAAAAACAAGCTGACGAGGTCCGTGCTTTGTAACAATTTTTACCACGTTATCTGCTGTAGTTCCATCAGTCTGTGGAACCGCAGTAATTTCTGTAAATCTGATTATCTCTGACCCGTTGATTATAAGCTTTTCATAAACTCCATTTACAGGCAGCAGAGTGCTTTCCCTGATTGCAATATAAAGTCCGAGTACTGCAACATAAGGAATTACAAAATTCATTTTTCCAAAATCAATGAGAATCGAAAGAATCAAAAGAACGTAAGCCGTAGGAATTGCAATCAGCTGAAGCTTTGACTTCTTTTTTGCAAGCGACATTGTTTTTTCGCCGGCCTCCTTCATCAGCTGATTTTTTTTGAACGGCATACCCACGCAGATTGCTGCCATGAGAACAAACGGAATAATTGCAAAGGCAATAAAATCAAATTTCATTTTACACCTACCAGTTTTTTTAATGTATATTTTGCGCTTTCAAAAGCAAGCGGAATTTTTTCTATATCCTCGAGGTTTTCGACCTTATATGAAACAAAGCCTTCTACCTCGCTTTCTTCTGCCTTAAGGCTTTTTATAAAATCGTCAATTGTTTCAAACTGTGGCGGAAGCTCTGCTGTAAAAAAGATGTCGCAGGTTTTGTATTCGATGTTTTTATACTCGTAGATATTTGGAGCTGTGCACAAAAACTTTACGCCGTCTACTGCCACGCCGATTTCTTCGCGGCATTCGCGTACTGCAGCTTCTTCTGCACTTTCTTCGAAGTCGACAAAGCCGCCCGGCACGGCGAGGTAGCCCTTGCGCGGCTGCTTGGCACGGATCTCAAAAAGCACGTTATTATAGCGGTCGCGGATTACTACTCCAACTGCGGACGCTACATTATTATATAAATCAAAGCCGCAGTCAGGACACATCCATTTTCTGTTTCCATGATTTTCTATTTTTTTACTGCCGCACATAGGGCATAGCTTAAAGTCGTTCTTTAAGCCGTTTATCTGTTTGGTCATTTAAAGCACCTCATTGTAATAGCATCTGCAAGAGCCTCGGAACGTTTTATAGACTGAATTATCAGCGGAACAATAAGTGGAACTACTGCGCGGATTTTTGCGAGCTTTCCCTTTACGTTTGCGAGGCCGCCACGGATAGCCTGAGTTTTTAAGATTGATACCGCCTCTTCTACAAGCAGCGGAATGAATCTGAAGATTATTTCTATTACTAAAATGAAATAGCGCACTGGCACCCTGCACAGGCGGAGCGGAGTAAGTAAAATATTTAAGCCGTCCATGAGGTCCCATTCCGGCGTTGAAACAAAGAAGCCGGAAATACATGCAAGGGAGGCATCCGTTCTTATAATTGCCGCAAGGCAGAACAGCAGCTTTGAAGGCGTTACCATAAACCATTTCCATTCCGTAAAATGTACTTCTCCCTGAACTTCCGGATGAAAAATCATCTGGAAGATGCTGAAAAATAAAAGGAAGGGCAATATTTTAAGGCTCGCGATAAATAACCGGCGAAGCGAAAAACCGCAGAAAACGCAGTAAAGCACGCCGGCTAACAAAGCCACGGCACAAAGCCATAGTGGGCGAACTGCCAGTGAGAATACAAATAATATAGTGAACAAAAGGATGCGGAGTGCAGGTGGAAGTTTTTCGACAGGCGAAGTTTTTCTGCGACGCGAGCGCGATAAGCCAAGAGAAAGCTTTTTAAGACCAGCTATGAGGCCTGCAGAAGCTGAAGGAGACAGTTCGTTTACTACGGTAGTTTCGACAGGCTCAACAATAGGCTCTAACGTATCAGATACCACCCTGCCGTCTTTTATGGCAATTTCGCGGTCTGCAAAATCAGCCTCATCGCGTTTATGTGTAGAAAAAATAACTGTTTTTCCTTCTGAAGCAAGTCGGCGTAAAAGCTTCATTACCTCTTCCTTTGAACGGCTGTCGAGCCCTGCAGTAGGTTCATCAAACATAATTATCTCTGCATTCAGCGCAAGAATACCCGCAATTGCAAGTCTTCTCTGTTCGCCACCGGAAAGCTCAAAGGTACGCCGCTCTGCAAACTGTTCAAAAGGAATTGCCGCTTCGTTCATGCAGCGTTTTACAGTTTCTACAAGCTCACTTCCAGAAAAGCCACGGTTACGTGCACCAAAGGCAACATCATCTGCTGCAAACGGTTCAAACAAAGCCGCCTGCGCATTCTGCTGGGCAAGCACCGGTCTGTTTTTCTCATCGGCATCTGTAAGTGATATTTTTCCGCTTTGAGGAATAAGAAGCCCCGCACACAATTCCATGAGCGTAGACTTTCCCGCGCCCGAGGCACCCGTAAGAGCATTAAGACTTCCCTTGTAAAAATCAAGATTAACATCAAAAATGCCGTGCACTTCATCGTGAGTATAAGTAAGGTTTTTCAGACTCAGGCTGATTTCACCACGAGCTGCATCAGACCTCTTATTCTTTTTAAGAGGCTCCCCGCAAATACGGCGAACGTTTTCCTTGTTTTCCATAAAGGCACGCTGAGTTCCGTAAAAGAAAACGCGCCCCTCTTCTATTCCCAGCACGGTATCTGCATCTTCGAGAGTTTCCAGATCATGCGTAATCTGAATAATTGTATTGCCGCACTTGTGCCAGTAGCGGATAAAATCCAGAATCTCTGCACGCGACTGCGGATCCAGCATAGAAACCGATTCGTCTAGAATTAAAATCTCAGGACGCAGAGCAATTACTCCGCTTAAAGCAATTTTCTGAGTCTGTCCGAGAGACAAAGCCGAAGACGAAGAATCAGCCCTGTCCAGCATATCTACAATGTTTAAGGATTCAATTACACGAAGCTCAACCTCGCTTGGAGGAAGCCCCAGATTCTGTGGACCAAAGGCAGTATCGCGGGAAACAACACCGCTTACAAGCTGATCCTTTGGAGACTGAAAAACAATTCCAATTCTGTTGTCTTCTTCGATTTCTATTGTGCCCGAATCTGGCTGTTCCAGCCCGCACAAAAGGCGTGCAAGAGTACTTTTGCCGCAGCCGTTATAACCGACTATAGCAACATAAGAGCCCTTTTCAATGCCAAAAGAAACATCAAAAAGGGCCGCCTTATTACTCTGCGGATATTTAAAGTTTAGATTTTTAACTGTTATTACGCTCAACTAATTATTTGGGTCTGGAGCCTCTATTACTACAATAACAGAAGCACCTTCAGTTGTAGTGCTGCCGCCACCGTTACCAGATCCACCAATACCAGAGCCACCTTCGTCTGAACCTCCGTTAGAAGTGCCACCTGTAGTAAATCCGTTTCCGCTTCCAAGACCTGCTCCACCTTCACTTTCTTTTATAGCTGCAGTAGTAATAATTCCTACTACATTATTTGCTGTATTATCAACTGTAGTTGTTGGATTTGAAACACCATTATTTTCCGAAACTGTTACAAGCTGATTTTCCTGAACAAGAACTCCATCATCACTAACCAGAGTTGTTTTTCCATCATCAGCCGAAGCCTCTGTAGTTTCTCCTTCAACAGCCGGTAAACCTGAGGTTTCTCTGTAAACTCCAACTGCAACAGTATTTTCTGTTACTTCAACAGTATTTGAGTCATCAATAATAAAGCCTGTACCACGACAAGAAGCAACCGCTACCGCAGTATGAACCTGATAATTTACACGCTTGTTATCAATGTGCTTAACCTGAGAACGAGCTGTTCCAGTTTTAAGGTAAACATTTACGTTATCCTTCTGCTCTGTAGAAGACAACTCTTCAAGAGTAATTCTTGTTACAGGACCAAGGTACATTACAGATTCCATAATCTTAATTTTTGCTTCAGACTGAAAGCCTGTACTGATTGTTTCTGATTTAGAAACTGTATCTCCCTTCTGAAGGGCTACCCATTTTCCACCACGCTGAACTTCTACCTTTCCGCTTACAAAGGTTACTGTTGCATCTGCTGCAAATACGCCTGCTCCACAAATACTAAAAATTGCAGCAATCAATAAAGTCTTAAATTTTCTCATATACTTCCTCCGTTTGTTTTAGAAAGCCAAGATAGCCTTTGCTGTTGCATAAAAATTTGTGTACGCAGATTCTTTACTGATGTATGCACCTGCATCCAAGCCAAGCTGAACATCGCTGAACATGTTATAAAGAACATTTACAGCTGTATCAAAACCATTATATTCTGCTTTATCCTCAGGCATGCTGATGATAATTCTTTCTGTTACACCGGCATAAATCTTTCCGGAAGCATAAATAGCGCCGACCTTTGGAATAATTGCACCATAAGCAAATGGCGAAGTTCCTATTGAACGCTTAGACATTGTCTTGAATGGTTTAAGGCTTCCGTTTGCACCAGAAATATACTCTGCACCGGCAGTTACCTTTATATCAGATCTGAAATATACATTTGCATCAAGTGCTGCATCCAGCATCAGGCCATCAAACTTTTCTGTTCCAACAGTAATTTTTGCATCATAAGAAGCCATAGTTCCAATATAGCCGTTGGCAATAATGGTTCCATAAGCCTTTAATTCATGGTCATCATCAACTGGAATATATGCTGCAAGCTGAAGTCCGATTTTATGAGATTCAAAAAGTGCCTTGTAAGTGAAATCAGCGAGAACCGGAATATACATTGGACACAGAGCATAAAGCTGATCGTCTTTATCGTATTCATTTTCGGTCATCTCTACATTAAGTCTGTTCAAAAGACCTGTACACCCGGCATAAACAGAGGCTTTTGTTTTAAGTGTATCATAAGAAGCATAAAGACCGTCTGAAACCTGAGCAAAAACAGAGCCGGTGTAATCAGAATACATAAAGCGTCCAAGAGCAAGGGCAAGATGTCCATCTTTAATTGTCCAGTCGCCGGAAAGCTTAAGCAAATCTACATCAGCAATATTTGTAAAGGTTGTATCGCTGTTCTTAAAATCACAATTTAATTTGTATTTATAAAGACCTTCACCTGAAAATCTTAAATTGCCGTTTTCACTCAGGTTAGAATTTACATAAAGGTAAACTCCATTAGACTGATTCAGATAAATTGCAGAAAAATCATTATTTGCAGAAAGCTTTGTGTTGTTATCGAGCATTCCGCCCCATGAAACAGCGAAGGCAGATGAAAAAACACAGGTTAAAACAAAGATTCCAGAAACTATTAACTTTTTCATTCTTCACTCTCCATTGAAACTGATTTCATGTCAAAATCACTGTATTTTTTTACACAGGCGGTGTAAATACTAAGCGCCTTAGCTCCAGAAACAAAATCCGACGGCTCATAAGTTCTACTGAGAATTCCATCCGACTGGAACTGTCTGAAAGCGTAGCGTGGAGAGCCCTTTGTAAGACGGAACATTAATCCGCCTTCTACCGGCCATAACTGTGAATAAATATATGCAATATCAACTAAAGGAGCCGGTGCCTGAGCATCTTCTGAATTTGGAATGATTCCATTTTCAAATAATACCTGAACGGCATCTTCATAAGAGGCTGTTTCTTTTACAAGGTTTTTCTGTACCGCAGCTATATAACAAACTTGACCGAATGTAACTTGTTTTGAATCTAACATTTCTGTAATTACATCAGCTGATTGGGCGTAAAGTGTAATTCCAAGTAACAAAACAAATAAGACTGATAATTTCTTTTTCATAGCAGTAAGTTTAACGCACATTTTGACAGTTGTCTACCTTTAACGTTATAATGGAAGTTAATGGTTACACTAAAGGAAATAGCGGAAAAATGTTCCGTTTCAATCACTACAGTTTCAAATATTCTTAACGGAAAATCAAATGTTTCCGAAAAAACTAAGGCTCGCGTTTTATCTGTAATTAAGGAAACCGGTTACCGCCCTAATTATATGGCCAGAGGCCTTCGCGCTGCCAAAACAAATTCTGTAGGAATTATTATTGATGACCTTACCGAATTCAGTTCTACAGGAATAATTGATGGAATTATGTCCTATTTTGAAGAGCACAAATACAAATCTATCCTTGAAAATCTGCGCTTTTATTCAAAATGGGGTACAAAATGGTACCACAACAAGGGCTACGAAGATTCTGTTCAGCAGGCACTTGATGAATTTGAGGCAATTAAGGTTGACGGAATCATTTATGTTGCCGGTCATGCAAGATGTATTTCTTGCATTCCGGAAAACAGCAGCACTCCACTTGTAATTTCTTATGCTTTTACAGAGCAGCCGGGCATATCTTCTGTAGAATTTGATGATATGAAGGCTGCCTGCGACATGACTACTACTCTTATCAAAAGCGGTCACAAAAAAATCGCTGTAATTGCAGGAACAAAAACAAATATTCACACAGCACGCCGTCTCGAAGGCTTTAAAAAGGCAATGCAGGAAAATAACCTTTCTGTACAGGAAGCTGATATTAAATACGGTAACTGGGATGCCGAAAGCGGTTACGAAAACGCAAAAACCCTTCTCGAAGGCTCTGAATACACTGCCGTATTCTGCTTTAATGACCTTATGGCTGCCGGAGTTTACGACTATCTTTACGAAAAGAAGCTTGTTCCGGGTAAAGACATTTCTGTAGCGGGCTTTGATAACCGTACAGTGTCTCGTTTCTTAAAGCCGGCTCTTACTACCGTAGAAATTCCGCTTGTTGAAATTGGACGTAAATCTGCAGAGCTGCTTTTGAATCAGATTAATAATCCGGATGAATTTAAGCCACAGCAGTATTTTGTTCAGTGCGGAATTATTGAAAGAGATTCTGTAGGCTGCCTAAAATAGAAAATCCGTTAAAAAACGAGCCGTAAGGGTCGTTTTAGGATTATCGAAAGAACGGCTCAGAGGCAAGCTGTGCTTGCCGA
>CAMJNC010000042.1 GCA_946407195.1 uncultured Treponema sp. | reverse complement strand
TCTAAGCAGATTCAGAAAAATCCTAAGGTTGAGCTTTGCTGCTTTGACGGTGCAACCGGAAGCTGGCTCAGACTTGCAGGGGAGCTTGTTCGTGATGACCGCCGTGAACCAAAGGTAGATATGCTCGAGCATTATCCTGATTTGAAGGCAATGTATTCACCAGATGACAACAACACTGAAGTGCTTTACTTTACAAATGCAACAGCAACAATCTCAAGCTTTAGTGCTGCTCCAAAGATTGTTAAGTTCTAGAGCATTACAGCGAAGCGTCATAAAAATCAGCTATTTTAGTTAATAATTCGTTGTTCTGGCTATGGCTCCAGCATTTGTGATCCATGTTCTTCTTAAGGAATTTGATTTTTTCTTTTTCAAATCTTTCCTTATTATCCTTGGCACGATAATTGTAGTTCAAGGTTCTGCACCAGCGGTCATAATGCTTGTCCAGCTTATCAATGTACGCCAGAGCTTCTTTAGAACGAAGGATATCCGTGTGGTCCATGTCATAATAAGGCATAAAGGTAACCCGCGGATTATCCTTAAAGGCTTTATAGTAAGCAAAATAACCATAGGCAACAGGAACTGTTTTATCCTGCATACCATGAATGATTAAAACTTTTGCAGCTGAAGAGTTAATTCCTTTTATACCAGTACTAAAATTATATTTTCCATATTTGATAAATTCGTGAACATAGAAAAACGGCATAAAGGTGTAGATTGCAGGACCTGCGATTTTCTTTCCGCCGGCTACAAACATTCTTCCAGAGGATTCAAAGCCAGCAATTTCTGCTACAGCCTTTACTTCCGGATGATAGTTCAAAACATTAACAACACTGTAACCGCCCCAGCTGTGACCACACAAAACCAGAGGCAGCTTTGGAAAATTACCGCTTTCTTCAATAAAGCTGATTGCATAATCAAGATCTATTACACCCTGAGGCATACCACCAACTGCGTTCTTTTTACCAAGACCTTCGCTTTCGTCATTTCCGGTTGCATCATAGGCAAAAACCAGAAAGTTTTTTTGAGCAAAAAAGTTCACAATATCCATGTGTGAGCTGTGGCCGCCAATACCAAAGCCGTGTACAAAAACTAAAATAGCCTTTGCTTTTTCCGGATGATCTGCAGTGCCGGTTTTTGTTGAACTGTAAAGATAACCGGTAAGAGTCTGGCCCTTGTTTGAGGTAAAATTATAGTGGGTACGACATAATGCTTCGTAATCTGAAGGGTACTTTCTGTAAGGTTCGTAAGTAGCAAAACGTCTGTTGAAATTTGCATTATAAGCAATCAGCATACCTGTCCATAAGCCTGCAATACAAAGCACAACAAATGAAAGTATACCGATTATTATCTTTTTTTTAGCCTGAGCTGATATTTTTGTTCTCATGCCATGATTTTACTATTTAGAATAACCAAATGCAAGAATAGTAAAGGATTTTGTTTCTTCTCCCTCTGCTGGTTTAATTTCTACTGTGTGTTTTGCAGAATCAGCTTCGTCAATGAGCATTACAACCATGCAGTTATTCCAGCCGCCTTCTTCGTGTCCGGCATAGGTATTCTGCAGCTTGCCGTCTACATAAACCTCATACTTTCCGAATGAAGTATTATTTGCGTTTTTGTAAACCATGATAAGGCTCTTGCAGTTAATTGTCATTTTAAAAGCATCCGATGACTTACCGTCATTGTACCAGTTTTCAGGGAAGCATTTTCCACCGTGCATATAGGCCTGAATTGCTGTGTCTTTTTTTGTAAAGGCACCTGCAGAGATAGAAACATTTTTGTCATCAGTATCAGCATAGACTGTCGAAAAATTCTTAAACGGATTCTGGTTCTTGTAGCCCTCTGGAATTGCAAATGGTGAATCAGCCTGTGAAGCGTCAATTTCTTCAATAAGATTCATAAGACAGCGTGCCATATATTTATGACCGTTTTTAGTAGGATGTACAAAATCAGAGTAATAAACCTTGGAATTCTTTTCCTGATTTACACCTGAGTTTAATAGTCCCTTGCTTATACTTACCTGAGGGAGCATATAAAAATCAGCTACTGGAGCAATCTGCAGCTGCTGATTCTGATAGGTTGCAGCGGCATAAAGCATGATTACTGCGGTATTGTTTTCAAGTGCGGTACGAACAAGCTTTTCCATTGCGCGGGTTTTTGAGCATTCAAGCCAGTCGTTTACTGCAAATTCAATTATAAGAAGGTCTGGGTGGCGGCCGGAGCGGGCAACAACATCCTTCTGGTAACGGATTAAGCCCATTGGGGAAGGGGTGCCACCGATACCTGCCGGAATGAATTTTACCTTTGACTTGTCGGCTGCGTATTTTGCAATAAACATATCGCGGAACTGATACACATAACCGTCTGTGTAAACTGCAGGACCTGCGCCTTCTGTAACTGAACCGCCGATTGCAGAAATAATTACTTCGTCGCCGGCACGCAGCTTTTCGAGTACCTGTTTTATAAGATAATTGTTTCCGGTTTTCAAAAGACTCTTTTTGATTATTTCTTCGTATTTTGAATCCGGGATTTTAAGACCGTTTGTTGAGGGTTCCTTTTTTTCTGTTGCCTCTTGTGTTTTTGGTGCTTCAATAGTTTTTTCCACGTTGCTCTCCTTTTTTGTACAGCAGGAAATTGTTATTAATAATGAGAATAAAAGTCCGGCGAATAAAAGCCTGTTACGTGTTGAGGAATTCTTTTTCATAGTTATTTTATATAACTAAAAGAAATATATTTTTATCGGAAGAATTACTTATTCGTGCTGTTTACCTTGACCGTGGCGTACCTGCTCGAGTCCGCGTTTGAACTGAGGAATACGTGCACAGGTTACGGTGTTCATGTCGCTGCGGTCGCCGCGCTGCAGGAAATGATAGGCAACACCTGCAATCATTGCTCCGTTATCTCCGCAAAGCTTAAGTGGAGGGAAAATGCAGTTGAGATCCTGTCGTTCTGCAAGCATTGCGCGAAGACGGGAGTTTGCAGCTACACCGCCGCCACAGACAACTGTTTTGAGACCGGTGTCGTCTACGGCTTTAAGCAATTTTCCAACCAGCGTTTTAATTGCAGTTTCCTGGAAGGCGGCACACATGTTTTCTGTTGAGTGCTCGTAACCAGGCTGCCAGAATAAATCACACTGATGAATTACTGCAGTTTTAAGACCGGAGAAAGAAACATCGTAGCGGTGTTCGTTTTCGTCGAGCTTTGGAACCGGGAATTTTGCAGCTTTAGGGTCGCCGTTTTTTGCAAGGTTATCAATGATCACTCCTCCAGGGTAGCCAAGTCCGTAGAACTTTGCAACCTTATCAAAGGCTTCTCCTACAGAGTCATCAACTGTCGTACCTAAAATTTCAAGGTCGTCAAATCCGTTTACCTTACAGATAATTGAATGTCCTCCGCTTACGAGAAGACCGAGGAAGGGGTATTCAACTGGAGTCTGAAGCTGAGCTGCATAGAGATGTCCAAGCATATGATTGATTGCGATAAAAGGCTTGTTTGTTGCCCATGCAAGAGTTTTTCCAAAAGTAAAGCCAACGAGAAGAGAGCCCATGAGACCTGGTCTGTTAGTTGCGGCTATTGCGTCAACCTCGTCCAGTGTCATGTTTGCTTCTTTAAGTGCCTGACGTACAACCGGTAAAATCCACTCGGCGTGCTTACGGCTTGCAATTTCCGGAACAACACCCTTGTAAATTTTATGGAACGGAATCTGTGTTGCAACAACATTGCTTAAAATTGTTCTTCCGTCTTCTACGATTGCGCAGGCTGTTTCATCACAGCTGCTTTCTATACCTAATACTTTCATTTAGTTCCTCTTAGCGCGACTTCTGCTTACCGTGCTGAACGTGTAGCCCTGAGTCTTAAGCTCCGGATATGCTTCCTGTAAAAAGGCTGGTAAAAAGTCTGCACTCCAGATGTGGCCTATCATTATAACGCTTCCATTTTTATTTGCAAGGTCAAGGCCTTTTTTGAGTTCCTTGAGTGCGTTTTCCTTTGTCTTTTCGTTGTCTAAAAATATGTTGCGTTCGTAGTACGAATAGCCGAGTTCGCGTGCTACATAAGGTACCTTTGTTTCTACATTGGTGCGGCTGTCTAAGAAGTAAATTCCTTCCTGAGAAGCAAACTGCAGGACAACAGCCATTTTTTCAGCATCGGCAGTAATGCCCGAGCCTTCATGATTGTTCATTCCTGCAACAGGTCCAATTTCATTTATGTTCTGGAAAAGCAGAGATTTTATCTGATTCTCTGTCATGTCCGGTTTTATCGCACCAGGGCCCGGATTTACACTTGCGTTTATAGACTGCATAGGCTGATGAAGAATTACTTCATTGCCGGATTTTCTAACTTGTGAAGCAGTTTCTTTTGAATGAGCAATCTGCGGAAGAACTGCAACTGTTATAGGGAAGGGCAGGTCAAGGAAAGGTTTAAGATGAGCCAGATTCTGACCTCCGTCATCAAACACAAAAATCAGCTGTGCTCCGTTTTTTGCAGCCGGGAAGCTGTATTTTGCCTTTTGCTCCGGCTTTGGTTCAGGAGCTGGTGGAACCTCTTTTTTTTCTGCAGTTTTGTTTTCTTCCTTTGCCTGTGGAGTTTCAATCTTCTTTTGAGGCTGCTGTTTTGAAGGCTCTGGTTTTTGGGCTTCAGATTTTTTTGAAGCTTCGGGCTTTTTAGAGCTCTCTGCTTTTTTTGCAGGCTCTGCCTTTTCCTTTGCTTTTGGAGCTTCTGTTTTAGTTATATCATCAGCCTGCTTTTTAGAATCAATTATTTCTTCTTTATATCTTTCAATTGCTGCATCAGAAAGCTTTCTGTCAGGCTCGTGGAGAGTTGTAATCAGAAGAAGACTCATGCATACAGTAATAATTACGCAGCAGAGTATAATTGCCTTATAAGCCGGAATATAAACCTTTGGCTTTTTTGTAGTGCGGCGGGTAGTGCGTTTTGCTGTTGATTTTCCTGTTGTTTTTTTAGACGTTTTTCTAACGGTCTTTTTCTGAGGCATAATCTGATAATATCATTTTAGTGACTTTTTGTCAGTTATCAGCTGATTGACTGTTCACTTAAGCTTTCATCAAAGATTATTTCTTTCTTTACAGGAAGAGGTGCTGGTTCTTTAATCGGCTGATAGTTTTTGTAGGATGTCAGCAGAAGAGAAGAGCAGTTTTCATAAAGAATTTCATACATCTTTTGAATCAAAAGCTTATTAAGTGTTTCATCCAGACCAATTTTACCGTTATTAGAAAAGAATGCAAAAACATAAAGGGTGCCTTCCTCAAGCTTTCGTTTTGTAAACAAAATTGCATTTGAAATAAAACGCATGCCTTTTATGATAAACGAAAGATTCAGAAGCTTTTCTGTATTCTGAATAGGTGTTTCAAGATCATCCTTTATAGTAATTGAAAAATGACTCAGGCTGATATCATTTAATGGCAGGTAAGTAACCTTTCCATCTTTGTCTTCGTAATTTATGTAGCAGTTATTATTGTTACAAATTGCACGAACCATTTTTCTTCGGCCCATTGCCTGATTCGCATACAGAACCTTTTCTATAAGCACAAAATTACGGTATTTCTGGAATTCAAGCTGAATACATCCGCCTTTAATGCATAAGTCATAAAGGTAAAACTTTTCAAGCTTGTTTTTTTCGGCGATTGTTTTTCGTTTTTCATACATAATTCCGATGCACGCATTCGGATAATCATGAGAAACCTTTGTAATAAAATGAGGCCAGTCTGTTCCTTCGTTTTCAATGTGATGATCAATGTTAAAGAAAATAATTGAATCAGAAAAAAGGGAAAGAATGGTGTATACCTTTGTGGTAATTGTGTTGTTTAAATCGTTTTTTATGAAAAAGCATTCATAATCTTTGGCAAGATACTCTTCCATAAAATCAGAAGACAAAAGAAGCTCATCTGGAGCAATGAAAAAGGTTTTTCGGCCTTTAACAATTTCATTCTTAGAGTCCATAGCAGATGTTTCCTTTTTAAATTATTATTTTTAACTCACAACCAATCATATTTTACCATAGATTTTTTAAAAATAAAGGAATTTTATAATTTTGTATAAAAAAAATCTTCTCTATAATAAAAGCCATAACACAAGTCAGGCAGATAAAGTCTCTTTCTTGATATATTTTCATAAATAGGGTATTTTACTTAGAGAATAAAATACACGAGGAAGGATGAAAATGCAGGCATTTTCATCTGTGAGTTTTTTTCAAAAACTCATATCAACTTATTTGCTCACGCAAATTACATAGAGGAAAAAAAATGATTATTACCTGTCTTGACCTTGAAGGTGTTCTGGTTCCGGAAATCTGGATTGCTTTTGCTGATACTGTTGGGATTCCTGAATTGCGTCGTACAACACGCGATGAGCCTGATTATGACAAGCTGATGAAATATCGAATTGGGATTCTTAAAGAGCACGGACTTGGTCTTAAAGAGATTCAGGAGACAATCAAAAAAATTGACCCGCTTCCGGGTGCAAAAAAGTTCCTCGATGAACTGCGTTCCTGCTGTCAGACAATTATTTTGAGCGACACCTTCAGCCAGTTTGCGGCTCCTCTTATGGAAAAGCTCGGACAGCCTACAATTTTCTGTAATGAACTGATTGTTTCTGATTCAGGTGAAATTACAGGCTACAAGATGCGCTGCGATAAGAGTAAGCTCACAACTGTTAAGGCTCTGCAGTCTATTGGTTTTGAAACAATCGCTTCTGGCGACAGCTTTAATGACCTTGGAATGATTGAAGCTTCTAAAGCCGGTTTCCTCTTCCGCTCTACAGAAAAAATCATTAAAGAATATCCTCAGTATCCTGCATTCACAGAGTACTCGGAACTGCTTGACGCAATTCGTAAATATCTGTAGTTTAATCTGAATTAAAAATACAGTCCAATCACTGTACCAGGGGTGGCGGTTAAGCGACGTTGTCGAGACCGCCTGAGATTATACCCTTAGAACCTGATCCGGATAATACCGGCGGAGGTAGGTATGAAAAAAGTTCATACTCTCATCGTTTTATCAATTCTTATGGTTTGCTCTCTCTTTGCGGGAAGCAAAAAATCAAAAAAATCAACAAAAGCTGACGCTGCTCGTCTTAATGAAGTAATCGTTTACACTTACGATTCTTTCTGTGGTGAATGGGGTTCTGGTCCTGAAATTGCAAAGCGTTTTGAAGCAAAGACAGGCATGAAGGTTACCTTCATTGATTGTGGTGACGGCGTTCAGATTCTTTCTAAGGCACAGCTTGAAAAGAAAGATCCTTATGCTGATGTTCTGTTAGGCCTTGATAACAACCTTACAGAAAAGGCTGCAAAGAGCGGAGTATTTGAAAGCTTTAAGCCTGCTAATGCAGACGTGGTTGCTGCTGGTCTTGAAGAAGAACTCGGTGGAAACTGGCTTATGACTCCTTATGATTACAGTCCTTTTGCAATCATCTGGAACTCAAAATCAGGGGTACCTGCTCCTTCTTGTCTTGAAGACCTTACAAAAGATATTTACAAAAAGAAACTGATTTTAATGGATGCACGTACAAGTACACCGGGCCTTGGTTTTGAAACCTGGGTTAATAAGGTTTACGGAAATAAGGCAGCTGATTATATGAAGCGCCTTACTCCTTCTATTTTGACTATGGCTCCTGGCTGGAGTGTAGGCTATGGAATGTTCACAGACGGAGAAGCTCCACTTGTAATCAGCTATACAACAAGCCCTGCTTATCATATTGAATATGGCGAAGGAGACCAGTATAAGGCTTTGACCTTTACAGATGGTCACGTAATGCAGGTAGAAGGTGCCGGTCTTGTAAAGGGCGCAAAGAATCCTGAAGGAGCTAAGAAGTTTATTGAGTTCCTTATCAGCGAAGAAGCTCAGAATGTAATTCCGACAACTCAGTGGATGTATCCTTCTAACAAAAATGTAAAACTGCCGTCCTGCTACGATACAATTGAAATGCCGAAGGTGCTGAAGTAAAAACAACGTCATGTTGACTATTTACTTTTACACCCTTGAAATAGCGCTTTTCTCTACGCTGGTGGCGGCAGCCGTTGGTGTGCCTATGGCATACTTTACCGCGCTCCGCCGCTTCCCGGGTCGCCGCCTGCTGCTTTCCTTTTCTGCGGTGTCACTTTGTGTTCCTTCCCTCATAGTTGCTCTTGGTTATGTAAGCTTCTGGGGAATGAACGGAGTTGTAAACCGTCTGTTTGGAACTCAGTTTTCTTTTCTTTATAGTACTGCAGGTATTGTAATTGCACAGGGCTTTTACAATGTTCCGTTTATTACGGGTATTGTAAGCGAGGCCTGGGAAAGGCTTCCTCATGAGCAGGAAAATGCGGCGCGGCTGCTTGGAGCAGGAGAAGCTCGAGTGCTCAGAACTGTAACGCTTCGTCAGCTTTCGGGTGCAATAGGGGCTGCCTGCATTCCGGTTTTTCTTTTCTGCTATTTCAGCTTTATGATTGTACTTCTGTTTTCTCCTGTTGGTCGTTCTACTCTCGAGGTTGAAATTTATCATTCTGTAAGAACAACTCTTGATGTAGGTGCTGGTGCAAAGCTTGCTGCACTCGAAACTCTTACTGCCTTTGCGGTTGTGCTTGCTTACAGCTTTGTAGCACGCCGCAGTCAGATAACCTCGAGCGGAGTTGCATATGTTCCGGTTGTAAGAAAAGGAATAGGTGGAGCTGCATTTATATTTGTGCCTCTTGTTTTTCTGATTTTTATATTTTTGATTTGTCCGCTGCTTTCGGTTTTTGTAAATGGAGCAGGGGATCTTAGTAAGCTGTTACGGGGTGGCTCGTTCTGGCGGGCTGCTTTGCATTCTGTTGAGTGCGCTGCAGCAACCGGCTTTTGCTGTACTCTGGCAGGTTTTGCTTACTCTGTTGCGGTAAAGCTCGAGCGAAAGCAGGCGAGTGTTCTTTTGCAGACGATTCCGGTGCTGCCTATGGCGATTTCTTCTGTTGTAATAGCGTGGGGCGCTACGATGATTTTTCACGAAGGGACGCCGGCGCTGCTTGTAGCGTTGGAGACGGCTCTTTTCTGGCCTATTGCTTACCGGCAGATTCAAAACGGAATTAATAGAATTGATTATGAGACAGACGCGGCAGCGCGACTGTTTTCAAAGGGCTGGTTAGACAGTGTGGTTCGCATTTATCTGCCAGCATGCCGTCCGGTGCTTATAGCAGCTTTTGCATACTGCTTTGCGGTAAGCCTTGGAGATGCAACTATGCCTCTGGTGTTGAGCATACGTAATTTTGATACGCTTGCACTGTATACTTATAAGCTCGCTGGTGCATATCGCTTTAGTCAGGCTTGTGCCTGTGGTGGAATTGTTGCCGCCATCAGTATGATAATTTTTCTGGCAGGTAAAAAATGAGTTATTTCAGTGTTAAAAATATTTATAAAACATGGGAAACTGTAACAGTAGATTTTTCTCTTGAGTGTGAAAAAGGAACTATGACCTGCCTGCTCGGTCCCAGCGGCTGCGGAAAATCTACGGTGCTCAATATAATCAGCGGGCTTGAAAAAAACGACACAGACAAAGAAGGTCTTTTAGAAATAGAGCTAGACGGTCAGCGAATTGAAAAGCTGCCACCGCGACTCCGTGGGGTAGGTATGGTTTTTCAGAGCGGTGCTTTGTTTAATCATATGAACGTTGTAAACAATGTTGCCTACGGACTTATTTCACAGGGAATGAAAAAGAAAGAAGCCCTTCAAAAGGCCTCTGCTTTTCTTCCGGAATTTGGTCTGGAAGGCTTTGAAAAACGAATGCCTCAGA
The DNA here is from genome assembly GCA_946407195.1 of uncultured Treponema sp. GTDB lineage: Bacteria > Spirochaetota > Spirochaetia > Treponematales > Treponemataceae > Treponema_D. The sequence goes on along the minus strand of CAMJNC010000042.1, from coordinate 5,848 downwards.
CGCTCAGTGGAGGAGAACGTCAGCGTGTAGCACTTGCCCGCACCCTGATAACCGAACCAAAGCTTGTTCTTCTGGATGAACCTCTTTCAGCACTTGATGCCGACCTTCGAGCCAGACTTGCGCAGCAAATCCGCGAGTGGCAGAAAAGTATTGGCTTTACTGCAATTATGGTAACTCACGACGAAAATGAAGCAAAAACTGTTGCAGATAAGATTGTCAGATTTTCAAAATAATGTTATGTTTTCGGAATAAAAAAATCCGGAGGCATAATATGATAACAAAAAGCAATTATCCAGTTTTAGAATTTGATGATGACAAGGATGCTGTAGTAAATCCGTTTAAGTGGAATCTTGAAAAATTTTCTACAGACAAGCTGATTATCACTTTCTTTCCAGAGGTCATGAAGGATTTGCTGGAAAACAATGAAATTGAGCTTGAGCGTCATTTTGGTGGTGAAAATCCAGTTGATATTTACCGCTTTAAAAATCAGCCTGATGTTATGATTACTCTTGGTTATGTAGGCTGTCCTGCCTGTGCCGGAAACCTTGAGGTTTTTGCTGCCTGTGGTGCTACAAAAGTAATGTTCTGTGGTGGAGGCGGAGTTCTCGATAAAAATATCAAGGTAGGAACTCTGCTTGTAGTAGAAGGGGCAATAAGGGATGAAGGCTTTACTTATAAATATATTGAACCGTCACGCTATATATATACTGATAAAGAAATTGTAAATAAAATCTCTGGCTATCTTGAAGAGCATAAAATTCCGTGTATGAAAGGTATTACCTGGACAACAGATACTATGTTCCGTGAGACAAAAGCTCTTGTAGAACAGCGCAAGGCAGAAGGTGCTAAAATTGTAGAAATGGAGCAGGCTGGCTGTATTGCAATTGCACAGTACCGAAGCTTTGATTACGGTGCAATTATCTATGGTGGTGATGATGTTTCTCAGGAAGAGTGGGATACCCGTTCCTGGGATAAACGAAAGGGTATCCGTTATAATCTTGTAATGTTGTGTAAGGAACTTGTAAAAGAATTTTAATTCTTCATATACCAGTAAGAATAAAGTTTTTCAAAACCGAGTTTCTTATATAGATTTACAGCAACATCGTTAGTTTGTACTACCTGGAGGTAGGAGTGATGTGCTCCTGCCTCCTTTGCTTTTTCAATAGTTGCACTGCAAACCTTTTTACCAAGACCATGTCCACGTAGTTCAGAAGAAACAACAACATTCTGCAGCAGCATATATCCGTTTTCAATAGCAGCAGATGCACAGGCAGCAGGTTTTCCATCCAGCATAAGGGTGCAGTAAATAGTATCTACCAGAACCTTTGCAACCATTCTGCGGAAAATATCCTGGTCACGTAAATCATTTATTTCATGAATTTTAAAATAGACAGGCAGCCATTCATCCGGTTTAGAAGAAAAAATATATTTGATAGATGAATCAGCGTTGCTTGGGGTAGACCAGTCTTCCAGGTCGCACACCATCAGATGAGTTGGAGTAACAGGCTGGTAACCACGCTTTGCAAGATAATCATTAAGCTCAGAATCCAGCTCTGTAAGCTTGAACTGGCAGGGAAGCTGCTGTTTTTTATAAACCTCTTCGCAGTAAGAAACTTTTTTTTCGAGAGGTTTTGATGAAGGGTAGAGTACGCTTACAGAATTTGCGCGTCCTGTATATCCTTCAGAAAACTTAAGGAGCCAGCCGTCATAGAGGAGTGTGTTTAAGGCTACATGTCCGTTCAGACACATTTCTTCAAACTTCTGAATCTGTTCTTTCATGTAAGGCTCAAACATAGTCCCCTCCTTTTTTGTAATTAATAGAACTTTTCTAATTAATAAATCATAGTTCCGATACCACGATCTGAGAACATTTCTATGAGCAGTGAGTGTGGAACGCGGCCATCGATAATATGAGTTCTTGGAACTCCGCCCTTAAGGGCTGTTTCGCAGCAGTCAATTTTTGGAATCATTCCGCCGGCAATTACACCAGTAGCCTTGAGTGAACCAATTGCTGTGCGTTCAATTCTCTTGATGAGGGTTGTCGGATCATCGATGTTGCGGAGAATACCAGGAACATTTGTGAGCTGTACAAACTTTTCTGCATGAAGTGCAACTGCAATTTTTGCAGCAGCTGTATCAGCATTGATGTTATAGCGGGCATTGTCACCGTCTTCTCCAAGAGCAACAGTTGAAACAACTGGAATAAAGCCCTTGTCGAGAAGGGAAGTAATGATTTCAGGATTAACATCAGTTACTTCACCAACAAAGCCAAGATCCTTTTCTGTTTTTACAGCACGAAGGAGTCCAGAGTCTACACCCGAAAGACCAACAGCCTTGCCGCCCTTCTGTAAAAGAATGCCGACAATATCCTTGTTGAGTTTTCCGGTAAGAACCATCTGAACAATTTCCATAGTCTCTGCGTCGGTATAGCGCAAGCCGTCAATAAACTTGCTTTCCTTGCCAACACGCTCAAGCATATGATTGATTTCAGGACCGCCGCCATGTACAAGTACAACCTTAATTCCGATTGTGCTCAAAAGAACAATGTCTTCCATTACGGCTTCTTTAAGCTCTTCATTGAGCATGGCGTTTCCGCCGTATTTTACAACTACGACTTTTCCGCACCAGTTTTTAAAATATGGCAGAGCCTGAACAAGAACCTCAGACCACTGTGCTGTTGTTAATTCATCAATATCTTTTTTCATCAAAATCCCCCGCACCCAAAACTAGGTTCTATAATCACCATTAATTTTAACATAGTCATAAGTTAAATCGCAGCCCCATGCAGTACCACAGGCATCGCCGTCGCCGCACTGAACGAGAATCTCAACTGCTTCCTGGCTCATAATCTGTTTAGCAACATCTTCATCAAAGTTCAAAGGAACACCGTCCTTATAAACCTGAACCGAATCGCTGCCGTGTACTTCGAAATCATCATAATTTTCAAAATAACGTTTAGCACCCTTGTTGCTTGTAAACCAGATGCTTGTCTTATCCGGGTCAAATTCAATTCCGCTGTAGCCCATGGCACAAAGGAAGCGTCCAAAGTTTGCATCACTTCCAAACATAGCAGCCTTTACAAGACTAGAGCAGATAATTTCCTTTGCAAGTCCGCGAGCCGCTTCAACCGAGCGAGCGCCGCGAACATTACATTCAACGAGGCGGGTAGCACCTTCGCCATCAGCAGCGATTTTACGTGCCATAACAAGATTCATTTTGTTCATTGCAGCAAGGAAAGTATCGAAATCTTCGCCGGCAGCAGTAATCTCAGCGTTTCCAGCAAGTCCGTTAGCAAGCACACAAAGAGAGTCGTTAGTAGAAGTGTCGCCGTCAACGCTGACACAGTTGTAGGTTCCCTGAATAGATTCGTGCAGCGCCTTGCTCAGCATCTCAGAAGAAATAGCGCAGTCAGTAGTAATCATAGAAAGCATGGTTCCCATGTTAATGTGAATCATACCAGAGCCCTTACACATAGTTCCCATGTGGCATACCTTACCGCCAACAGTGAACTCAACAGCGCATTCCTTAAACTGAGTGTCGGTAGTCATAATGGCAATGCGGGCCTCTTTATTACCGTCGCGCGAAAGCCCCTTAGCAAGAGCCTCGGCATTATTTTCAACCTTAGTAACATCCAGCTGAGCACCAATAACACCGGTAGAATAAACAATTACGTCCTCAGGCTTAATACCAAGCTGGCCGGCAGCAGCCTTAGCCATACGAAGGGCATTCTCAGCACCCTGAGCGCCTGTACAGCAGTTAGCGTTTCCAGAAATTGCAATGAGCGCCTGAGCCTTACCGTCTGCAAGATGCTTCTGAGTCAGCTTTACGCTCTCAGCCTTCACGCGGTTCTTAGTAAAAACACCAGCTGCATTACAAGGTACTTCAGAGTAAACAAGCGCAGTATCGTTCTTAGTTCTGCTTGCCTTAATGTGGCAGAGCATACCGTTTGCGGTGAAGCCCAGAGGAGCACAAACACCGCCGTCTATAAACTTAATTTCATTTTGCATAAATATACATTCCCTTTGTATATTTATACCATAATATGCAAGGATGATTCAAGAGATTTTTATGCCTGCGGAGTGTTTTCGATAACGCTCACCCCTGCAATCTTTCACTCGGTGAGTATTTATTGAACTACAGTCCAGTTATCGCCATTGTCTACCATAGGAACGCCTTTGAGTTCGAAGAGACGAGGTGCTGTTACGAATTCAAAGCCCATTTCCTTGAGAACTGGAATTGCGCGGTCTACAACTTCTCGGGTTGCGTCGTTGGCTTCGTTTACGTGAAGAAGGTACATAACGCCGTCCTGAGTGTTTTCCATCATCAGCTTGTAGCGGTCGTCTGCTGTGCGCTCAGGAACCCAGTCTTCGCAGCCGTGGCCGCAGATAAATGGAGTGTGAATTACTTCGTGCATAAGGTCGTTTACGCAGATAAAAGGAGGGCGGAACAAAACAGGCTTTTTGCCTGTAATTTTTATGATTGCTTCGTCGCACTTGTCGTACTCTTCAATCATCTGTTCACGGGTAAGCTTTGTCATATCCGGATGGCTCCAGGTATGATTTTCAATATCGCAGCCGAGTGCAACCGCACGTTCAATAACCTTTGTATTTTCTGATGTAATTTTATTTGCAATCAGAAAGAACGATGCAACAACGCCGTGCTTTTCGAGGACGTCGAGCATTTTATTCATTGTGTCGTCGCCAGGTAAATTTGGACCATCATCAAAAGTTAAACTACAATATTTCATGGTATTTTCCTCTCAAGTAAGTCGGCAAGCACAGCTTGCCTCAGAGCCGTTCTTTCGTTGAACCTAAAACGACCCTTTCGGCTCGTTTTTTAACGGTTCCTCGATTTTAGGCCATCAAATGTCAGGCTGCAATACTTTTTTTCCATTTTTTTTCTCCTAGAGACCAAGGCCTTCATCAATTCCCATCATAATGTTCATACACTGAACGGCAGCACCGCTCGCACCTTTTCCAAGGTTATCAAAGCGGGTAGTAATCATAATGCGGTCGTCGTTTCCGTATACGAAAACCTGCATATTGTTTGTGCCTGCCAGTGTGTTTGCAGGAATAAACTGCTCCGGTAAAACGCCTTCGCCCATAAGCGGTGCAACCTGAACAAAGCGGCTGCCTTCATAATGTGCAGCAAACATTTCCTGAACATCCTTTGCAGTTACCTTTTTTGAAAGAAGGCGTGCGTGCAAACCTACAGTAACAGTCATGCCCTGGAAATAATCGCAAACATAAGGATTGAAAACAGGTTCAAATTCAAGTCCGCTGATTTTCTTAATTTCCGGCAGGTGTTTGTGCTGCTGGGTAAGTGCATAAAGACGTGGAGAATCCAGCTCCGGATTTCTGTTCGGGTCTTCGTACTGTGCAATGGCTTTTTTACCAGCTCCAGAATATCCGCTAACTGCGTGAATTACTATCGGGTAATCTGCTGGCATAATGCCTGATTTTACGAGAGGGTAGCAGATTGCAATAGAGCCCGAAGCATAGCAGCCAGGGACAGCAACTCTATTAGAAGTCTCAATTTTTTTACGGAAATCAGCTCCAAGCTCTGGAAAACCGTAAGCCCAGTCTGGATTTGTACGGTGAGCTGTAGAAGCATCGATAATTCTTGTTTTAGGGTTTGTGCAAAGCTCTGCAGATTCAATTGCAGCTGCATCCGGCAGACACAGGAAGGTAAAATCTGAAGCATTAATCATTTTTGCCTTTTCTACCGGGTCTTTGCGCTTTTCATCATCAATAGTAATAATTTCAATATCATTGCGCTTTTCAAAACGCTCAAAAATCTTAAGGCCGGTTGTGCCTTCTTTTCCATCAATAAATACTTTGTAAGCCAT
>CAMJNC010000041.1 GCA_946407195.1 uncultured Treponema sp. | reverse complement strand
TGGACCATCGCGAGCTCTTTACTTACATCGAAGAAGCTCAGAAGGAATGTCCTTCACTTAAAACTCTTGTTGCGGTTCCTCCTTTTGGAATTGATCAGGGAATGAGCGCAGAGTTCAAGGCAAAGCATCCAACCTGGCTCGACTTTACAGAGGGCTATCTCAATGTAAACGACGCTGCTTTAGCTGATTTCCATGCTTTGCGCCGCGAAGACATCAGCAAGAACGACGATATTCTTCTTGCATACTTTACATCAGGAACAACAAGCCATCCAAAGCTTGTTTCTCATAACTTCCTTTATCCACTCGGACACATTGTAACTGCTTCTTACTGGCAGCAGGTTCAGAAGGGCGGACTCCATCTTACTGTAGCTGATACTGGCTGGGGTAAGGCTGTATGGGGTAAACTCTATGGTCAGTGGATTGCTGAATGCTGTGTATTTATCTATGACTATCATGATAAGTTTAAGCCAATCGATTTGATCAAACAGATTGAAAAGCACCACATTACATCATTCTGTGCGCCACCTACAATCTATCGATTCCTTATTCAGGAAGATTTAAGCCAATATGATTTCTCAAGTTGTCTACATTGGTCGACAGCTGGTGAGCCTTTGAGCGAAGAAGTATTCAACAAGTGGAAGGAAATCACTGGAAAAGAAATCCGCGAGGGCTTTGGACAGACTGAAACAACATTGTCGCTCTTCAATTATGGTAATGAGCGTATTAAACCGGGAAGTCTTGGAAAGCCGGCTCCATACTATAACGTTACTTTGATTGACGAGGAAGGTAACGAAGTAGAAGACGGTGAAGTTGGAGAAATCGTAGTTGATATGTCTAACGGAAACTTCCCTGGCTTGTTCATGGAATACTTTGGCGACGAAGCAAAAACTAAGTCTGTAATGCACGACGGCTACTATCATACATCAGATAACGCATGGCGTGATGAAGACGGATATTTCTGGTTCACAGGCCGTAACGATGACGTAATCAAATGTTCTGGTTACCGCATTGGTACTTTTGAAGTTGAATCTGTTCTTATGCAGCACCCTGCAGTAGTTGAATGTGCCGTAACAGCAGCGCCAGACCCTGTACGTGGTCAGGTTGTTAAGGCAACAATCGTTCTTGCAAAGGGCTACACACCAAGTGACGAGCTTGTAAAAGATATACAGAACTTTGTTAAAAAGACAACCGCGCCATATAAATACCCGAGAATCGTAGAATTCAGAGACAGTCTGCCAAAGACTATTTCTGGAAAAATTATGCGTAAGGATATTAAATAAGGCAAAAATCGAAGAGCCGTTAAAAACTGGGCTGCGACAGCGGGCCAGTTTAGGCTCATCGTAAGAATGCCTCAGAGGCAAGCCATGCTTGCCGACCATTTTTATTATTCCACTAAATATTCATAAATATACCCAAACGGATCTTCAATCATTCCGCAGGTATCGCCAAAATCCATTAAAAGGCCGGCGCTTTCAATGGTAGTCTGCCATTCTGAAAGCTCGTGGCCTTTTGTATCCTTTCCATTCGGATTTCCATATTTTACAAAGTTCAGCCAGTATGAACTCATGATTTCTTCAAGCTCATAATCGCGGGCTTTGTAGTTCTTTGTACGAGGAACATTTCTGTAAGCATAAATCAGCTCGCCTGAATGATTTGTACCAATTTCGCCGTTTTCTCTTGAAAAGTAATATTCATAAACAGGCTTTCCCTGTGCGGCCACGGTCTTTGTCCAATGGTCGTGTGGATAAGTAAAACAAACAGCAGAAAAAACATCATTATATAATTCTTTAAGCTGCTTTTTATTTTTGCTGCCATATTTTTCGAGGAAGGCAGATGTATTTTCCTTCATGCTTGGCTTGAGAAGTGAGGAAATATTGTTTTTATCAACTTTTGTAAAAAAGGCAAAACCAAAGCCTTCTCGTTTATTAAAGCCATTTATCAGAGCTTCTTCATGATTCAAGCCTTTCTGATAAATCTCATAAGGTGTTTCTGGAAGAGCATATCCGTCTACTGTCATTGAACTGTTTTTATACTTAGTTTTAATAAGCTTTGAGGCAGGAAGCGCACGAAGATCTTTTATATTCTTACAGCCGAATTCCTTTTTGATGTTATCTCCCATTTTGAGGGCTGCTTCCATTGTGCGGAAGGTGTGAGGAGGAGTCTGCTGAATTACAGAAGAGCTTTCTCCAATTGCACGGCGGAAAAAGCCTTTTGTAAGCGGACTTGCACACAAGGCATTTACAGAAGAAGAACCAGCTGATTCACCAGCGATTGTTACATTATCATTATCTCCGCCAAAGGCCGCAATATTATTATGAACCCATTCAAGAGCTTTTATCTGGTCTAAAAGTCCGTAGTTACCGGTAGTTCCGTGTTCAGATTCTGCGGCAAGTTCTTTATCTGCAAAATAGCCGAATACTCCAACGCGGTAAGTAATGTTTACAACAATAATTCCATTTTTTGCAAGATTTTCACCATCATATTTTTCATACCAGCTCTGTCCGGTAAGCAGGGTTCCACCGTGAATATAAACCAGTACAGGCCATCCGCCTTCCGGAGCCTTACCAGCAGGCCTCCATACATTCAGATAAAGGCAGTCTTCGCTCATAGGCCCCTTATAGGTTCTGTCATTTTTGGAACTGGTATACATATTCATCAAAAACTGAAATATTCTGCCGTTTTCCTTCTGCATTGCCATAGGAGCAAAATGATCAGCTTCAAAAATACCATTCCATGGAATTACATCCTGGGGTTCTTTCCATCTTAATTCACCAACCGGAGGAGCTGCAAAAGGAACTCCCGCAAAGATTTCTACATCGCCATCTTTATTTACAATACCGCGGATATCCCCGCCAGTTACAGAAACAACTTGTGTTTTAGTCTGCTGTTTTAAGCCTGTAGGATTTGTTTTCTTTGAGTTTGTTGAAGCGCAGGAAAAGAGTAAAAAGGATAACAATACTGCGCTGAAAATTGATTTTATAGCTGCTTTCATATTTATAAATATATCAATTTATGATAATATAGTGTATCCCGCAGTGATGAACTCCACATCACTTTCCCTGCCGTTACGATGGCAACGCGATTAAACATTTACCGCTAACTGGCGGATTCAGGAGTAATTCAATGAAAAAAATCATTACAATCGTAGTTTCAATGGTACTTGCTACTGGCCTTGTTTTTGCTGCTGGTGCAAAAAAATCAAAGAATAAGACAGTAACTGTTGAAATCTGGCACACTTACAATGGAAAACAGGCCGCAGCACTTAATGATGCAGCAACCCGCTTTAATGCTTCTCAGACAAAATATGTTGTTGAAGTAAAGAATCAGGATTATGCAGGCTTTGCTGATACAGTTTACAATGCTGTAGCAAATGGAATCGGTCCTAGCATCATCTTTAACTATGGTACAACAGCTGTAGATTATGCTAACGAAGGTCTTGCAATCGATATCCGTAAATATATTAAAAAAGATGAAAAAAAGGGCGACAAGACAATGCAGAACATTATCGACTCACTTCCAGAGGCAATGAAAACTGATGTTCTTGGCTTTGAAGACGGTGGAATCTACTATCTTCCAGGCTGTACAACAGGTCCAGTCCTTTTCTATAACAAGACAATCTTTAAAGAGCTTGGCTTGAATCCACCAACAAACTGGGATGAGCTTGTTGCAGTTTCAAAGACGATTAAAGAGAAGAAGGGGATTCCAGGCTTCCATTCTGATGGTCTTGTAGACAATATTCAGGAGCTGATTATGCATAACGGCCTTGGCTACATTGATGTTGCTAAAAAGCGCGTTACCTTCTGTGGTCCAAAGCTTGAAGAAATTTACCAGTGGTATGCTGATAACTGTAAAAAAGGATATTTCTCTTTCAATACAATCGGCCGCTATTCTTCAGAAGATCTTTCAAACGGTGATATTGCTTCTTTCTCTGGTTCTTGTGTAAATGATCAGTATATTCAGATGGTAGAAGGAAAGGGCGAGCTTGGAATGGCTAAGTGGATTGCAGGTGACTTCTATACTGCATGGAATCGTGGTCCTATCTTCCTTCACAGAAATGACGCAGTTGATGAAGGTGCTTACGAATTTGTTAAGTTCTTCCTGAACCGTGAAAATGCTGCTAAGTGGGCTATTGCAAACTCTGCACTTTGTCCTTATGGTACTTCAGCTGATGTTCCTGAATACGTTGAATATCTTAAAAATCTTCCTGCAACCTCTGCATTGCCTTATGTTCAGGCTAACATGGCTGTTTCTGGTTCATTCCCTAACGTAACAGGTTCTGCTGCAGTTCGTAAGATTCTTGAAGAATACCTGAACTATGTAGTTGATGGAAAGATGACTGCTAAACAGGCTGTTGCTGCAATTGAAAAGCAGTGTAACGACGCTTTGAACGGTCGCTAGAAAATAATGAAAGTTCGAATAGATAACGTAACAAAAAAATTTGGTCACACAACTGCTGTAAGCAATTTTTCCGCTGAGCTTGAAGACGGGCATTTAATTTGTCTGCTTGGTCCTTCAGGCTGCGGAAAATCAACTCTTTTGAACATGCTTTGCGGTATTGTTCCTGTAACAGAGGGCCGGATTTTTTTTGATGATAAGGATGTAACAAGCCTTCCTCCAGACCAGAGAAATATTGGTATGGTATTCCAGAACTATGCTTTATACCCGCACATGACAGTTGCCGAAAACATTGGTTTTCCACTGGAAGTGCAGAAGGTAAAAAAAGCAGAGCGTATGGAACGGGTAGAGGAAATTGCAAAGCTTGTTCATGTTGATAATCTTTTAAAGCGTTATCCTTCCGAACTCAGCGGTGGTCAGCAGCAGCGTGTTGCTATTGCCCGTGCAATGGTAAAAAAGCCGCAGCTACTTTTAATGGACGAACCGCTTTCTAATCTTGACGCCAGACTTCGTCTCGAAATGCGCGAAGAAATCCGCCGTATTCAGAAGGAAACTGGCGTTACTACTGTTTTTGTAACTCATGATCAGGAAGAGGCAATGTCTATTTCTGACAGTATTCTTTTGATGAAGGACGGCTTTTTAATTCAGGCCGGACTTTGTCAACAGCTGTATGTAAATCCTAACTCGCTGTTTGTTGCAGAGTTTCTTGGAAATCCGCCTGCTAATAAAATTATTCAGGATGATAAAACTATTGCAATCAGGCCAGAAGCCTTTGTTCTTGATGACAATGGAACTGAAGCAGAAATCAAGTTTATCAGCGAAATGGGCAAAGATCAGATTGTTACAATGACTTATATGGGAAATACCGTTCGTGCCATTTTGAATCTTGATGATAAAAATGTTACCAGCGGTTCCAGAATAAAAGTCGGCTTAAAGAAAAAGGGCGTATTTAATTTTGATAAAGAAGGAAGGAGACTTTAGTGAGTTTTTCCCCGAAACGCCGCGAGCTTTTTAATAAGGTTGAACCCTGGCTTTACCTTGCGCCATTTCTCATTTTTATCATTATCTTTACGCTTTATCCGGTAATAAACGTTTTTACAATTTCTTTTAAAGAAAATTACAGCTACCTCCGCGGTACATTTAAAGCATTTAATTTTGAAAACTATAAATATGTTTTAACAGACGACAAATTTACTTCGGGACTTCGTAATACTGCACTTTACGTTTTATTTGTAGTTCCTGTCAGTACAGCAATTGCTTTGTTTTTTGCAAATCTTTTAAATAAAAAAGTCAGAGGTAGTGCAGTTTTTCAGACAGCTTTCTTTCTGCCAATGGTAACCTCAGTAACTGCCGTTGGTCTTATCTGGCGCCTTATGTACAACCAGCAGTACGGAATCATCAACTGGGTGCTTACAAAATTTGGAATTGAAAAAATCGGGTGGGTAACTGAATCACAGTGGTCTCTGCCTGCTCTTATAATCTTTGGAACCTGGAATATTCTGCCGTTCACAATTATTATTCTGCTTTCCGGAATGCAGAATATCAATGAACTTTATTATACAGTTGCCCGTGTAGACGGTGCAAAGCCTGCAAGAATCTTTTTCCGTATTACAGTTCCGCTTTTGTCTCCAACAATCTTTCTTGTATGCATTGTAAATACAATCAGCTGCTTTAAGGTCTTCAGCGAATTGTATCCGCTTTTTTATGGTAAGCCAGGACCTTATTACAATTTATATACAGTTGTTTATTACATAAGATACGCAATGATGGAAAAGCGAAAATATGGATATGCCGCCGCCGCTGCCGTAATACTTTTCCTTTGCATTTTTGTTGTAACTCTGCTTGAGCTTTATCTCAAAAAACGAATGGGAAGGAAGGGGCTGAAATGAAAACCAGATTCGAATACCGTAAAATCCCAATCTATTTCTTTTTAATTCTCGGCTCCCTCATAATGGTATTCCCGTTTATCTGGATGATTTTAACCTCCTTTAAAACTCATGCAGAAGCAATTATGTTCCCGCCAAAAATCCTGCCGGGACATTTTTCTTTTGAAAATTATACAGAAGCCTTTTCCATGGCACCATTTGGAAAATACTTTATAAACTCTGTAATTGTAATGGTGCTTTCAGTTTTAACAACAACTACAACAACCATTCTCGGTGCCTTTGCTTTTTCAAAATTGAAGTTCCCTGGACGAAGCATTATTTTCTCAATTCTGTTAAGCCTTATGATGATTCCGTTTGAAATGTTAATCATCACAAACTATACGACAATAGTAAAGCTTAAGCTGTATAACACAATACCAGCTCTTGTAATGCCTTTCGTTTCAAGCATCTTTTATACCTATATCTTAAAGAACTTTTTTGACACTATTTCTGACAGTCTTTATTATTCTGCAAGAATCGATGGTGCTTCAAACTGGATGTACCTGTGGCGCATTATGGTACCAATTGCAAAGCCTTCGATTTTTACAATTATACTTTTGAATGCACTTTCTTCATGGAACAGCTTTATGTGGCCGCTCTATGTAACCTCAGATGCAAAATCCCGTACACTTCCTTACGGACTTCAAGTCTTTACAACAGAAGCTGCAAGCCTTAACGAGCTTTTAATGGCAGCCTCAACAATTGTCGTTCTGCCAATGATAATTCTTTTTATTCTTACCAGAAGATATATTGTAAACGGCGTAAGTACCGGCGGCTTAAAGGGTTAGACAAATAATTTTTTCTTATAAATAAAATTAAACTTTAAAAAACTACCCGAGTATTGTAAACTATATTTGGGTGGATATTTATGAAAACAAAAGCTATATATGCAGCAACGGGACTATTATGTCTGTTGTTCGCAGCCTGTTCAAAGCTTCCGGAAATGACACTGGAAGAAATAGAATTATATTCCCAGAATCTTAATAATGAATTAATCCAAAAGACAGTTTCAAAACCCTGGAATGGCGAAGCATTCAAAGCCGGAAATGTTGGCGGCATATGGTATGATACAATTTTATCTGACCCGAAAACCTTTAATCAGCTGATTGCAGAACGCGATGGAACCAGTGCTTCAATTGTAAGCATGACCCTTGATTATCTTAGCGATTATAATATGACCTCCCGTGAATGGAAACCAAGGGCAGCCTTTTATGAAATTGAAACCGATGAAAAAGCAAATACCCTTACAGTACATTTTACAATCCGTGATGATTTTTACTGGACCTGGTATGGCTCAGATAAAAAGGTTCCGGTTACCTCAGATGACTTTGTTTTCTGGTATAACGAAATTGACGGTGACCCGGCAATGGGAGCTACCGGTTACAGCTCTCAATGGATTTTAATGGAAGACGGAACAGAAGCTCATATTGACTGTATAAAAATTGATGACAAGCATTTTGACTTTTTCTATCCGCGTATTATTGCTGATCCAATGCTCGCTACAAATATGGAGTTATGTCCATCCTTCATTTTTAAGCCAGCAAAAGAAAAAGGCGGGGCAGAAGGAGTAAAAGCCTTATTCAGTGTAGACAAGGATCCAAAGGAACTTCCTTCCTGCGGAATGTGGTACATCACAGAATATATTCCGGCTCAACGACTTGTATTTACACGAAATCCATATTACTGGGAAAAGGATGAAAATGGAAATTCAATTCCTTATCCTGAACAAAAGATTTACCAGATAGTTGGAGACGCAAATACAGGATATCTTCTTTTTAAGCAGGGACAGACAGAGGTTTACACTCCGTCCCCAGAACAGGTAGAAGACCTTGTTGCAAATCAGAAAGAAGACTACACAGTTTTCAATGCAGACGGTTCTATGGGCTCTTCACTGTGGAGCTTCAATCAGAATCCTAAAAATAAAGACAAGCCTTATTACAACTGGTTTACAAAAAAAGAATTTCGTCAGGCAATGAGCTGTCTTTTCAACCGCGATAGAGTTGCACTCCAGACCTACCGCGGGCTTGCTCAGGCAAAGTACGACTTTTTCCCAGAGGTAAATCCATACTACAATCCTGATATAACCTTAAAATATAAATATGATCCAAAAAGAGCAGAAGAGCTCCTTCAGTCAATCGGCTTTGTAAAAAAAGACGGGCTTTACTACGACGACAAGGGAAACAAGGTAGAGTTCGATCTTTTAATTTCAAGCGGAGGTTCAACTGCAAATGATATGGCTCAGATTATTACAGATGAATGCAGTAAGGTTGGAATAACAATAAATGTCCGCCAGATAGATTTTCAGAAGCTTGTTGAAATGCTCACTTCAACATATGACTGGCAGTCGCTTTTTATAGGGCTTGGTAAAAACCTGTTTCCTACACAAGGCGCTAATGTCTGGCCAAGTGACGGAAACTTACATTTATGGTATCCGCTGCAGGAAAAGCCAGCAACAGATTGGGAAGCACGCGTAGATTATCTTTATAACGAAGGAAGCTTTACAATTGATCATGACAAAGCAAAGCTCATCTGGGATGAGTATCAGGAAATTCTTCTTGAGCAGTGCCCTGTAATTTATCTTATGCGCTCAAAAAGCTTCTTTGGAATTCGTAATAAATGGGATCTCACAAACGTTTATTATGATAACAGAAACAGCGCACTTTTAGATAACGTCTATCTTAAGGAAGTACAGTAGGAATCAAAATGAATAAAATCAAACTTTTTTATGTAAAATTAAAAGCAACTGTAAGTGCACCAGGAAAAGCCTTTAAGGCAAAGGCACCGCTTGCTTCGTTTATAACCGGAAGAATTCTTACAATGCTTGTACTCCTTTTCCTTCTTGGCTTTGCACTTTTCGGGCTGATGGAGCTTGCACCAGGCGACATTGTAGACCAGATGATGACACAGCAGCTTCTTACAAATACGGAAAATCCATCTGCAAAAACCACAGCCTCTAACGCCGGCGGCTCACAAGATAAAAACTTTTCTGCCGAACAAATGGAAGCTTTGCGTTCCGAGCTCGGCCTGGATAAACCATTTTATGTGCAGTACTTTAAATGGCTCAAAAGGGTAATTGTAAACCACGACCTTGGAACAAGCCTTATCTCAAAAGCTCCCGTTGGCTTTTTAATAAAAAGCCGGTTATGGAATTCCGTTCTGTTAAATCTTATAGCCCTTGTTTTTATAACTACGTTTTCATTTCTGCTCGGAGTCTTTTTCTCCAGCAAGGCAGGTACAAGGCTGGATGTAGGCGCAACCTTTTTTGCGCTTTTCTTCCATGCATTTCCGGGAATCTTACTTTTGATTTTACTTCAGCTTTTTGCTTCAATCACAAATCTTTTCCCGGTAACAGCATATCCTGATTTTGCCTTTAAAGATGCGCCAATGAAATTTACCTTCAGTTATGCGCACCATGTTTTCCTTCCGCTGCTTGCATCTTTCTTAGGAGGCTTAGGCGGCACAATGAGAATGATCCGCGCAACAATGCTCGACCAGATGGGAATGCCTTACATCTTTGCGCTGCGCTCACGTGGAATCAGCGAAAAAAGAGTTTATCTTAATCACGCCTTCCGTAATACCTTAAACCCGTATATCACAGGAAGTGCAAACTTACTTGCAGGACTTTTCTCAGGCTCACTCGTACTCGAAATTATTTTTGCTTATCCGGGAATAGGTCGTTTAATGTATGATGCCGTTTTACAGGAAGACATAAATCTGGTTCTTGCAAACAGCATGTTTATTTCAGCGCTCGTTCTTGTGGGCATGGTAATCAGCGATATTCTGCTTGCCATTGTAGATCCAAGAATCCGTTATGGAAACGAGTAGGAGGTTATAATGAAAAAGTTTGCACAATACTTAAAGACCAGACCACTTGCATTAACCTCCCTGATTTTCCTTGCGCTCGTTTATCTTGTAATGATATTTGCAGAGTTTTTTGCACCTTATCAGCCGACACAAACCTTTGAAAATAACACCTATCATCCGGCAAACCTTCAGCTTACAGTACACGGCATAAAGGTTCGCGAATGCCGTACTATATCTAAAATCAACTGGAAGTATGCACTCGTAAAAGACGAAGGCTACACACACGATTTTACACTTTTTGCTAAAGGCTATGAGTATAAGCTTCTGGGCTTTATTCCATGCAGCCGTCATCTGTTCGGCACAAAAGATCAGGCATATCCTGCTTATCTTCTTGGTGCAGACCATCTTGGCCGGGACCTTTTCAGCAGAATTGTTTTTGGAAGCCGAATCTCTCTTACAATTGGTTTTGTTGCAACCGCAATTGCAATGATACTTGCAATAATATTAGGCGGAATCTCCGGCTACTTTGGCGGTAAAACCGACTGGTTTATAATGCGCTTTGCAGAATTCTTTATGCTTATTCCAAGCCTGTATTTTATACTTTTCCTGCGCTCACTCTTAAACAACCGAATGGATTCCGGAACCTCGTATATGATAATCACGTTGATTCTTTCGCTGGTCGGCTGGCCGGGTAGTGCAAGAACCATTCGAGGAATAGTACATGCCGTAAAAAGAGAGGAGTTCATTATCAACTCTAAACTCGAAGGAGTTCCGTCTCTCGTCGTGATTTTTGGCCATATAATTCCGCAGATTACAAGTCTTTTAATTGTAAGCATAACCTTGAGTGTCCCGGGCTTTATCATGAGCGAAACAACACTTTCTTATCTTGGACTTGGTATCAGTGATCCTGCTGTTAGCTGGGGCTCACTCATTAACCGTGACATTTCAACCTTATCAAATCTCAGAAACTTCCCGTGGCTTTTGTATCCGGTTTTAATGCTTCTGCTTGTAACGCTTTCATTTAATTTTGTCGGTGATGCGCTCCGTGATTTTTACGATCCGTATAGTGCGGTGTTTAAGAGATTTAGGAAAGTGAAGGGGAAAGCCTCGCTTGAAACTTCGCGCATTCGCGCTCGTTGCGAGATCCCCTCGCTCCAGCCTGCTGAGCAGTCTTACGCTACCCCTTCTCCTAAGGGCTCCGCCCTTAAGAACCCGGAAGCATCTGTGTCTGACAATATACTTTCCGTCCAGAACCTTCACGTTACCTTTCATGTTCTGCGGGGTACAAAATGGACTCCGTTCGAGGCTGCACGCGGCGTTTCGTTTGATGTAAAAAAAGGCGAAATACTCGGAATCGTCGGCGAATCCGGAAGCGGAAAATCAGTTTCTACAACCGCCATTCCGGGCCTGCTGCCGCAGAATGCAGAATGCAATGGACACATTTATTACAACGGAACCGACCTTTTAAGTCTTACTCAAAAAGAACTGAAAGAATATCGTGGACAAAAGATTGCCTTAGTTTTCCAGGAGCCGGGCCGTTCGTACGATCCGCTGCAGAATGTAGGAAGTATTTTCTTCGAAACCTTCAGAATCCTCGAACCAAAAATTACACGAGAGGAAGCTGATAAAAAAACAATAGATCTACTTACTCAGGTTGGAATACCAGAGCCGGAAAGAAGACTTAAATCTTACCCACATCAGTTCTCCGGCGGTCAGCTTCAGCGAATTGGAATTGCCCTTGCTCTTGCCCAGAACTGTGAACTTTTAATTGCAGACGAACCTACAACAGCTTTGGACGTAACAATTCAGGCACAGATTATTTCGCTTCTGCTTAAGTTTAAGAAAGAGCGAAATCTTTCAATCATTTTCATCAGCCATAATATGAATCTTGTCGCACAGATTTCAGACAGGATTGCAGTAATGTACAAGGGCCAGATAATCGAAACAGGAACCCCAGATGAGATTATGAAAAATCCTCAACAGGAATATACACAAACGCTTGTTTCTTCGCTTATAGAATTTGGAACTCACTACACAGATAATGAAGGAGAGCAGAACTAATGAAAAACGAAAATATTATCGAAGTAAACAATCTTTCAAAAACCTTCAATCTGGAAGCAGGCTTCTTTGCAAAAAACAAACAGAACGTGTATGCAGTAAATGATGTTTCTTTTGCAATTAAACGCGGCACCACATACGGACTCGCCGGGGAATCAGGCTGCGGAAAAACTACAACCGCAAGACTTTTAATTCAGCTTTATAAACAGACAAGCGGCTCAATAAAATATTTTGACGCCGAAGAAGCTTTACCGCCGCAAGTTGATACTTACAAAAAAGATCAGCTTCGTCTTTACCGCGAAAAAGTAAAATACATTTTCCAGGACCCGGCACGTTCACTCAACCCGCGACTAACAGTTTACAACGTACTTACAACAGGTCTTAAATATTCTTCGCTCTGGCAGGGAAAAGCCGCCGCCCGTGAGCTTGCAGAAAAAATTATTACAGAGGTAGGTTTGTCGCCTGCAGACCTCGAACGTCGTCCGGCTGAATTCAGCGGCGGCCAGCGTCAGCGCATTTCAATTGCCCGCGGCCTTATCATGAATCCGTCACTTCTTGTTTGCGACGAAGTTGTTTCTGCCCTGGACGTTTCCATTCAAGGTCAGGTTTTAAAATTACTTCAGGACCTCCGCAAGAGCCGAAACCTCAGCTACATTTTTATCACACACGACCTCAAGGTTGCCTGTTATTTCTGCGACACAATCGGAGTAATGTACCGTGGCTATCTCGTAGAAGAAGCACCTGCAGCAGACCTTTATAAAACAGCTGTGCATCCATATACCCAGCTGCTGTTTGAAGGAGCAAAGGGCGTTCTGAACAATTCGAATCAGGAAGTAAAAACAACCCTGCAGCAGGAAAACTGCTGCCCATTCGCATACCGTTGTCCAAAAGCGACCGAGCGCTGTAAAAAGGAATTGCCGGAGTTTACGAAGATTTCTGAGGGACACAGAGTAAGGTGCTTTGAAGCTTAATAAATATGTTTATTCAAGTCTTTCCTTAAGCTTTCTGATTTTGACTAAGCTCTTTATGCAAACATAGGTATAAAGAACAAACATTACACCAAAGATAATTGTTATTATATTATCAAAAATTGATGAACCAAAGTCTTCATGAATTCCTTTTATAAAGTTTGGAATTACGGCACAAAGGAAAACTGTAATGAAGGGCAGGAGTCTGCGATGCTGAATCTTCTGAAGCATCTGTAACTTTGAAGAATTATCAGAAAAAATCTCGTTGCTATTATCAGTATTATTTGCAGCAAGTGGTTTTCTAAAGATTGAAAAACCGTTTACCGACCACAAGAATTCCCAGCCGTTATCAGCAAACATCTGACGATATTCAGGATTCTTTGAGCCGTTCTCATTTGTAAAATCAATTCTGTATGTCATATCTTCCGGTTCACATTTTTCAAACTTGTATAAACCAGGGAGCTTAAAGCTTATAACCTTCCAGCCGTTCTTGTGCTGTTTCTCAAGAAAAGCCTCTTCTTCTTCATATTCAAAAAGTGTATAAAATCTAAAAAGCGTCTTTGAGTTTTTCATTTTATTTTCCTCCAATATTTCTATAAAGTCTTTTGATTCGTTCCATTTCCAGCTGAAGAACTTCCTTGCCAACTGAAGTGATTTTGTACAGCTTTCGTTTTTCTTCTTCGCGAACAAACTCAATCAAACCATCCTTTTCCATTTTCCCCAAAGTTCCGTACATCGTGCCCGGTCCAATGTCTACCTGGCCATCAGTCATCTGTTTTACCTTTTGAGTTATATTGTACCCATGCATTTCTTCCTGAAGGCAAAACAAAATGTAAAAGCCGGTTTCTGTCATCGGAACATAAACACGTTTAATTCTTGCATCCATAGCCACCTCTCCAAGTATTGTATTTCGATATATCGCACCTCGCTATAACGAAGTTAGATATAATATATCGTGGTGTGATATAGGTGTCAAGTTTTTTTTGTGATGATTTTTAAGAAAAAATAGAGTATATTTATAGAAATGACAGAACTTAAGCAAGTCTTAAATGAATATCTTTCTCTTGGTATAAATCAGCAGCTTGATTACGACAAGTTCTATCTGTATTCAATTATCACACACTCAACCGCAATTGAAGGTTCTACTGTTACAGAAATTGAAGCACAGCTTTTATTTGATGAAGGAATAACTTCCAGCAAGCGAACAATGACTGAACAGATGATGAATCTGGATTTGAAAAATGCGTATGAGTATGGAATCAAATGGATAAAGCAGCATCCTGAAATTACGACAGACGCTCTGATTAATCTGTCGTCAAAAGTGATGGAGCATACAGGAAGTGAATACCATACTATAACGGGTGATTTTTCTGCTGCAAAAGGGGAGCTTAGAAAAGTAAATGTTACAGCAGGAATTGGCGGAGCATCTTATATGCAATATCCAAAGGTTCCTGGCAAGCTTGAAGCCTTTTGTAAGGAATTAAACGAAAGACGTAAATCAATTGATACATCAGACATTATCTCTGTTTATAACCTTAGTTTCTGGGCACACTATGAGCTTGTAACGATTCATCCTTGGGCAGATGGAAACGGCAGAATGAGCCGCCTTTTAATGAATCTGCTTCAGTGGGAGTTTGATATAATTCCATCAAAAGTATTAAAAGATGACAAGGCTGAGTATATTCAGTCACTTGTAGATTCTCGAGAAAAAGATGATTCAAATATTTTTATTAAATGCATGATAAATCTTCATACTAAACATTTAAGAGAAGATATTGCGAAGTATCAAAAATCTATAAATGGTAGTGAAGAGAAACTGGTCGATAAACAGTCATTAAAGCAGAAAATGGTCAATAAATGGTCGATAAAGCCAAGTCTAGCTGAAAAACTGGTCGATATTCTTAAATTCATGCAGGACAATAATACAGTTACAACAGATCAGATTGTACAGCACTTTGCATTTACTCCAACAACAGCAAAACGATACCTTCGTCAGCTTACAGAATTCGGTTATCTGGTATCTAAAGGTGGAAATAAAAACAGAAGTTATAAAATTAAAAAAGGAGTTCAGTATGAATAAAAAATTGTGGAAATTACTTTGGTTTGGTGTACCTCTTACAAAAGTTGTGTATGCCTTTCTTGCGTATTCTAACCGTAAGGAAATTGATAATTCCTTTCAGATGGTCAGTCTCTTGATTTTAATTATTGGACTTATAAACTGTACTTTGAGTATTCTTTTATCCAGAAAAATCTATCAGAAAAGCTTTTATGAAAACAAACTTGTAAAAATGCTGACAGGAAATCTTAAGTATAATAATGAATCATTTAGTGTATTCTATCTTTTTACAATGTTACTTGGTCTTGCAGAAACTGCAGCTTTATTTGCTTTTGTTCAATATATTCTTACTGGAAACTTAATTGTTGGCTGTATTTTATATGCTTTCAGCCTGACTGCCTGGGCTTTTAATTATCCTTCTGATATGAAAGAAGATGAATAGTGATGCGCTGTGAGCAAACTATCTGGGGGCGTTACGGGGGTGTCCCCCGTTAGAAGGGGTAGCGAGCAACGAAGTGCGAGCGAGGGGAAGGCTTTCCCCACCTTTATTGAAAACAACTCATTTTTTCTATATAATGATTTAATTATTTTTTAGATTCCCGTGTCGAGCACGGGAATGACACAATGAGGAAAAAATGAACAGACGACTTATCACAGCAGCTTTACCATACGTAAATAATATTCCAC
>CAMJNC010000040.1 GCA_946407195.1 uncultured Treponema sp. | reverse complement strand
GCAATTTACGATACAATGAAATATGTAAAATGCGACATTCAGACAATCTGTATGGGTCAGGCAGCAAGCATGGCCGCAATTCTTCTTGCAGGCGGAACAAAGGGTAAGCGTTATGCACTTCCTTCAAGCCGCGTTATGATTCACCAGCCTCGCGGTGGAGTTGAAGGTCAGGAAAGCGACATCAGCATTCTCGCTAAAGAAATCATCAGATTAAAGAAACTTTCTATTGAATATCTTGCAAAAGACACAGGCAAGAGCACAGATAAGATTGCCGAAGACATTGAGCGTGACTTTTTCATGTCTGCACAGGAAGCGGCTGAATACGGCGTAATTGACCAGGTTATGCCTTCACGCAAGTAGTTTGGAGATTTTTATGAAACGATTTGGAAATAATAATGACGTTTTCTGCTTTTTCTGCGGAAGCACAGCAGGTAAAGACCGCAAGCTTATTACAGGCCCAAGCGGAAATACCTTTATCTGCGATAAATGTGTTGCAATCTGTCAGGGAATTTTAGATCAGCAGGAAGCAGACGTAACTCCTATTGAACTTAAAGACGTACCTACTCCACGCGAGTTTAAGGAATACCTCGACTCTTATGTTGTAGGTCAGGAAGAAGCAAAGAAAACACTTTCTGTTGCTGTTTATAACCACTATAAGAGAATGTCAGTTTCTGCTGCAGCACAGGCCGCAGAAGATGCTGTAAAAATCGAAAAATCAAACGTTCTTTTAATTGGACCAACAGGTAGCGGAAAAACTCTTCTTGCCCGCACTCTCGCACAGCGTCTTAAGGTTCCATTTGCAATTGCAGATGCCACTACCCTTACAGAAGCTGGATACGTTGGTGAAGATGTTGAAAACGTTCTTTTAAAGCTGATTAACGCTGCAGACGGTAACATCGAGGCTGCAGAACGCGGAATTATTTTTATTGATGAAATTGATAAGATTGCCCGCAAGAGTGAAAACACTTCAATTACACGCGATGTTAGCGGTGAAGGTGTTCAGCAGGCCCTTTTGAAGATTATTGAAGGTACAGTTGCAAGCGTTCCTCCACAGGGCGGACGTAAGCATCCTAACCAGGAAATGCTTCAGATTGATACAACAAACATCCTCTTTATTCTTGGTGGAGCTTTTGTTGGTCTTGATAAGATTATTGAACAGAGAGTTTCTTCTCATGCAATGGGCTTTGGTTCAGAAGTTGGTCAGATGTCTGATGAAGACAAAATGAAGCTTTTGAATCAGGTTACTCCTGATGACCTTGTAAAGTTCGGTTTGATTCCAGAACTTATTGGTCGTATGCCAATTACCTGCGCTCTCAAAGAGCTTACACGCGACGACCTTGTAAGCGTACTCACAGAACCTAAGAATGCTATTACAAAGCAGTTCCAGGCATCATTTAATATTGATGATGTAAAGCTTGAGTTTGAAAAGGATGCAATCGAAGAAATCGCAGACGAGGCAATCCGTCAAAAGACAGGTGCCCGCGGTCTTCGTACAATCGTAGAAAAAATGCTTATGGACGTGATGTTCAAGATTCCTGATATCAAGGGAAAGAAAACCTTTACCGTTACAAAGAAAATTGTTCAGGGTAAAGAAAAGAACATTGAAAGTCTCATAAAGACAGATACAGCATCTATCGAAAGTGCATAAAATGGCAGATGTATTTGCTGACCTTTCAGATAATTTAAGACAGAGCCTTGCTGCTCTGTCTATTTCCACACCTACTCCTGTTCAGGCAGAAGTAATTCCCCGCATTATCAGCGGGGAAAATGTTCTTTTTGAATCGGAAACTGGAACCGGAAAAACCTTTGCTTATTTACTGCCGCTTATAAATAAACTCGAAACAATTGAAGATCATCAGCGGGTTCGTATTATTGTAGTTGCTCCAACCTTTGAGCTTGCATCTCAAATCAACTCTGCCTGTAAATCAGTTACAAGTCATAAATCTGCACTCATGATTGGCGGCGCACCTCTTAAACGTCAGATAGAAACTCTCAAAGAAAAGCCGGAAATTATTATTGGTACTGCTGCCCGTCTTGTTGAGCTTATCCATCTTAAAAAGCTTAAGGTAGAAGGTCTTATGGCTGCGGTTTTTGATGAGACAGACCGCCTTGTAAAAAAAGAATCAGTTGAGGATACTTCCGCTTTCAGAAACCTTTTACCGGCCGGTACACAGATAGTAGCCTGTACAGCTACAATCAGCAAGCAGACAAAAATCTTTTTTGCTGATGCTAAAAACGTTGTTATGCCACCAGAGGATGTACTTCGCAAACGCATTACTCACTGGGCAATTTTCGCAGAAAACCGCGACAAAATTGACACACTCAGAAAATTTCTTGCAGCTGAAAATCCTGCAAAAGCACTTATTTTTACTTCCCGCGCAGATCAGGTTGAAAATATCTATAATAAGCTCACCTATAAAAAAGTTTCGTGTGCTGCGCTGCACGC
The DNA here is from genome assembly GCA_946407195.1 of uncultured Treponema sp. Taxonomy (GTDB): domain Bacteria; phylum Spirochaetota; class Spirochaetia; order Treponematales; family Treponemataceae; genus Treponema_D. Next base: position 13,810 of record CAMJNC010000040.1, on the reverse strand, counting down.
AAAAACCGACAAACAAAAACGTAAGGCTGCAATAGACCGCTTCCGCAGTGGTAAAGAAAAAATTCTCATTACAAGTGACCTTGCGGCCCGGGGCTTGGATATTCCAGAAATCTCTCATATAATTCAAATGGACTTTCCTGGTGATGAAGACTTTTTCATTCACCGTAGCGGACGAACTGCCCGTGCAGGAAAATCCGGAATAAATGTTGTAATTGGAGATGAATGGGAAATGCGTCACTTTGCACAGCTGGAAAAAAAGCTTGGCATTACCGTTTATCCAAAGGAAGTTCGCGGCGGAAAGGTTGTAAGTCCTGCTGCAGACTATGATGAAAATCAGGATTAAAAATGTCAGAAAATAAGAAAATTAAAATTGGTATAGATACCCTTGGCGGCGACCATGGAAAATCAGGCTTCGGCTCATATATTTTATATTTTATTTCAAATCTCCACAAAAACGACAATATTGAAATTGAGCTTTTTGGAACTGAAGAAGACCGCTATACCTACACTTCTGGCACAGACATTCCTTATTCTGCAATAAAGCTTCTTGAAACACCAAAGGCTCTCCGCCGATGGTATAAATATCATTCAAACAGATTTATAAAAAAGCACGGCTACGATGCAGTAATTTTCCCAAGTGCAAATAAAATGCTTCCAAGAAAATTCAAGGGTTATACAGCACTTGCAGTAATCAACAGCATTATGTCTTCGGATATTACCGAGATGGACAGAAAATCACGCCGTCAGCTTAAAAAAGGAATTCTACACGCACATAAAATTATTGCAGCTTCAAAATATATAAAGGATGATTTAGTAAAGCTTGGCGTTACAGACGAAAATATTACCGTAATCCATAACGGAATTGACCACAAGCTTTTCTTCCCGATGGCTGATATTTTTGAAGATGAAATTGTAGATGTAAAACCATTTGCAATTAAGAGACCTTATTTTGTTTACGGCTCTACACTTTCAAGTCCTGAAAAAAAACATATTGAATTAATAAAAGCCTTTGAGCTTTTTAAGAAAAATACAGGCTTACCTCACCGCCTTGTTCTGGCTGGTAATGACGGTCAATATGCAGAAGAAATTCACAAGGCAGCCTTTAATTCTCAATTTGCAAGTGATATTTTCTTAACAGGCTTTTTCCCACACGAAAACTTTGCACGTCTTTATGGTGGAGCAGAAGCCTGCCTATTCCCTTCTGTAAATGAGGGAGTTGGCCTTCCTATTCTTGAGGCAATGGCCTGCGGAATTCCTGTTTTATGCAGTGACAAGGGAGCCTTAAAAGAAATCGGTGGCACTGCCCCGCTTTACTTCAACTCAGACGATATAGACAATATAGCAACAAGCCTCCAGAAAATCACAGAAGACAAAGAGCTCCGCGACAACATGATTACAGACGGAATTGTCTGGGCAAAGGATTTTAACTGGGAAGAGACTGTAAAAAAGACTTTAGCAATACTACTTTAAAGGAAAGCAAAAATTCGGTATAATTATAAGACTATATTTGGGAGAACATTGTGTTTTTAAAAAGTCTTGATATATTCGGATTTAAATCTTTTGCTGACAAAACTCATATAGACTTTGCAGAAGGTATTACCGCCTTACTCGGCCCTAATGGTTGTGGTAAGAGTAATGTCGTTGATGCAATTAAATGGGTACTTGCAGAACGCAATTCTAAAAATCTCCGTGCAGAAAAAATGGAAGACGTTATTTTTAACGGAACCGAACGTCGTCCAGCACTCAATACTGCAGAAGTAACTCTCACCATCGCAAACGACAAGGGACTTCTCCCACTCGATGAAGAAGAAATTGCAATTACACGCCGCCTTTACCGTTCCGGCGATCAGGAATATTTTATCAATAAACGTCCGGCTGGTCCTACAGAAATCCGCCGACTCTTTATGGACACTGGTGTTGGTAAAGCTGCCTACTCTGTTATGGAGCAGGGAAAGATCGACCAGATTCTTTCAAGTAAACCGGAAGACCGCCGCTATCTTTTTGAAGAAGCCGCAGGTATCAGCCGTTCAAAGGCTGAAGTTGCAGAAGCAGAACGCGAGCTTGAACGTACCCGTCAGAATATGACTCAGATTGAAATTGCAATGGGCGAAATCAAACGTCAGTATGATACGCTTAAGGTTCAGTCTGAAAAAACAATAAAATACCGAAAGTTTAAGGAAGAGATTTACAGCTACGAGCTCGACCTTACCCTCCTTCGTCTTAAGAACTTTGTAACCGATAAGGCACGTCACGAAGAAGAACTCAAAAAGGTTCAGGAAAAACGCGACAAGGTTCGTCAGGAAATCGAGGAAATCAATAATACAATTTCTGAAAACATGGACAAGGTAAAGGCCATGCAGGATGACCTTTACAGCAAGCAGGCAAACCTTCTTGCAATCGGTCAGGAGAAAAACGGCAAGCTCGAACTTATTAAGCAGCAGAATCAGCAGGCACTTTTAATGAAGGAAAAGCTCAATGCCCTCGAAGGACGCCGTGCTGCAATTCAGGAACGTATTGATACTGTACAGGAAGAGATTGACGAAAACAACGCTGCACTTCATGAAAAGAACAAGCAGCTCAATGACATTAAAGCAAACATTGAATCTTTCAATAAAAACATAGAAACAAGCAGCTCTCAGATTACAGACAACGACCGCAAGGCAGATACTCTCCGCCAGCAGATTGCAGCTCTTGAAGATGAACGCGTTGAGCTTCAAAAACAGCTTGCCGCAATTACAGAAGACATTGTTTCCATGCTCGATGCAAAGCTCAAGGACGCAGGCTTCAGTGAAGGTGCACTTCGCATTGCAAAGGAAGAGCTTGAACAGAACTTTGCAAAATTAAAGATTTATCTTGATGGCCGCAAAAATATTTTCTCTGATCAGGCAGCTAAAAAGCTTAATGCAGATGAAGCTGCAAAAACAGTTTCTGAAGCTGTAGAAGCCTTTGAAGAAGCTGGCCGCCAGATGACAGAGCTTGAGGCTTCCCTTAAAAAATATCAGGATGCATCTCCAGCCTTTATTACAGAGTTCCTTTCTCCTGAAGGTATCATGACAAAGAAGCGTGGTATTGATGACAAAATCAATCAGAACCGCGCAAAGGTTGATGACATCAACAATCAGATTAAAGACCTTCATTCAAAGAACACTGAACTTACAGAAAAAATTAACGAATACCGTGATACACTTCAAAAGCTTAAGCTCAACGAAATTCAGATGCAGGAGCAGATTACTGCAAGCCAGAATCAGATTGGTGTATTAAACCGTCAGCTTGCAAGTGAACAGGCAACTCTCCACGAAACAGAAGACGAGCTTTACGCAGAAAACAAACGCGCCGAGGAAATCAACGAGCAGATTCAGATTTATCAGGATGAGCTTGCAGAAATTGAATACCGTGGTAAAAAGCTTGCCGACGAAATGAACAAGCTTGATGAAGAGATAGCCAAGGCTAACAAGAGTGTTTCCGGAAAGAGCGATACACTCGATAAAAAACGCGAAGAACAGAATAAATATCAGGAGCAGTACGAGCGCCTTTCACTTTCTTTGAACTCTGCAGATAACGATATCCGTAACGTTAAGCAGAACTTCCAGGATCAGTATTCACGAGACCTTATGGAATTCGAAGAGCGCATGTACAAGATTACAACTCCAGCAGCAGACCTTCGTGAAAAACTTGCAGATGCTAAAAAACAATTCCAGTCTCTCGGAAGCGTAAACCTTATGGCTCCGGAAGAGTTTAACGAAGTAAAGGAACGCTACGAACGTCAGCGCACAAACTACGAGGATACTCAGAAGTCTCTCGAAAACCTTGTTCGTGTAAGCGAGGAAATTAAATCTAAATCTGCCGAAATGTTCCTCGAAACCTATAACCAGATTAAAAAGAATTTCCACAATATGTTCCGCCGCCTTTTCAACGGTGGACGTGCCGAGCTCAAGCTTGCAGACCCTGCAAATATTTTGAGTTCAGGTATTGATATTTACGCTCAGCCACCTGGAAAGAAGCTTGAAAACATTGCACTGCTTTCCGGTGGTGAAAAGACAATGACTGCGGTTGCACTTCTGTTTGCAACTTACCAGGTTCGCCCAAGTCCATTCTGTCTTCTCGATGAGATCGATGCCGCACTTGATGATAAAAACGTATCTTCTTTTGTAACTGCACTTGAAAGCTTTGCTAGTGTGAGCCAGTACATTGTTATTACTCATAACAAGAAAACTGTAATGGGTGCTTCAACAATGCTCGGTATTACAATGGAAGAGTCTGGTGTAAGTAAGATTATTGCTCTCCGTCTTGATGAAGATATTAAGCGCGGTGCTGTAATTGATCACAACCAGGATAATTTTGAAGATGAAGATGTTCCGGATGAAGAAGGAGTTGTACTTCCTCCACGTCCGCCAAAGCGTGAAAAGTAGAATATGGATTTCAAAGGGATTTGGGAAAACATAAAAGAAAAGCTCTCTCCTCTTATTGAAAAGCTCCGCGAGTTTTACGAAGAAAACAAAATGCTCTCGTATATAATCGCGGGTCTCGTAGCTCTTCTTATTCTGTGCATCATCCTTTTGATTGTCCTTACAGGAAAGAAAAAAGAACCCGAGGTAATTCCCGGAACTGTTCTTGAACTTACCGAGCCTCTTTCTATCCCTGATGGTCCGGAGCTCCCGAAAGATTATACTGTATCTCGAACTCCAAAAGAAAAATGGAGCGAAGAAGATGCACAGGAATGGTTTACCGTTCCTTCACAAAAAGAAATTGACTCGCTTTCAAAAGCAAATGATAATTTAATAAATGAAATAACAGGAGCCGCTCCATGAAAAAAATTCTTATAGCAACTTCATGTGCCATTACGCTCTGCCTTACTTCCTGTGCAACAAAACAAGCTCCGCAAACAGACTCTCAAATTGAAGCTCCAGAAACTGAAGCCGCAGCAGAAGCATCAACTGATGAAAACACACAATCTGATTCAGAACAGGAAGCTTCTGACAACTCAGAAAACTCACAGAGTGGCGATAACACAGAAGAATCAGAAAACAACTCTGCCCTCACCTCAGAGGATTTTCCAGAGCCTGAGACAATTGATGAGCCTGAAATAATTACTCTTGAACCTGTTGCAGAACCAGAGCCTTCTGAAAACGCACCGGCTTCTGAAGAAGTTGAAAACGAAGAACCTCCTGCAATTACTATTCCAAACAGCAATGAATCAAATGAAGCTGAAAATCAAACTGATGCTTCTAAAACTGAAACAGAATCAACTGAAACCGAAGATAATAATGAAAATATAACTGCCAATGATGTTATCATTGTTACTAATCCAGATTCAGACGGTATTTCCGGTGGAATAGATATTACAGATGATGATGACACTGATGTTAGTCTTAACGAACTTGAAAAGGATACAACACCATCGCGTTCTGTTACTCTCAAGAAGTTTGAATATCTTGATGTAACTTATCCAGGAACCGGATGGATTTACATGGGCCTTACAGACAACTCAAAGGACCTTGCGTACTTTGGCCGCAAGCTTGGTACAAAGGATACAAAGTTCAGCTTACAGGCACGCGCTGCAGGAACAAAAACCATTCACTTTTATAGAAACGATCCGCTTACAGGTCAGTATCTGGATGATTACGTAGAGGTTATAATTCTTGCAGAAAACGGTTCTAATAAAACACATGTCGCAGCTCCAGAATATAAGCTTCCGGTTCAGAAAAAAGAAAAGCCTGCAAAAAAGCTTGAAGAAACTTCAGAAGATATAACTGATGAAACAGCAGCAGAATCAGCTGCTGTACCAGAAACACAACCGGCAAAGCAGACAGCACCTGCAGCAAAACCAGCTGCAACAAAATCCGCTGCTGCAGCTACACCAGCTCCGTCAGCCACTCCAGCTCCATCAGCCGTTCCAACACCATCAGCAGAGAAAACTCCTGCCGTAACTTTGACACCTGACGAACCAGTATCTGCAGCTCCTGCTGTTGAAGCAAATCCTAACTCTCTGTTACAGGAAGCACAGGTATTGTATAATGAAAAGGAATACAAGGCGGCCCTTTCAAAGTTGAATCAGTTTTTTGAATATTCAACAGACAACCGCGACGAAGCACTTTACCTTAAAGGCCAGATTCTCGAAGCAAAATCTGAAATACGCGACATTAAGGGATCAATAGATGCATATACTACGCTTACAAAAAACTATCCGGCAAGTAAGTTCTGGGATAGCGCAAATAAGCGTATCATATATTTAAAAAGATTCTATTTGGAGGTTAGATAGATTCTATGAAAAAATCAATTAAATCTATTCTTATTATCGGATTGGGCACTGCCCTTTTGTCATCCTGTGTATTAGGACGCCCTGCTAAGGAAGATGTTCCTGTCCGCTCAATTACAGTCTCGGGCACTGGAAGCGTTTCTGTAAAGCCTGATATGGTTTCGATGAAGTTTATTGTAAAATCCACAGGATGGAACTGCCCTCAGACAGCTGAGCGCAATGCAATCAATACAACAAACACAATCAACGCAATAAAAGAAGCTGGAATTCCTGAATCAGATATTTCAACCTATGATTATTCCATTACTCAGGATAACACTCACGCTTATGCCGGTGAATACACAGTACGCAATACAATTGCTGTAATCATCCGCAATGTTGATCTTACCGGAAAAGTAATTGATGCTGCCGTAAAGAATAATACAGGTGCAAATGGAATTACTTCGTTTGAATATCTTGTTTCTGACAAGGCAACAGCTTTACGCGAAGCACGCACTCTTGCAATTAAAAATGCACAGGATGCAGCATCTCTTCTTGCTGGTGCAAGCGGCTGCAAGGTTAATGGCGTTCTTGAAATCCGCGAGGATTATACAAGTGCTGGCCGTGCAAACGATATGATGTTCAAGGCTGCTTCAGTAGGCGGAACACAAACACCAATCGTTGAAGGTAATGTAACAATTACTTCAAACGTAACAGTAAAATACGAGCTTACTAACTAAAATAAACCGTCTCTACGACGTACAACTAAATATAAGAGGACTAAAAATATGTTGGACTACAAATTCATTAAAGACAATCTTGATGCTGTAAAACAGAATATCATCAACCGTAATATGACAGCTGATGCAGACAAGGTTGTAGAACTTTTTGACAAGCGTACTGCACTTGTAACAAAGCTTCAGGGACTTCAGCAGAAGCGTAACGAAAACGCTCAGGCTATGAAACAGAAGCTCGACCCGGAAAAACGCAACGAGCTCATCGCAGCCGGAAAAGCAATTAAAGACGAAATTACTTCTGTAGAAGCAGAAACAAAAGAAACAGAAGCAGCACTCGAAGAAGCTGCACGCCAGATTCCAAACATGGTTCATCCAGATGCACCAGTTGGAAAACTCGATACAGAAAACCTCGAAGTAAAGAAGGTTGGAACTCCACGCAAGTTCGACTTTGAACCAAAGGATCACGTACAGCTTGGCGAATCTCTCGACATCATCGACTTTGACCGTGGTACAAAAGTATCTGGTCCAAAATTCTATTATCTTAAAAACGAAGCTGTATTCCTTGAGCAGGCTTTGATTATGTACGCTTTGAACACTCTCCGCAAGCACAACTTCCAGATGTTCATTACACCTGATGTTGCAAAGGAAGAAGTTCTTAAGGGTATCGGATTCAACCCACGCGGTAACGAATCTAACGTTTACTCAATCGAAGAAGAAGGAACCTGTCTCGTAGCTACAGCAGAAATTACACTTGGTGGTTACCATCAGGATGAAATCCTCGACAAGGCAAGCCTTCCACGTTTCTATGGCGGACTTTCACACTGTTTCCGCCGCGAAGCAGGTGCAGCTGGTCAGTTCTCAAAAGGACTCTACCGCGTTCACCAGTTCGACAAGGTAGAAATGTTTGCTTACGCTACTCCAGAACAGTCAGACGAGATTCACGAAAAGCTTCGCCAGATTGAAGAGGAAATCTTTACAGGCCTCGGACTTCCATTCCACGTTGTAGATACATGTACTGGTGACCTCGGTGCTCCAGCCTACCGCAAGTGGGACCTGGAAGCATGGATGCCTGGACGTAACGGTGGTGAATACGGAGAAGTAACTTCAACTTCTAACTGTACAGACTACCAGGCTCGCCGCCTCAACATTAAGTTCAAGGACGACGATGGCAAGAACAAGTACGTTCACACATTGAACGGAACTGCAATTGCAGTAGGCCGCGCAATGCTCGCTATTCTCGAAAACTATCAGAATGCAGATGGTTCAGTAACAATTCCAGAAGTACTCGTTCCATACTGCGGCTTCGATAAAATTCTCCCTAAGCGCTAGGAGGACAAACATGGACGACACAGAAAATCTGAATCAAAATAAAACTGCAAACAGAATCTTTTATCTCATTTTATTTCTGGCAGTTGTACTTGCAGGTTTTCTGTGTAAAACCATGTCTGCCGTCCTTATACCAGTTGTTCTTTCAATTCTGCTATCCTTTGTATTCCTTCCAATTATTAAAAAACTAAATGTTAAGACAGGAATACCATGGGTTATTTCTTCGCTGATTATTGTCTTACTGTTTTTTATAGCAATACTTGGTCTTACATCACTGCTTGTTTCTTCTCTTACAGGAATTATTTCTGAATATCCGAAATATGAAAACCGCTTTATGTCCATATATCAGATAATTGCAAATAATCTGGATCTTGAAATTGATAATACAAAAAGTCTTTTTCAAAATCTGTGGGCATCTCTTAAAGTGCGAGAATACACCCAGAAGCTTGCAGTTATGCTTTCTTCCGGTGTAATTTCCTTCAGTAAAACTATATTTCTCATTTCAATTATGACAGCATTTATCCTGCTGGAAATGCGTCTCACAAAACGAAAATTACATTATGCATTTAAGGAAAACCGTGAAAAGGTAACAAGAATTTCAAATCAGATTATAAATCAAACAATGCGTTATATTTCAATAAAGTTCTTTATTTCTCTTTCAACCGGTATTTTATGCGGTCTTGCCTCATTAATCATCGGTCTGGACTTCCCTATTGTCTGGGGCTTTCTTGCCTTTATAATGAACTTTATTCCAATTTTTGGTTCTATTATTTCTGTTGGTCTCACAACCATTTTTTCACTTATCCAGTTTTATCCTAACTGGGGTAAAACAATTTTTGTTCTGGTTTTTATGACAAGTGTAAATATGGTACTCGGTAATATTTTAGAGCCTCGTATTGAGGGAAAGAATCTTGGAATATCTCCGGTAATCATATTAATCAGTCTTTCTCTGTGGGGTTATATCTGGGGCTTTACAGGAATGCTCATTGCGGTTCCTCTTATGGTAATCATAAAGATTGTGTGCGAAAACATTGATTACCTTAAAGGGCTTGCAATTTTAATTGGAAACGACCCGCGGCAGAACAATCAGACGCAGGATCAAAATAAAAATAAAAATCAAAATCAGCCGGATGCTGCTATTTAATTAAACAGAGTACTTGTAGCTTTTTCGTACAGGAAGCGCATATCCTCTTCCTGAAGCGATGTATAGCGGAAATCTACGCAGGAATGCAAGCCGTCTCCACTACGGTAAATTTTATTTACAATACAAGTTACAAAAATATCTCTTGTAAGAATCGGGCCGCGTTTAATAGAGAACGAAAGCTTAATTCCATATTCTTCGTTTACAAAGAAGGTGCATGCCTGAGTTTCCATGCCGACAACAAGCCGTTCATGATCAACAAAAAGAATTGAAAATGGTTTTACACGGTTTTCCATTGCTTCCATTTTCTGTGCATGTGGCTCTGTAAGATATTTACATATTGGAATAAGCTGAATACCGTTTCCTGCGTTCTTTTCCTGTTTAGCCTGCTCTACAAACTGCTCAAGCAGCTCCTTTGCTTTTTTCTGATATTCAAGCGGAATGATTTTCCATACAGGGCGCACGAAAAGCTCCAGACCTTCTTCGGGAACACATTTAAGATTTAAATCTCTTCTGGATTTGCATTCAAAATAAATTACCGAAGAAAAATCATAATCTGAATCTTCTTCTATATCGGAAATGCGTTCTATCTGATCTGGAATAGAAAGTGAAAGTCCCTTTTTAGTTTCTTTTACAGGTGAAATAAAATAAAGGCCGACACGGTTAAAATAAAACTCTACCTTTACAGTTTTGTTAGCAAAGCTTGCAACAGACTGCGGAGGATTTTCAAGAAGGATTTCCCCGTTCTTCTTTACTCTTATGTGTTCGCCCTTAATTGCAACTGGAAATATCTGCGAAGTGAGTGAACGGATTTCCCCTTCCATATCGTCTTTATCTGACGAAAGAGGTTCTTCTACCGGAGTAAGGGTTACAGGTACATTACCGTCAATAAGATACTGGAGAACAAGCTCCCTTTCAATTCCTGTAAGTCTGTCATGTTCCATCATACTTTTTTCCACCTGTTTATAGTAATCTGGTAAAACTCATTATTTCCACTGGAATTTAGAAATACCGTTACATCTATAATACCACAGGTTGCGTAAAAACGCACAGGAATCTGCATAATTTCTGAACCTATAAAAGGCTCGCCAAATGTCCATTTTGTAAATATTCGGGGAGCTGGTTCTTCGTCTCCGTCTTCTTCCACCTTTTTTTCTGGTAAAGCTGATTTTGGATACTCTTCGTTAAAATTAGTTTTCCAGCCTTCTTCAAGTTCTTTTACAAAGAATACATAATTAAAGATATATTTTTTACTAAAGAAGCTGTCTGCCCCTGTATGATTTTCTAAGGAAAGATTTGAACAGAAGTTATTCATTTTATCTTTTACAGTTGCACGAATATTTCTGGTATCAAGGCTGCCGAAATCATTCAGGTCTGGATAAACCGGAGCCTGCATTGTTTTTGAGATTTTGAAGAGCTCTTTGTTATAAGGTACATCTGAACCGATTTCCATTGAAGAGCGCGTGATACGGGTTGTAAGACGTTCTTTTTCAAGCTCCTGAGTCCAGGTTATGCCCTGCTCTCTTTCTTTTACAGATTGTTTGATTGTATCGTTTTCTGTATAAACAAGCTTTGTTTCAGCAGAATTATTGCAGGCTATTATAGAAATAATGAAAAATACCGAGAAAAATAATGATATATAGATTCTGAGTGATTTTTTCAATTAAAACTCCTGCCGTTAAATAACCATTTTGAATGCTATTAATAATAGCACACTTTATAATCATCGTCATTAACTCATACCTTTATTTATTAAAAAATTATATATTTTTTTCTATTTTGTATTGACACAGAACCGTATAAATGGTATAAATAAAACATCAACTGACGGGCAGTTAGCTCAGCTGGTACGAGCGTCTGGTTTACACCCAGAATGTCGGGAGTTCGATCCTCTCACTGCCCATCTTAAAAGCTTGGTGTTTATACCAAGCTTTTTTTTATTTAACCCCACCTTTTCTTTTATCTCGGATCTCACTATGCCCGACATTCTGTCAGAAGTCGGGGCGCTGCTCTCATAGTCTCGCAGCGAGCCTTTTTTGTGGTAAATCCTAAAAAATTGCGCTGTCGCACAATTTTTTTTAACGGATTTCCTATTTTAGGCAAGTTCGATCCTCTCACTGCCCACTAAAGACACTTCTTTTTGAAGTGTCTTTTTTTTTGTTTCTTCCGTCATAATCATATGTTATAATTATAGAATCATTTTTTGATTGGAGGATAATGATGAAAAAAATCATTGCAATTCTGGCAGCATTCCTTCTGGTAGGAACTATGTGTTTTGCTGCTGATCCTGCGGAGGGATTCTGGATTAGTGTTGATGAAAAAACTAACAAAGATACTGCAGGCTGGAAAATCTGGCAGGAAGGCGGAAAGCTTTACGGCAAAATCCTTTCTGTAGCAGACGAACCACAGGACGCAAAAGCAACTGGAGGTAAAGGAAAGTCTTACGACAACTTTATGAAGGGTGCTGATGTAGGAACTCTTACAACAGTAGGAACCGCCTGGATCTGGGATCTTGCAAATCAGGGAGAAGGTAAATGGGCCAACGGTTATATTATTGACCCAGGCGACGGAAAACGTTATAAATGTCGTATTACTTTCCACAAGGCTGATGGCAAGAAATATAAGGGCGATACTCTCGAAATGCGCGGAGAAGTAGGACCTTTTGGACGCAGCCAGTTCTGGAAAAAATCAACTGAAGCAGCAGCATCTGCTTTGCGCTAATTAAAATTATTACAGGAGTTTTTTGTGGCTAATCTTACATCACCTGATGGTATTGTACTTCTTGCTAAAAAGCCTGGACTTACTTCTTTTTCTTCTTTACATAGTGTAAAAAAAGCATTAGGTACAACAAAGGTTGGTCACACAGGAACTCTCGACAGCTTTGCACAGGGTCTTCTTGTTGTATGTACAGGAAGGCTCACAAGGCTTGCCGGTAACATAACTGAATTTGATAAATCTTATGAGGCTGTAATCAAATTCGGAGAAGAAACAGATACCCTTGAATATACAGGTCAGATAATCCGTACAGCCCCTCTCCCTTCTTTAGAAGCACTTACCGCCGCAGTAAATAAATTTACAGGAAACATAATGCAGTCTCCTCCTTCGTTTAGTGCAGTTCACGTAAATGGTAAACGTGCCAGTGACCTCGCGCGGGAAGGTAAAGCAGTAGAGCTTCCGCCCCGCCCTGTTACGGTTTTTAGTGCAGAAATCAAAGAAACAAAAGCTGATTCTCAGGGACTCATCGAATACTGTAAAATCAGTTTCACCGTTTCAAAAGGAACCTACATACGCTGCCTCGCCCGCGACATTGCAAAGGAAGCAAAAAGCGCAGGACACCTCGTGGGCTTATACAGAACTCGTGTAGGTAATTTTGATATTAAGGACGCAGCAGGCTTTTCGGAACTAGCTGATTTTGATATTGCCTCTTCAATTGAAGCTTCAAAAAAATCAGCTGATATACAAAAGTCATACCCGGATGACACTCTTCTGAAGGAAGAAATCAAGAATACCATCCGCGGCTTTGACCGCTCCACAGCAGCCCTCTGCGGTTTTGAATCCATTACCTTAAAGGATGAACAGGCCGAAAAAGACTACTGCAATGGAAAGCCGCTTCGCTCAGCCCTTTTTACAACAAATCTTCATGACTTAGCCCCTGCGGCAAGCTATGCTGTTTTTTCGCAATCAGATACCTTCCGTGGGCTTATAGAAAAAGAAAGCGGTGGTCGTATCCGCCACCGCTTTGTTCTGAATTAGTTTTCGTCTTTATTTTCAGGAGCCTTTTCAGCTTCGTTAGCTTTCTCAGCCTTTTCCAGTTCATTCAGCTTTTGAACCATGTCAAAACCGGCTTTCATACCGGCATCTACAATAAACTGAAGCTTCGGGAACTGACGGATTCTAAGCTTCTTAGCAATTTCGCGCTGAATAAATCCGGCAGCAGCATTAAGTCCGTCTACACCCTTACTTACCTGACCATCAGGAAGAAAGGAAGAAACATAAACCTTTGCATAGCCAAGGTCAGTCGTAACTTCCACGCGGTTGATGCTGAGGAAGGTTGAAACGCGGGGGTCTTTTACTTCCCCGCGCAGAATCAACTGGGAAATCTCGTCGCGGAGCTGGTCATTCAGTCTCTGAATACGATACTGTCCCATTACTGAGCTCCTTCTGAACCACCGGCAGTTACATTACGCTTTGCAGCCTCAGCCTCTTCTTCGGCAATAGTCTTACCAAGCTTCTTTGCAACCTCGATAATTTCGAATACTTCAAGCTTATCACCAACCTGAATATCCTGCCAGTTCTCTAAGCCGATACCACATTCGTAGCCTACGCTAACTTCCTTAGCATCGTCCTTAAAGCGCTTGAGGGAAGAAATCT
>CAMJNC010000039.1 GCA_946407195.1 uncultured Treponema sp. | reverse complement strand
AGGGTACAGATAACAGTAAGTCTGGCGAAGAACTCGACGAAATCAACAAAAAGGTTCGCCGCACTCTTATTCATGAGCATGGTACAATCATTGGTCAGACTGTAAGTGATGGGCGCGTCTGCTTAAAGTTCACTCTGCTGAACCCACGTATTACACACAAAAAGCTTGATGAACTGATGACTTTGATTAAGACTTTATCTTCTTCACAGGAATAATTGTAAAGTTAATGCTCTTTTCGGTTTCCATACCAGGGCCGATATTTATATCCCAGTACAGAGTTGACTCATAAGTCATACTAACTGGCCTAACCTCATTACCCTGCAAATTCTTACGGTTAAATACAATTGGATTCATACAGTAACCGCATTTTTCATTTGGTTCAAATACAAAGGAAATACCGTTAGTTTTGTCAGACATTCTTACAAGCTGAATATTTTTAAGCTTGTTTCCTGCATTTATATCCTGTGTAGATTTTTTAGGATTAATAACAAAAATCTCACCGTTATCAACTGATTCAATATTAAAGCCGGTTTTGTCGTCGTTTCTAAAGAAGATATTTGTGAGATTAGATTCAACTGCAAACTTAGCGCCAAGTGTTTTATCGCTTTCGTTTTTGATTATGTATTGAACATACATTCCGGTTGAATTGATTACATATTTTTTGCGGAGATAAATTGTCTGTCCTGTAGGCTTCCATACAGCTCTTGCACAAAGCTGAAGTTCTCTGTGAGACTGAGAATATTTTAATTCGCTGTACTGAATGCGTGAGAACACACCATCTCCGGCAGGCTCTCCGCCAGAATATTTTTTGAACTGTTCCGTTGTGAAAAGATGATCTATAAATATTCCGCGTTCATAATCATCATCGAAACCATCGAAATCTGCACGACGCTTGAGATTGTCTGCATAGTTGCAGAGGTTTTTCATTACATCAAGCTCGCGAACAGCACCACCGTTTAAAGAAATATAGGCAAAATACTGTTCCATTCTACAGACATATTCTGCAATACCATCATTATCATAATCAAAGCTGGTAAGGGATTCTACAAAGTCTCCCTCTGCCCTGAGCATTTTTTCTGCTTCTGTAAGGTATTTATATGCCTGCTGGCGGTTAATAAAATTGTCTACAGGGTCCTTTGCAGTTGAAAGAAGATTTGCTCCATTCTGAGCCAGCCAGAGCTTTTCGCGGGCAGCCTTCTTTCGCATTTTATCGGTTTTATACTGATTTACAAGAAGACTTACATACATAATTCTGTTATATAATTTCTGGCTCGAATTATAAGTATAAAGGAAATCATAAATAGAATATGGGAAACGGTTTTTCTCATTTTTATCAGTTGAAATCATATTTGAAATTTCATTGCTGATTCCCACCGGAATATAAGACTGAAGCTTAGTCTTTACATTCTTTGTTCTGAAATTATTTGGTGTAGTAAGCTTTATGCGGCAATCCGGAGTTGTCTGTAGATATTTATCGAGTTTTTCAAACCATTTTACATTAGTTAGCTCAAGAGCAGTTTCTGCTTCCAGATTAATAATTATAATACGGTCTGCATCAAGCTGTAAGTATGAATCCTTTTTTTCTGCCTTTATTACAGCCTTTTCAATATTCCAGATAAACTCTTCTGAAAGCATCTGAGAGTTTGGAATAAATTCATCATAGGCTGCAAAAATATCAATACTCTTTCCTAAATCAGACATAAAGATAGGAAGGAAGGTTCTTTTGCTGTCCTGTATTAAAGCGCTGTTAAGAACAACATATTCAATACCACAGTTGTGAATATTGTTTACAAGAGAAGAATCCCAGCAGTCCTGGAAAATTGTCATTCCGCGTGGACGTTTACCAAAGGTCTGGCGGAGCTCTGAAGTAAGCTCATCTATCTGTCCGTTGCGGTCAATTGAATTTAATAATGGCAGAAGTGCATCGTGATAGGCGCCGCCTAAAACTTCAATCTGCTTGCGGTCTGTAAGCTCGCGGACAAGAGTAATAATTTCGTTCTTGCGTTTTTTATAATACTGTAATTGTGGACCTGTAAATTTAAATGAAAGAGGAAAAGAAGGATGTGAATAAAGGAATTTTAAAATCGGCTTATAAACTGATTGATAGCTCTTTTCAAAAAGCTCGCTGTTTTCTGCGTTAACAGAAACAGACTTTACAAGAAAGCTGACGTATATTGAACCCATTTATTCTTTATACGGCACCCCACCAAAAGCCGGTTTTCTCTCCTTTTTAAATTAAGTTTTTTTTGAAATACCCTTCCCCAAAGGTATTTTTTTCAAAGTGTTACTATTTGAAACGCTTTAATATTCTATAACAATATTCCCATATTTTAAAGTCTTTTTTGTCATTCCAGGTAATATTTTCTTCACAATTTAATTTTGAACACGATGTGTTTTCCGAAGAATCATTACTGCAGACAACAGCTTTTTTAGTATCAGTTGGAATCAGATCAATAATATGCTGAGGACAAACACTTACACATTTACCACAGCCACAGCAGTTATTTGTAATTACTGCCGTCATGTTTTCAATTTTAATTGCTTCCTGAGGACAGATTTTTACACAGTCTCCTAAACCAAGGCAGGCAAACTTACAGTCCAGCGAAGAACCAAAAGTTGTCTTTGCCATTGTACAGGTATACTGTTCATTAAAAAGTGAACGGCTTAATTTACATTCCTTATTGCAGGAGCATAAAACATAAGCTTTTTTATCTGATGGAATATATTTCTTTTCTTCCGGAAGAATTACTGGAGATAAATAAAGAGGTACAAGCGGATCATCCTTTTTTTTATCGTTCTTTGTAATTGACGGAATGAGAATATACAAAGTAAAGAATGAAAGAAGAATTAAAAGAAGTAAAAACAATATAAGAAGAATTATTTTGAGAATCACTTTATTACCTCCGGATTAAGCCACACAATATCCCATACAGAAAGCAGGAGAATTAATACTGCGAGGAATAAGAAATAAAGGCTGTAATACTTTTCGTCTAAGAGGCGGCCGTTGCTGCAGACGCGTCTTCGGAATGTGAGACTGAAAGGTATAATTATAAGCATTGAAAGCAGGCTGCATAAGCTGATAAAAAGCGTAAACAGCAGTGAAGAGCTTTCAGCTATTGAAAGAAGTATAACAAGATATGAAATTGCAAATTCGGTGGTTGTGCGGCCTGTTGTGAGACGGATAATACCACCAAGGAAGGTACAGATTGTTGAGTACACGATAAAACAAACCAGAGGATACAACTCGGTTATTTTCAACGGGACTAACAGATAATAGGTTATGAGCCAGGAAATTACAGAAGAAGAAATAATTGAAATGGCGCATTTTACATAGAAAATCTTATCTTTAAATTTTACAATTCCAATTTCTGCAATTTTATTGAGACCTACTCCGTAAATTAAAACGACAGAAGAAAAGATTGAATAAAAAAGGAAAGTATAATAATAAATCATTTCTGCTCTCCTTTACTTGAGATGATTCTGAATTTATTTCGCAGCACTAAGAACAGGTAAATTATAAGACTTGTAAGTACAAGTGCACCTGGTATTGTTGCAAAGAAGGTAAAGATTCCAACCTTGTTAGGATTGAATAACACCTTTTCGAATATTCTGTGATTTTTACCAAAGAAGGTAAAGGTACCGTATCCGGCTATATCACGGAAAAGATAGAACACAAGAATTATTACTGAAAATACAAGTGTACTTAAAAGATTGTTTTTAAGTCTTGTTTCAAGCGGCAGTTCGTAATCTGTAAACAGTGTATGTGTAAGGAAAACCGAAACTGTCGGGAAGTACAGATAAAAGCCGAGTATTAATGCAACCTCTGTACAGGTAAGAACTAAAATCTGTCGGTACAAAAGTGTAATTGCAATCATAAAGAACATAACAAAATAGGTTCTGATTTCTTCAAACTTAAGCTTTGATACCAGAGAATTAAGGAGAACTCCGGTAACTTCAAGGAGAATCAGCTCAAGAATAAGAGTTACTCCAAAAACGAAGCGTCCTGTAGGAGCAATTGTGAGCGCCAGAAAAGACGCTATATACATAAATGATTTTTTTTGTTTCATTTTATACTCCTCTTCCCTATTTGAACATTTCTTCCAGCCGAAGCTTCCAGTATTCAACACGACGACCTGTAAAAGATTTTTTTAGCTGCAAAGCGCATCTTCCGTGCAAAGAGGCATAGCCTTTAAAAGTTGCTTTTGAATTACTGTCAATTATATAAATGCCAGCCTGAGGACCATAAAAGGTCTGGAGCTTCATAATGATAATTTTATAATTTTCACCATTCTTTTTATTTCTTGCTTCATAGCAGGCAGAGCCTGAGCCAAGAGGATTATTAATTTGAAATTGTTTTCCAAGTTCCCATGTGTCTGGTTCTGATTCTGCAAGTGAGGTTTCAATAACTGTTTTAAGATTCTGATTCCATGATTTTTGAGAAACCTTGGTAAGATAAGTCAAAATGCCAAAAACAAAGGCTACAATCAGTGCAAAAATAGCATAATTAATGAAAAAGTTTTTATAGGAAATCTGCTGTTTCATTTATTATCTCCTGACTCTGCTGCGATTTTTGCTGAATACTTCATAATAACCTTTCCTGTAGAAAGATCATTTTTCTTTTCTTCAAAAATACGAATCATCATACAGATGATGTTTGAGAAAATAATTGTATAAGCCATTCCAATAGGTGAAGTTCCACAGCCGACAATTACAAAGGCAATTATACCTGTAATGAATCCTAAAACTATTTTACCGGATACGGAAACAGGAATTGTTCCATACCATTGAATTAAATAAACAGAACTGAATAAAATTCCGCTGGTAAGTAATGCAAGAATAATATCTCCCTGATTTATAGAGCCACCAAAAAGATATGGTACAAACAGTCTTACGAGTACTGCATAAACTGTAAGGAACACAGAAGGAATAATCAGAGAAAATGCATTATCAGAAAAAATGATTATTGAAGAAACAATTGTAATAAGATTAAATCTGAAGGCCGGTATTGCTGAATGACTGTCCCAAAGCATAGATACAAAGCCTTCTGGAATTGTAACATTTGCAAGATTAAAAATATTCTTGTTTAAGAAGGCTGTTATTGGTGAGTCAAAGCTGTAGATTGGGAAATATCCGCTTTGAATAAGATAAACAGAAGAGTTTCTTACTGTAAGCAGCTCTGAATTAAGGGCGAACTGTGGAAAGAATGTATTACCGATATACCACGCAATTATAATTGCAATTGCCGGAATATTAATCCAGCTGTTTATACTTTTAAAAACAATGCTTCTTGAAATAATAATTGTTGAAAACGAAATTACAAAAACCATTGCCAGAGGATAACTTTCTGGAAGAAGAAGCCCTATTAAAATACCCTGAATTGAAATATTCATAATATTATAAAAAGGCTCTTTTTTGATGTAGTAATTCAGGATAGAAGCAATAACTGCTCCTGAAAATGAGGTAAGAACTACAAAGAAGGCATTAAAGCTTCTGGTAAAAATCAGCATAAAAACCTGAATACTAAGCAAAACCAGAAGTCTTATAGATACAGAAGAAATTGAAGGAATACTGTAAACAAAAGGCTTTACAGAAATTCGGGTATTCTTTAATTTTTTTTCTCTAAATTTGTTTTTCATTAAATCCTCTTCTATTCTGTAAGTTTGTTTTTAAGAACCTTAATTGTCTGGCATATAGGTAAACGTGCCGGACAAACTGTATTACAAAGTCCACATTCAATACATGCAAGTGAAGAAGCGGAATAGGTTTCTTTTAATAACTTAAAATTAACTGTGTGGTTATAAAGTATATCCGGTGAAAGCTTAACCGGACATGCAAAGCGGCAGTTACCGCAGTTGATGCAGGAATAAATCTGCTCGTCTGTATTTTTCTTTTTAGAAAGGAATTCTACAGACTTAACATATTTTGTAAGCGGAATATCAAGGCTCTTAACTGAGGTTCCGCAAAGCATTCCGTTGATTATTATGTGAGCCGGCTCTTTTATAAATCCGCCAATTTGAGGAACTATATCGCGAAGGTTTGTTCCAAGCTTTACATCGAGCAGGCAGGATGCGTTGAGACAGTTTCCGGAAAAATGCACCATTCTGTCTACGCAAGGAATTGAAAGAGCTGCAGCCTTATATACCTCATAAATTGTAGAAGAGTCTGTAAATAAATCTTTTTTGTTTAAGGTAAAATTACAGATTTTATTAAGAGGTCCGCGTGTAAAGGCAGAAACAATTTCGCGAGGTGTACCGCAAGGATATCTTTGAATTTTCATTTCCAGAGCATAAATGTCTTTATACTGCGGATTATTGAAAACATCTTTTTCGTGTGACTTTGTATCAATTGCAAAAACAATACCTTTCGCATTAATAGCTTTAGCAACAAATCTTGCACCCTTTACAATTTCATCAAAATAGAATTTCGAAATAAGGGAATCTGTTATGCGGTAAGGATCTTCATCGAAAAGGCGTACAACAAGATTATGCTTTTCATGAGTAGAATTGATTTTTTCTATCTGAAGTCCGAGGTTTTCTGGAATAGATGTTTTAAAAGTATTAACTACCCCATTCTTACTGAGAATTGAAGCTATATCTCTTTGAGAATAAGAGTCGGGTGTTTTTTCCTGATGCAGCTTTCCAAGATAAGAAAGCGCACCACCGAATTTAATTTTTACTGCAAACTCCTGATGTCCATTTGGCGAAACACAAGGATCTATTGAAACAATTTTTCCAGGTACTGAAGAATGAAGTGAGCTTGTCCAGCTCTTATCAAGCTCTGCCTGAGCAATTACATCGCCCTCTTTAACTGTATCACCTGGTTTTACAATGCATTTATAAGCAGATTCACTTTCCTGAGATAAAGGAATATTTACTATCTTTGGAAGAAAAGCTCGTTGAGAAGTATTATAATTTTTAATAATTGAAGATACTACCGGATTATTTGAATTCATTTAGTTATACCTTTTCTTATAATAATGGAAAAATAGATAAAAAGTAATATAAAAAGACAAATAAAGCACATAATTATTCCAAATAAATTAATCTGGTAAGAAGAAGGTGCTGTATAGCCTGCAATAAAATCCTCCCCTTCTGATTTCATTACCTTTTCGACTGAATCAAACTGAAGCTTATCAATTGAGTCGTAGACGTCTTTTTTAAAGGCATTGTCATATTTTAAGGTTTTTGTCTCTTCTGTAATTATGCCTGTTTCTTCGTTTTCTACGAAATCGGAGAACTGTATAAAATCAGCCTGTGAAGAATTTGAATTATTCAGTGATTTATAAGGATAGGTTTTTACATTCCAGTTCCATTCGTAATAATCTTCAAATTGAGGTAATTTACTGTCATGAATATTTGCATTTGCAGGATAAAGCAGCTTAGTTGAACTGTTTTTAATAGAATCAGTTGAAGTAACAAAAATCAGCAGAATGAATAAAAGTACTGCACCTGTAACAATACTTAAAATAGTAAAGGTTTTGCCTGCAAATACAGAAACACGTTTTGCTGAGCGGATATATACCGGAACAAATGGTTTTTTATTACGCAGAAAATCTTCTGTATACCAGCAGGTTATAAGTGCGGCTAAGGTTCCAAGGGCTGCAAGTAAAAATAAAAAGCCTGAAGATATTGAACTTGAAAAAGCACATAAAAAAGCAATTCCAAGCATTGCCGGAATAGAATGTCTGCTTAAAAGAGATGTAACAGCATCTTTTCTTCGCCATACGTTTGAAATAAAGAATAGGCATAACAAAGTCAGGCATGTAGCTGTTGCAACCGGATAAAAAGGATTTCCGTAAAGATATACAACCGGAATAACTGAACCGCAAATAAAAGAAAGCTTATGTTTAGAAAAAAGAAAGAGCATTGCACAAAGCAAAATGCCAATTAACGGAAGCAGCCATGGATATTCTGCGGAACTGTCCTTTGTACATTCAATTCCCTGCCCCTTAAGAATTTTTATTACCTCGGAAATTTCTGCATTATATCCTGAAGGTATATAATACAAACGGTAGGTATTTGATTTATCAAAAAACATTAAATTGCGCTTATTTAAATATGAATAAGCGGGATTATTATAATTAAGGCGAAGCATTGAGATTTCGATTGAGTTTTCAGAAAGCTGCGCCGGTAGAAACTGACCGGATTGTGAGACGGTGTTCTCAATTCCGCTTTTATTAATAGCAGCCATTACGACTGAATCGTCAGCGCTTACCGGAACACTCAAAACAGAATAATTTGTCCATAATTTTCCAGATGGAACAGTTTTTAAAACTAATATGAGAATAAGCGAAAGAAGAAAAATAAAGGGTGAGCTAAACTTTATATACTTATTCATGGCAATCTACTTTAATAAAGAAAATGAAAGTCCTACTAAAAAGCCGAATAAACAACCACATAAAACTTCCATTGGGGTATGTCCATCTACTTCTTTTAATGGTTTATAATTTTCAACAATGTCCTTTTCCTTAAGCTCATTACCTAACTGGTTAAGC
This sequence comes from uncultured Treponema sp., assembly GCA_946407195.1. Taxonomy (GTDB): domain Bacteria; phylum Spirochaetota; class Spirochaetia; order Treponematales; family Treponemataceae; genus Treponema_D. The sequence continues at coordinate 7,903 of CAMJNC010000039.1, read as the reverse complement.
TTTTTTGCCTGAATGCCGCTTGAGCGTCTGACTCCAAAGGCATCGCGTATAACAACAAGAAAAAAACATAATGCAAAAATAAAAAGATCAGAATGAAGTCCATGACGGAATGCAATAGTAACGCATAGTGAAGTAACTAAGGCAGAATGACTTGAAGGCATGCCGCCTGTACGCCAGAACATTACTTCTAAAAGCTCTTTAATTGAATGAATGCGTCCGTAAATAAGTTTTATAGCTGCTTTTATGAATTGGGCTCCAATCCAACTGAAAACACATGATAAAAATATAGGATTATGTATAAAATATATAAATTGCTGCGTAAGCGAATAGTTTTCAGTCATAAATTACCAGAAAAATTACTATAAAATATACAAATATTTTAGCATTGAAAGTTCAAATTTACTAGTAGAATTTTGAAAAATAGATATACTTAAAAATATGGAATTCCGGGATTTTACAACAGGAAAGGATGATGACGGCCGAAGATTAGACCGCGTTCTCAGAATATTTTTACAGGATAAAAGCCTCAGCGAAGTCTATAAACTTTTGAGAAAAGGTCTTATTAAGGTAAATCAAAAAAAAGCAAAACCCGATTCTCATGTAAACAATGGCGATATTATTTCCATTGCAGAGTTTTTATTTGAACCACAGCCTGAAGCAAAGTCAAAACAAAACACTGAACCTGCAGTAAAACTGAACATAATTTTTGAAAACGAACATCTTTTGATAATTGATAAACCATATGGAATCTCTGTTCACGGAAGTCTGGGCGATAAAAAAGCTGGCCTTGATAAGGATGTCCTTGCATATTTGTCCGCTAAAAATCAGGGGCAGAAAAATCAGTCTTTGTCGTTCAGACCAGGGCCTCTGCACCGTCTGGATAAAAACACAACCGGTCTTCTTGTATTTTCAAAAAGCCTTGAAGGCGCAAAATGGTTTTCTGAAAGTATAAAAAATCATACAGTTCATAAAAAATATCTTGGAATTGCAGAAGGTAAGCTTTTACAGACTGAATACTGGGAAGATAATCTTGCAGACTCCCCGTCTGATGGCGGATTTTATACCGTCTCACAAAATAATTACGGTAAACAAGCGCAAACTACTGCCACGCCCCTTGCACACGGTCACCTTCCAGACCACGGCAAGACTGGTTACGAAATTACCCTTGTAGAATACTCAATAAAAACCGGAAGAAAACATCAGATACGTGCACAAAGCCAGCTGCATGGACATCCGCTTGCAGGAGATAAGGCCTACGGCGGAATGCCAGACAAGCAGTTGAAAAGAGAATATTATCTTCACGCCTATAGTCTTAGTTTCCCATCAGATAATCCGCTTGGCCTGCCCGAAGAAATAAAAACCGGGCTTCCACAAGACTATATGGCACTATTAGAATGTTGTGAAATTAAAAATCTTGGTTTATAATAAATTTATATGGCGAAAAATCTTTCTGACATTTTAAGTGTTTTTCAGCGTGTTCAGGTTTACGCACTTGTCGGGGAAAGCGGAACTGGAAAATCCTTCCGTTCAAAGCTCCTCGCAGAAGAATATGGCATACACGCAATTATAGATGACGGACTTTTAATTCAGGATGAAAAAATAGTAGCCGGCCGTTCTGCAAAACGCGAGAAAACCTATATGGGCGCTGTTCGCGCTGCCCTTTTTGATGATAAAGAACACCGCGATTCTGTAGCCAGAGTTTTAAGAAAAACCCACATCAAAAAAATACTTTTGCTTGGAACCTCAGAAAAGATGGTAAGCAAAATTGCAATGCGGCTCCAGCTTCCACAGCCACAAAAAATCATACACATTGAAGATATTGCTTCTCAGGAAGATATTGAAAAAGCAATTAAATCACGCCAGGTAGAAGGAAAACATGTAATTCCGGTTCCTTCGATTGAGGTAAAAAAGAATTATTCACAGATTTTCTCAACCTCAATGCACGACTTTTTCAATAAAAACAAGCTCTTTAAAAAGGCCGGCAAAAACCTTACCGGTAAGATGATTGAAAAATCTATAGTTCAGCCGGAGTTTTCAAAAAAGGGCCGCATAGAAATTTCAGAGGCTGCCCTCACCCAGATGGTTATGCATTGTGTCAGCGAGTGTGATCCGGACGTAAGAATCAAAAAGATTTCAATCAAAACTGATAACCGCGGCTACCGTCTCATAGTAACAATAGACGTTCCGTTTGGCACTCAGCTCACCGGCAAGGTGCACAAGCTTCAGCAGTACATTATAGACAAAATCGAGTCCTTTACCGGTATTCTGATTGAAGAAGTAAGTATTGTAATTGATAAGATTTCAAAGCCAGCAAGCATGAAATAAGCCTATAATCGATAATCCGTTAAAAAACGGGCTGCGACAGCGGGCCGTTTTAGGATTAACGAAAAAATGGCTCAGAGGCAGGCTATGCCTGCCGACTGTTTTTGTTACGCAATTTTTTTCCCTGCTGTGCCTTTGCCTGCTTTGGCTGCTGAGGCTTCGGCTGATGTGCTTTTACACCATATTCATTTAAAGCAGCCTTAACTGCAAATTCCAGCTCTTTTCTAACCGGATTCATAGGAAGCACATAATTACGGCATTCTGTCCAGGTTTTACTGTAAAGCTCGGTATAAGAATACTTTCCGTCTGTTTCCTTCTGCCAGTCTGTAAGGGTTCCTACAAAGTCTTTAATGAGGAAAAGCAGCTTTTTACCAAGTCTTGCTTCTGGTTCAGTACTGTTTAATTCTCCAAGCTTTTTAATACTTTCCATGTATTTTGATTCAAAATCACGGTTATCATAAATTAAGCCTGTTGCAGAAGGCTGAAGATAGATAAATAAATCTGTATCTAAAGCTTCCTGAACAATTTCATAGGCATATACATTGTTTATGATTTTCAAAAGCTCTTCGGTAAGACGCGAAGGAGAAACCTGAGAAAGCAGCCCTGCAGAGGCCCTGATTTTATGACGCAAAGAATACGGCATTTTTGCATGTGTAGTAGCTGAATATTTAATTGCTCTGAGCATGCGTACAGGGTCTTCAACAAAAATTTTATCGATTGAAATTACAGGGCGTAAAATATGCTTTTTGATATCACGCATTCCGCCTACATAATCAATTACCTGCTGCTGTATAGGATCGTAATAAAGTGCATTCATGGTAAAGTCGCGGCGCTGTACATCTTCTTCGATTGTACCGAAATCATTACCTACAGAGCCCTCTGCATTTGAACGGAAGGTGCTTACTTCAAAAATCTTAGTTCCAAATACAACATGAACCAGACGGAAACGACGTCCTATTATGCGAGAGTTTCTGAATATTCTTTTTATCTTAGATGGTGTGGCATCGGTGACAATATCAAAGTCTTTTGGTTTGTTTCCAACTATTAAATCTCTTACTGCGCCGCCTACAATAAAGGCACTGAAACCTGCATCTCTGAGTCTGTTAATAATCTGTAGCGCATCAGGATCTATGTTTTTATTTGATATCAGATGTTCCGTTTGTGTATAAACAACGGCCTTTTTAACAGGCCGTCCATAACCATCGGTACCATATCTAATTAACACGATTCTTGATATTATTGTGATTTTTAATTAATAGTCAAGACAGTATATAGAATTACAGATTGTTGGCCCAATTAATAATATCGTTCTCAACCTCTTCCTTATTATCTTCGTTGAGAATTTCGTGGCGGTCACCCTGATATTCCTTCTGGTCTATCTTTTCCATACCATTTGACTTATAGATTTCTATAAGATTTTTGATTGTGGCACCGTAAGAGCCTACCGGGTCATCACTACCCCAGATAAAGAATACAGGAAGTGTTGTCGGAATCTTTTTGATGTTTTTGCTTTTATGGATTTTTGTAAGACCTTCAAGCATGCTGCAGTAGAAGGAATTGGTAAGCGGGAATCCACACCAGTTATCCATCATATACATATCAACATTAAGTTCATTTTTAGAAAGCCAGTCATACGGTGTTCTTACCGGATTAATTTTTTCGTTATAGCTTCCGAAAGAAAGATTTTCAAGAAGTTTAAGAGTTTTGTTCTTACCGGTAAAGAATGTAATTACATGTGCTGCAATAGAACCAAAGGTTACAAGAGCCGGACGAGGACCTGCAGTACCACAAAGAATGCAGGCATCAATATCATTTCCATACTCTTCTATAAAGCCCTGTGCAACAAAGGAACCAAAGGAATGTCCCATGAGAATTGTCTTTTTATCAGGGAAATCATTTTTAAGATTATCTGTTACAGCTTTAAGGTCAGCAACGGCGCGGTCAAAGCCTTTTTTATCAGCAAGCTTACCGAACATGCCGGTTCCGTTTTTATCTGCAACTTCGGCTGTACGTCCGTGTCCACGCATGTCATAAGCATTAAGTACATAACCGTTTTCTGCAAGTACAGAACCAAAACGGTCATAACGGAGTGAATGCTCTGCAAGACCGTGATGAAGCTGAATTACTCCTTTAATTTCCTCTTCTGAATCCGGCTGCCAGCGGTTCAAACAAAGCTCATAACCATCGTCCATTTTAAGGGTAAAACTCTTCATCTGCATAGCGGTTTTATTCTCCTATAAAAACCGATAAACGGGCATATCAAGGCTTAAAGCAGAGCGTGCCTTGACGTGACCGTATAACACGGTATATTTTATTATTTGATTATGGAAATTATAACACATAAAATGGTTTTTGGGGGAAAATGTTTAGGAAAAATTAACGGAAAGAATGTGTTTGTTCCCTACACCATTCCAGGCGAAAAAATCGATATTCAGATAACAGAAGAAAACAAAGATTATGATAATGCCGAAATAGTTTCAATTATAGAAAACTCTCCTCACCGCGTTACTCCACCGTGCCATTATTACGGTAAATGCGGCGGCTGTAATATGATGCATATTGAACCGTCTTATCAAAAGGAAATACGCAAAAGCATTCTTACAGATATTTTCCGCCAGAACGGAATAGATATTTCTGATAAAACTCAGATTGTAGATGGCCCTGATTTTAATTACCGCTGCCGTTTTCAGCTTAATGACGGCGGTCTTTCTCAAAAAAAATCAAATGTTGTAATCAAGGTTGAAGAATGCCTTTGTGCAGAGAACAAGGTAAACGAATATCTTAAAAATACCGCAGAACACGCTGATTCACGCCCTAAGGGACGCAGCCATCTTTTCGGCAGTTCGTTTTCTCAGGAAGCTTTGAAAATTGCCTGTGAAGAAGGCTTTAGAAATACTAAAACAAAAATCAGCGGCGGCGGACAGAAAAACAAAAAACTCAAGATAAAGGAAAACAAATATTTCGCGGGCACTGTTGCTTCTCCTGAAAACACCATGACAGTTGAGCTTGGTGGTCATAAGCTTTCGTTTGATGTAAGAGGATTTTTTCAGTCAAATCTTTTTGTATTCGAAAAGGTATGCCGTCTCATAACAGATCTTTTGCCAGGTGGTAAAAACATCCTCGATATGTATTCCGGATGCGGGTCTATATCTGCATTCCTTACCGAAAAATACGAAAATGTAGTTCTTGTAGAACACAACCGCGACGCCCTTGTATTTGCAGAACAGAATCTCTGCGGTACAAAACATGTGAGCTACGGCTTAAGCGGCGCAAACTTTGTAAAAACCTGTGCGTCTACCCTGCCTCAGTTTGACGCGTGTACAATTGACCCGCCGCGTTCGGGCATGGAAAAGGAAGTCTGTGACTGGCTTTGCGAATCAAAAATTCCGCTGATTCTTTCACTTTCGTGTGACCCTGCAACCCATGCCCGTGACATTTCCCGTCTGGTTGCTGCAGGGTATAACCTGAAACAAACCTATCTTCTGGATTTTTATCCAAACACAAGCCACATAGAAAGCCTGTGTGTTCTGGAGTTGAAATAAAACGAGCATTATGAAAATGAAAAAAGGTGTGAAAAAAATACTTCTCGCTTCGCTTTTTTTACTTACTGCAAAATATTCATGCCTTTTTTCACAGGATGCCGGGCTGGAAAAGCTTTCAAATTATAACACTACCTGGACATCCGTTTTACCCGGAACAGCGCTTTGCCAGCCAGAGGTTACCTCTTACGGCTTTTGTCTTGCAACCGATGCACGTAATCTTATGGGCTTTTCTTCAACCGGAAAGCTTCTGTGGGAAAAAAACATAGGTCGTGTTCGAAAAATCAGCCTTACTGCCCTTCGCGGCGACTTTATACTTTTTCACGACCAGAACTCAAATATCATAAAGCTTTTTAATCCAAGCGGCAGCGAAATCTGGTCTAAGTCTCTGGATTTTAAGCCTGCAGCAAAGCCCTTTGCTGGCCGCGACGGACGCTTTTTTATTCATGGCGACGGAAATATTGTCTGTTATGGCATCAACGGAATAATCAGATGGAAAATTAAAACAGGCAGTCAGAAGTCTCTTCCAATTCAGGAGCTTCCAGACGGTTCTATTATTGTTTTTCTTGCTGATCAGGATGGTAAAACTAAAGGCCTGAGACTTTCTCCATTCGGTGAGCAGCTGGAAGATATAACCTTTGCCGGAAGCATTACAAACTGTTTTACCTGCAGTGAAGGTATTCTTTTGATTTTTACAGACGGAAGTGCAGGTCTTTTTTCTATAACTGAGGGGCTTACACAAAGCCGCTGGGTAACCTCTGTAAAAGTTGGAAATCCTATGTTTATTATAAATCAGGATAGAACTGATTTCCGCCTGCTTTCCCTTTCTCCTTCAGATGTAACTGTTTACAAAATTAATGTGTCAGACGGTACAGAAGCAGCCAGCTGGAGAATTAATGGAATTAACGGCAATACCCTGCTTAAAACAGATTTTTCAGATACAGGCATTTTTTTAGCTGATTCCCAGAAGGCGGTTTTAATTGATTCCGAAGGCAAGGAACTGTGGGCTGCGAGAATGCCGGATACTGTAAAAAACAAAACTGTAAATCAGATTGTTTACCTCAAGGATAATTATCTTGTTTTCTGTTCTAAAAACTGGTCTATGAACGCTTACCACACAAGTCAGAGTACATCAAAGTATAATGGTAGAAAAACTGTTAACAAAAATATACAAACTGATTATTCTTCTTTTGCTCCAGTTGATTTATCAGAAATAAATTATTATTCACAGGGCGGATTTTACCCTTCAATTAAGAATTCTGAACGGGAAGTTCAAATAAAAAAAGGAAATTATGGTGCTCTGGAAAAAGAATGGCTTACTCAGACACTATCAATTGCACGCCTTTATTATCTGGATTCAACCTCATCTGACTTTGGAACCCGTATGGAAAAATCAGTTTTCAGTACAGATTCTGCAGGTCTTGAAGCAATTCTGGTTCAGCTTTCCCTGCTTTGTACAGACAGTACTCAGGCAGCCTGTGCAGACATAATTTCCCGAAGTAATAATAAGTTTTACTGCCGTGCAATAATGGCAAATATTTACGGTTATGACCCGGATGGAAAGCTTCTTTGTGCCATCGAGAAAAATGCAGAGCTTGCAGGAACTAAGGATTCTGTTTACTGCAATATCATCTGTGATGCAGTATATTCAATCTGCTTATTTATGGGCCGACCGGCCTACAATAAACAGGGAAAAGACATAATCAAACGCTTTATGGGTGTAAACTACTCTTCCAATACCCGCACCTACGCAAGAGATACGCTAAAAAAGATAATTTCTCTTGAACTATAAAATATTTAATGCCACACGGATATGATTTTGCGTTAGATTTTCCAAATCCGTGTGATGATATTTTTATGGATAAATTTGAATTCCTGTGTTAAAATTATTCTTATCAACTTATATACAGGTGGCTTATTTATGAAAAAATCATTTTTATTTCTGGCTTTGTCGCTTTTACTTGCAGGTGGAATTTTCGCCCTTGAGGTAAATCAGCCTGAGCTTACATCTACAGGCGACACAACGATTGAATTCATCAACT
>CAMJNC010000038.1 GCA_946407195.1 uncultured Treponema sp. | reverse complement strand
CCGAAGAACCAGAAATGAAAAAAGACTGGGACGAAAAAGTCGGCGACCGCATGATCAAGATGGTAATCATCGGAAGACACCTGGACAAGGAAGAGATTTCTAAGAATCTCGATGCTTGTTTGGATTAGTCTGAAGTATTAAGAATTACAGAGTTCTTATAAAACAACCGGCTCATATGGCCGGTTGTTTTTTTATGATTGTTTTATAATTTCTTCGTTGTTTTCTAATAAATAGGAATTATTGCCTGTATACATAAATCCTTAAATCTATCACCAGGATATACTTCTAGAATAGTGATTTCTAAAGTAACTTTTGTGCTTTTACTGGGAAATAAATCTAAAAGAGGCACTTCTTGTACATCAGGTATATCCTTAATAATTAATATTTTTGAAACCCCTGATTGAAGATTGTTTATTTTTATCTTTTTTGCTCTTGAATTAGCTTTATATAAGTCTGGTCTAGATTCAGACTGAAAACCATTATAGAAAGCTAATTGACTATAATTATTTCCAGAAAATGATATTTTAATTGTATCATTTATTCCATAACCGTTTTTAGATGCCCATGGCAACCCTTCTATCGTTGATAGATTTTCTGGTTCATATTTTACTTGTCCCTCAATTAAAAAGGAAGATGCTTCATAAGAAACTGATTTTATTATCCAATCAGAATAATCAAAATGTATAATTTTTCCATTTTGATCTTCATATTCTATAGTACAATCATCAAGTAGTTTTACATTAAACCCAGATCCTCTCTTCTCAGCAATTTTAAGATGCTGTTGTTTTGCAGTTGAAAAAAGATACAACGATACTATTTGATTTGGTGTAATTCCTTTATCAGAATTCCATGTATCTCCAAATAATACTAAATTATTGAAATCTTCTTCTCTTATTGATACTTCATTCTTTAAGTCAAAAAAAGGTTCTATTATTTCATCTTTGATTAGATCATAGATAAAGAATTGTTCAAAACCTAAAGCTGAAAAGCAGAAAACATATTTATTATTATCAAGTTCTGTTATTTTCAGTATTTCTATATTACTATCCAAATTAAAAAAGATTTCTTTATTCTTGTTTAAAATAACTGGATTCAAACTCCAATCATTAAAATTTAAGCTAACGGTAAATTCATTGTTAGGAAATGAAAAAGTATTAACCTTATGTTTCCAAATGGGAATTATTATTGAAGCATATTCTTTTGCGTAACCATTAGCATAACCTAGTATCAGGATTAATACCAAAAAGATCTTCTGGGACAATTTCATAATTACTTGTTTTTTTCTCCTCCTTTTACAATAATTTTGCTTGTTCCTGGATCCATAACTTCATTCATTGCAACAAGCATTAGTAAATAATTCATATCTGCATTGTCTTTTATACCGATGCAACCATTTGTATTACTATTATTCGTCAAATGAATTTGATATCCTCCATCTTCAACAGTAGTGCCATCTGTAGCTGTTAATTGCTGTGTTGCATCTGTTGTAATCCATTGAGAACCATAATTTGAACTATCTGTATAAGGATTATTTTTTATGCCTGTAATATTATGAGTTCCATTTGGATATTGAGTCGGATTTGTTAATTTATCTCCACTTTGTTGGGTTCTAGACAAATCTGTATTTTTTGTAGAATCATGGGAAACTACTGCAGTTGTAACCTGAATTTCTTTTTGATCTACGATTCCACCTGCACGAAAATCTACTGTCATTGTTTGAGAGTCTTTATCAACTGTTAATGTTAATTCTAATCCCAACAAATCCATAAAATTCACAGGATCGGAGTTGCAGTAGGCGAACCAGTTGGTACTGTCGCGGATGGGGTCGACGGTTGTGAAGCGGGCGGCGGTAGGATTGTAATCGCGGTAGCCGTAGTTGTAGAACAGAGTGGTCGGATCCTGAGATTTAGCGAGATATCCATAATTCATACTGCCGCTTAGATTACCTTGAATAATTGAGCCGAATGCATCATAGGAACAGAAAGCTTTAATTGTTCCATAAGAATCTGTAGTCGAACGGATACTTCCACATAAATCAGTTGAAAAATATTCTGTGCCAGAAAAACCAGTGCACTGTGCAGCCATTGTATTGTTTACATATAGTTGAGTTCGCTCTCCGTAATAACGTGAGCTCACATTCTTATAGTTTTCATCATCAAGATAAAAATAACGGCTTCCGTCTGTGCTGTCCTCATCAGTCAAATAACGATAACGTTCCCCTGTAGGCCTGCCAGACTTTTCCAAGCGTATCGCGGTTTCAGAGCTGTCGGTAAATATTCCATTTACATAAACAGGGCCTTCTTTAATTACCTCAAAACTCATTCCATCATATAATGTACGAATTGCTGGTGAACCTTTATCCTGCACAAGAACTCTTCGGCCAAAAGCATCGTAGTCATAAGCAGTCTGTACATAAGTTTTTGAAGCTTCATTTGTACTTGCACAATAAATTAATCTGTTACGGGAATTATAAGCATACTCAACTTTTTTCATTGCGCTTTCTTCGGTAATAAGATTTCCCATTTTATCACTGATATATTTTACAAAGACCTGTCCCTTTGTACCGCTGGAAGCAAGACAATTTTCTTTATCATAAGAATATTCAATTGTTCCATAAGGAGTAGTTTTAGAAATACGATTTCCATTTGCATCATATGAATAGCTTTCTTTTATAAACACCTGTAGATTCGTAAGCTTGTACGCCAGACCATTTTGCATTGAATTCAGAAGAGGTATTATGGCAGCTTTTTCTGCTGTTGAAAGGAATCTGTTTTCGCCTGCTTCAGCACTAACGGGAAGCCCATTCAAGATTGCTTCCGTTTTCTGATTGTTTATCAGTTCTTCTGAATATGGATAAAACACCGAAGAAAGCTGACCTTTTACATTGTATTCATATAAAGTTATATGTGCGTCGTTATCAACAGATGCAAGACGTTTTCCATCATCACCATAAACATATCCTTCACCCCACATCAGTTCATTTCGTCCGGACAGCAGTTTCTTCAGGATGATACGACCTGCTTTATCATAGAGAATTTCTTCTTTTGTTCCGTTTCCATATTTTCTCAATACTTCCCTGCCGTTTTTATCATACGCTAATTTTACACTTAGTCTTTGTTTATTGTCAAAAATTTCTTTAAGTTCATTATTCTTTCCAAATGTATAAATTGTTTCACGATTTGAACTGATTAATCTTGTTCTATTTCCAGCTTTATCATATTCATAACTGATTTCTTCACCACTAATCAGCTCCTTTTGATTAATAAGTTTACCAGCCTGATCATATCTATAAATTGTATGCTCACAGTTATTTTCAGTTTCAATAATATTTCCAACAGCATCATAAGTAATAATAATTTGAGAACCATCAGAATATGTCATTGTACGTATACTTCTATCTGAAGAATAAGAAATATTTGTCAGATTTTCCGCAAAATCTGTTTTTGTTTTTAATCCTCCAGCCGCATCATATGCATATTTCTGATCATATTTTTTTCTGTTTTGTTCACTTATAAGTCTTCCATAGGAATCATATAAATACTGATACGAATTATTATTTCCGTCTGTAACCGTTACAGTTTGTCCTTTATCTCCATAATTATATGATTCAAGAACTTCATTTCCGCAGAAAAACTTAGTGACACGTCCTGCTCTGTCATATTCATAACATTTTTCAGCTTCTGCCCGATTTTTTTCTTTTATTAATCGTCCTGCTGCATCATATTCTGCGGTATATATATATCCACAATTATCAGTAACTTCTATAAGCTGACCAATTGCATTGTATTTATAATCAGTCTCTGTACCGTCAGGTGCAATTACCCGGGATAAGTTTCCAGCAGCATCATATTCATACACAGTCTGATTTTCATACCCATCAAAACTTTCTATCAGTTGATTCTGCTCATTATAAACAAACGAACGTTCGTTATTTTCTCCATCTATTATTTTTATTATATTTTCAAATGCATCAAGTTCTTTTACAGTTTTATACTTTCCGCCTTTAATTTCTGTTATGTAACGTCCATTATCACTATATTCTGTTTGTTCATAATATATGGCAGAAGTATAATTTGTATCTGGACCAACCCATTTTTTTATTATTCGATTGAAAGCATCATATTCAAACCAGATTTTCTGGCGTTTATTTTCTGCACAGATTACACGTCCCTGATTATCATAATGATATACAGTAGTAATCCCATAGCGATTTGTAACAGATTTTAAACTTCCATCCGGGAAATAAGTTGTCTGAACTGGAATTCCACCCTTCTCTTTCTGGCTAATTAACTTTGCAGATGAATCATAAGCATATTCATACCATCCGCCAAAAGAAGTTTGAGCAGAAGTAATAAGTCCGGCACCAGAATAATTAAACAACAGTACCTCGCCATTGCCATCGACTTTTTTAAGAAGCTTACCATTACTGTCATACTCTAAAACATTTTGGATTCCAAGGGAATCAGTTACAATAAGTCTATTTTGATTTCTGTTTAAAATTGTAGTGTTGAATTTTGTTACAAATGCACTTCCGCTACCCTCAACTTCCTTATACTGTTTCTGCTCACTTATGTTTCCATCTGTATAATTAAATTCTTTTACAATATTCTCTTTTCCATATAAAACTTCTGAAATTAATTTACCTTCCGGTGAATATGAGAACATTGCCCGTAACATCTCATTATCTCTATCACCAATAAATAGTTTTACTGGCAAATGTCTCTTATCATATTCTATACGAAGCTTATGAATTTTACCCAAAATTAAATCTTTCTTGATAATCTCTGATACATCTTTACGACCGTTTGTAATACATGTAACCGATAGTCCATTATAATCTTTTCTGATTACTTCATGAGTTTTATAAAAATACTCTGAAACAACTTTCCCATTTACAGAAATATTCACTATTCTGTTTCTATTATCATATTTATATTCCTGCTTGTAGTTCCCACATGCCTCACTAATAAGATTGCTGTAGGAATCATACTGATATTCAGTAATAACAGGCTTCTCACAATAAACTGTCTGTCTTATAACATTTCCTTTTAAATCAAATAAACTTGCATAAACAGTTTTTCCACCCTTCCGGTATTCAATGAGGTTTCCTTTTGAATCACGAAGAAACTCCTCTAAAACCCCATCTCTGTTTATATAAGAAGTTACAAAATTTAATGAATCATAAGTCCATTTTTCAGCTGTACCATCATCATATATTGCCCGGGTTTTATTTGCATTCTCATCATATTCATAATAAACCTTACTTCCATTTATATTCTGGCAGATAAGGTTTCCTGTTGAATCATATTCATTCTGAAGTATCCTACCATCCGGATGTATTTCTTTAATCGTTCTATGCTTATCATCATAAAAATACGAATAACGGTTTCCGTCATGATCTACATAATCTGTTCTTTTATCAGTTATATTATATTCAAAATATTCAGAATAACCTTCCTCATTTGTAGTTACAGTTGTAAGGGTCTTACCTTCACGAGTTTGTTCGCCATAAGAAAACGCAACAAAGCTTCCATCACATTTATGCAATGCTGTCAAATGCCCCTCTGAATCATAATTCATCTGAACAAAATCACCATCAGTGTCTTTTACACGGACAAGTCTGTTACCTTGATATTCATACTCCATCTTTTCGTCAGTGGCACGAGAATTTACAATTTTTGAAATATAATCACCCGCATATTCAAAAGTAAATTTCTCATTATCAGAGGTATTTATAAATTGTATTTTACCAGCAGAATCACGAATCAGTTCAACCGTATTTTCATTTCTATCCATAACAGAAACCAACAGTCCATTTTCATCAAAATATTTTATAGTTCCGTTTTTTTCATATAAAATCAGCTGATTTTCTTTTTTCTCACAACGCAAATACCGCTTATCCTTTTCAATCTCCCATATACCATTACGCTCCTTAAGAATATGAGGATACCCTTCGTCATCTATTACCGTAATAGTATCAATACCAGTTTCTTCATACATTTTAGACATTCCTGCAAACATTGCTTTTTTATTGCGAATATGTCTTTGAAGATTTATAGTCACAAAATAATTTTTTTCTTCCAGTTCGACTCGGGCATTCTGCAGCTTCTGTTTAAGAGCCGCCAGAATCTCCATATCATTTCCAATTTTTTCAAGGCTGGATTGTAGAAGCTGCTTTTTATTTTCTGCTTCAGCTTTAGTAAGTAACGCTTTTTCTCTAATTCCTTCTATTTTTTTATTGAGCGAAAAATAGTAGGCCGCACGTTTTTTCAACTTATCTAAATCTGATATTATGGTTTCTAGATTCTCAATATGTTCTTCACAACTGCTAATACGCTCCATAATTTCCTGATGTGCACTGTAAATATTCGAAACCCTATATTGTTCTGAGAGCCGGCATTCTGTCTGAAGTATAAGCTTCGAGATTTCATCTATATATTTCATCAAAGCCTTAATATCCTTGTATTGAGTAGGAGCGATTCCCAAAATAATTCTTTCATCAAGATTCGTATGCCATCCAAATCCGAAGGATCCAGTTACAGGTTTTTCTGATTCATAACGCCGCTTAATTGCAAACAGTTTATTGCTTCCAATATACAAATCAGTCTCAGATAGTTCATAAGTTCCCTTTGATATTTTTACAGGATCACCTGCAGCAGTCGAATTACTGGAATTTCCTTCATCCTGACTGGCACTGGTATTACTGTTTACTTCGCCGTCTGACTCAGCGGCGGCACTTGCTGTGTCAGAATTAAGTGCAGCTTCCTTACCTGCCGCTGCATCAGCTGCAGACTCTGCGGCAGAATCAGAACCTTCACCTGAATCACCCGTCTGAATATCATTAACAGCACTTTCTTCGCCATCTACCTGAGAACTTAAGGCATCAGACTCCTGTGTAATTTCTGCTCCAGTTTTATCTTCCGAATATCCACCTCCACCCTGGCCACTCTGATTTCCTCCGGAGGCATCACCACTACCTCCACTACTTCCATTACCGTTACTACCGCTACCACTTCCATTACCACTGGAATTGCCCCCTCCATAAGCCCCTGTGTCATACGAATGTGGATATCCATTACCATCTTCTGAATATGAAAATAAAAGACAAGTTATTAAAGCAAACAATAAAACAAACAAGCTGAATTTCTTTTTCATAATTTTCCTCCTTTTAATAGGCTGTATAAAATAATTTATCCAGCAGACTGCCAGAGTTTCCGCTTATAGTCGGTACCCACCACAAATTGTCACGAATAAACGCGCTCTGGTTTAATGAGTTCGGATCTTTTATGTAATCAACTGAATGTGCTGCGGCGGTGATTTGGGCTGATACTAATGGGATAAAATGAACTCCAACTCCAGAAGGAACAGTAGTATCTGCCTCAGATATAGCAGCTTCTATTACAGCGGTTTGCAGTAGCTTGGCTGCATCTGATATTTTTTTATCTGATTCATTTGCATAAAGACTGGCCATTGAATAAATATCAAGATACATATCACAGGGATACTGTGAATATTTATATGTCTTTGCCGTAAGCAAAGAATTAAACACACTTTTCCGAAGTTCTTCTGTCTTTATACTGTCTGCAAGCTTTTTTGAAAAAGCCTCGAAAGCAGTCATAAGTTCATCAATTTTTTCATTTTTAAAAACTGTTGTTTGCACAGAAGAATTTTTTTTCATTTCAAATGCAATTTCTTGAGAAGAAAAATTTCCCTGCGAAAGCTTTTCCAATAAACTCTGATAATTCCAGCCACCGCTTGGTGTAACGCCAGGACTTGCTGTTATATACTCCGAACAATCCTTGAGTTCATAAATGTTTTCTATAACTCCGGCAAAACAGGTATCAAAGCCGATAACGTTCAGGCCCTGACCGCGTAATGCTTTTCCAAGGTCGGTGCCCCGCATGTATGAACCGGTTTTATCATCAATAGCAACTGCACGATTTGATTCTATAGTTACTTCATTTTCTGCAATATAACGCCAGCCTGTCCCATGCCCCCAGATTATAAGTGCATATTTTCCAGTCGGATATTGCTTCTTTACAAATTCAACAAAATTCCTAAGAACTGAATGATTAGCCATATCAAGTTCTGTATTTTCATAATCTGAAAGACCAAGCGGTGGGCAACTGATTCTCTTTGAAACTATATGAGCACTCTCTGAACAATCTCTGCAAACCTCAAACAGTCTTGTATCCTTCCAGTTTCCATCTGTTTCATCGTAGCCTTCAGCCCGATCAAGTAAAATAAGGATATTCATATTTTCACAACATACCTTTTCCATCTGATTCAGATTCTCTAATGCATAACTTTCAAGATCATTATCTGCAGCCATATAGACCATAAGAGTAAGTTTTTTTTCTACAGGTTCCGGCTCGGGATCTGGCTCAGGTTCAGGTTCTGGTTGTGGCTCAGGCTCAGGCTCTGGTTCTGGTTCGGTTTCAGGTTCGGGCTCCGGCTCAGACTCTGGCTCTGGATCTACAATTACCTCAGGCTCCGGTTTATTCTTATTTATTACAGTTACTCGTTCCGGTTCATAGTTGCATCCAGAAATTAAAATCATTAACACTATCAGAATAAAAACTTTTATTTTCATAACCACCTCACTTAAAGGCAATCAAACCATAAGGATCTTCCCAAATGGAGCCATCCTCATATTCAATTTTTGACAGATAAAGATAATCAACCTGAAGCAGATATTCAGGAATTGAATTCAAAAAGCTGTCGAGACTCATACAAAATAGTCCAGTCTCTCCTCCTGAAATACATATTTCAATTTCAGCAGATATCTTATTTCGACATTCAAAAGCAGGTTCACCATCTTTATCAAAAAGGAAAAATACTATATTGATTTTCTTTATTTCTTTTTCGCTTTTATTCAGTAGAAGAAAATCAACTCCACATATTGAATAATCAGCTGAATTTTCTTCCATTACAAAATCGCCGCTCATAACATATGGAACCGAATCTATGGAATAAGTTTTACAGCCTGTCAGTATAAAAAATAAAATAGTTATTAGAATTTTATAATTTTTTTTCATTTGATTATTTCCTCCAGTTTTTCTGTATATTTTTTATAAAACGAAGCTTCCGGAAATTTCCTTTTCTTCATATACGCTACTACAGCTCGTTTTTCCTTTTCATTTTCTGCTGTATAAAACTGATATAACTTCACAAGCAGCTGCTGATCAGAATCTTTCTCACAACATATTCCTTCAAGCACCTTCCTCGCCTCCTCCGGCTGCCCCAGATGTATCAGTTCTTCCGCCTGTAAAATCGAACTCTTATAACTCTTAGTCTGAAAGCAAACGATTTTTGCGCGGTCTTCAAACCAATAGGTTGTCGGCCGAATCCGCTGGAAATTATTCTTTTCTCCGCTTATTGAATACTTTCCCGAAGGCAGCGAATTAAAAACAAACAGCCCGTTTTCATTCGTCAGCACCGGCTGTACTGGAATTATTTTTCCATCAACAGGCCTGCAATTAATTATGAAATCCTTTACAGGGCAATTATTCTCATCTATAACAAGCCCGCACAAATCTCCCTTACCCTTAAACTTTGGCTTGGATGCGCAGCCAGATATAAACAGGATTCCACCAATCAATAAAATTGATATGACAAGTTTTTTTTCGTTTTTCATTAATCCTCCTAAAAATTTTGAATAACAGTTTTTATTTTCCCCTCAGTATTTTTATAAAAAATCAAAGTTGTTTTATCAGGTCTTCTTATTTCACCAATTTTTGTTTCATAACCTTTGTCTTCTGATGTTTTGTTTTTTCCAGTTTCATAGACAACTTTATTTTGCGTATTGTTTTTATCAGCAATTGAAAAAACTTTGGAATCAGAACTAGTAAATAAGGCAAGATTTTCAATAATGTTTTGTAAATTCAGTCCATTAAAAGAAGCCGGTTCTATAGAAAGCCCGACATGCAGTTCATTTCCACTGGTTCTAATTACGGAAACAGCTGTTACTATCCTGTTATCAGCTTCAATAAATGAGAAAAGTTCCGTCAGCATTTTCTGATTCTTTTCAAGATTCTTTTCACAATCAAATTCAATATGATATGGAGGAGCTTTTTCTTCTCTCAGCAAGGCAGCTTGTCGTGTAATAATCGCACGCAACTCTTTGTTGAAGTCAGAATTCGGAAGACTCGATGTTTGTTTTTCATTTATTAAAATATTATGTTCTGGAATTTTATTTGCATAATAAGCATCAATACATGGAATTCCATTTTCATAAATAACATTGCTGGTAGAAAAACCATTTAGATTTTCCGGAAACGCTCCCTTTATAGAAGCATTCAACTGTTCAAATAATTCATTTTTACGTCTGATAACAGACCAGTCGAACCGGCTGATTTTACCACCAGCTTCTGCGACATAAGAAAGCAACTGCTCTCCGGCAGAAAAATCAGGTAAATTATTATTGATTTCAATTTCTACCACTGGTTCAGGCATCTGAACATTTTCAATTGCATTTTTATTGCCGCCTGAAAAGCCGAAAATTATTCCAGCAATTACTCCTAAAATGCAAAACGCTAATATAATTACAAAGAACTGCCATTTTTTATCTGCAAAAAGTCTTAAAGCAGGAAGCTTACTTTTTACAGATTTCTCAATAAAAAAACCGGTCCCGGAAAATTTTCGTTTCTGTTCATATTCTGCAAGCCTGAATTTATTTACAACGAAAACGTCCTCATAAAATCCTTTTTGAGTGATTTTCTTTATTACAGAATCAAAAGCAAATTCATCAGAAAAACAGGGATGCATTTTTTCGAGCTGAGAACAAATAAACTGCTTCCGTTTCTTTCCCAAAGAACTGGAAAAAGGAATCAGAATTTCATACTGTTCAAAATCATTTCGTTTTATGACATTATCTTTTTGCATAAACCTCACCACTCCCGTATGGACCAGACCATTTGCCACAATAAAGGTTGTCACAGCAAAACCACTCAATAGTTTCCAGCTGAAACATATCTGAACAAACTCGTTTCCATTCCTCAAGCGAATCAAATCCCACCCCGCTGCAGGAATTACAAAAACTCTCTGAAATAAAAATCAACGAATCAGTTTCTTTTCTTACAAGTTCAAGCTGCCTGTCAATTTTTATAATTTGAAAAAATGCACTACTGAATATGGAAGAAAACAGAGTCAGAATCACTGACAAAATGATCAGCTGCACATATCTCATTTCTTCATTTCCTGATTTTTCATTTCCAGAGATGAAACTGCTTCTGAATATTTTTTTTCAAATAATTTCATGCGCAGCTTCCGCTCCATAAGTAATTCACCAAGCATAAGTACAAGTGTAATTAAGCAGACGCAGACAGTACCAATTACAATTCTATTTCCATGAGCAGATGTCATCTGAAACTCCTTTTTCCCATCCGGAATTTTCTTCTCTTCCATCCGGCCCGCATGAGAAAATGACAAAGGGCAATTTCTCAGGAACCTCTGACGACATAATGGAACTTTCAGAGCTGAGATACTTATAATCGGTTCCCCACGGATCATTGCCGGGCTCACGGTCAAGGTATGGTCCATCCCAGTTTTCTGGAACCGGATATAAAACTGGTTTTTCCCATAAAGCTGCGAGTCCCTGTTCCGTTGTTGGAAATCTTCCGCAGTCAAGGAAGTAGGTCTGGAGCGCACTACTGAATTGTTCAATCTGCGTTTTTGCAACAGTTTTTCTCGCGGCGGACATAATTTTTGACGCTGAGAATACACTCCCTGCCGTAAGCAATGCTCCAATTGCAATGACAGCCACAGTTTCGACGTAAGTAAAGCCTTCTGCTTCTTTTCTTTTTCCTGCACCATAACAAAACCTCCTTCTCTTTTTGTTATCAGCTGCTTTTAGAATCCCCTTTTTATTCATATTTCCCCCTATAGTTTTTTATTTACATAAATCAAATAAATCCAACCTCGTTTATCAAAGGCATAAAAAAAGTCATTAAAATTGCAAGAATAAAAATGCCAGTAATTACAATGAAAAAAGGCTCAATCAAAGCCAAACAGATTGTCCTCTGTCTGTCCTTTTCTGTTTTAAGATATGCTGCTATTTTCCCAAATAAATCATTTCTACTGCCGCCAATATCAGCGTAATAAAATGCTTCAGAAAGCTTTGAATTAGCATTCTTTTTACAATTGAATGCAGTTTGTAAATCCATTCCATAAGAAAGATTAATTTTTGCATTTTCAAACATTCTGCCAGTTTTTGTAGAAGGCCCAGCTATTTGAATAGCACATTCAACTGCTTCTGAAAGTTCAATTCCTTTTCCAACAAGAAAATCAACAGCAGAAAAAGCCTCGTACAGACAGTTTTCTCTAAACACTTTCACAATTGAAAAATACATGGCAAAACAGACAAGAATTAAAACGGAAACATATTTTGCAAGAAGCTGAATATCTGCATTCTTTGTATAAACTCCAATAAAAATACTTGCGCTAATTGCCAGAAGAATTACAAAAACAGGATATATGGAGGCTTCAACTATTTTCTTTTTACATTCTTTTTCACGCTCAAGCTTTTGTTTCAAATAAGAAAGAGCAGTTTTTAAGTCTCCGTTTTTTTCAGCAATACAAATAAATGAAATATAAACATCATCAAAATTAATTGCACTGCAGCTTTTAAGAGCATTAGAAAAAAAACTTCCATTTTCTAATGCACAATAAATCATTCCTGATGCTTTGTTTACAGCATCCTTTTTGGGTTTTGAACTCATAATTAATAAACTCTTTGAAAGAGTTATTCCCTGTAAAACAAAGAGCTCATACAACATCCTTGTGAATTCCAGCATTTTCACGCCTCCTTTTATAAAGTGGAACAGGCTTAGCATGCTTCATGGCAGACATTGTCTCGCTCAGTATTTCGCTGTAATTTGTATAATGCTCCAACAGCTTTTCCAGCTGATCTCCAGACTGTGCCTTAACAGCCTTCTCACTAAATGAAGTCCCACAGACAGTAACATCTGCATAAAGCCTCATTTTTCCACCAAGCAGATTCAATTCCTGACAGATAACGGCACGTAAAACCTGACACAAAAGACGTCTGTCAAGTCCAAGATTTTCAAGACGAAAAATTGACTCTGATGCACAGCCGCAATGAAGAGTTGCTAAAACAAGATGTCCTGTAAGAGAGGCTCTTAAAGCTGCAGCCGCACTCTGTTCATCACGGATTTCACCAATCATAATTACATCAGGGTCCTGTCGGAAAACATGTTTTAAGGCTTCAGAAAAACCGTTGTTATCATCTATTTTTATCTGGGTTACTCCGGGAATAATATATTCCGGGGGATCTTCTAAACTCACAATTTTTATACTACCGTTTGTTAGTTTACACATTTCAACCAGCATAGCCGCAGCAGTTGTAGATTTTCCTGCTCCTGTCGGACCACAAACAAGAACAAGACCATTTGAAAGTGAACACAAGCCATTGCTCCCTCCAATTTTTTCCAGCTGCATACTGTTAAAACCGAGTTCTCCAAGTGCCAGCGGAATACGCGAAGTATCCAGAATTCTCAAAACAACAGACTCAACTGCAGAGCGCGCTCCATTCATTTTTTCTCCAATCGCAGTCATAGTAGATACCCTTAAAAAGAAAGGCGCTTTATTTCCGTAAACAAAAGTCCCATCCTGACATTTTCTTTTTTCAATTACATTTAAGCCTGCCAGAAGCTTAATCCGCTGAATCAGTTCCGTAGACTTTTCACTTTGAAGCTCCATCATTTTTTCAAGTCTTCCATTTATACGAAGCTTTACAGAACTGTTTGCTATATGAATATCAGTAGCTTTTCGCAAACGAGCTTCATTTAATATGCTGTCCAAAAGAAGAACAGCCGCTGCTTCACGCTCATTTCTGGAGTTCTCAGTCTCTGCAGAAACACCGCCATTCTCCTCTTCTGCCCTGTAGAAGCTTAGAACGCATTTTTTAATTTGTGCTCTTGTGGCTTTTTCAAAATCAATAGTTATTAGTCTTCTGTAAATTTCTGGACAGTCTTTAATCTTCCTGATATTCGCTACATGATTTTGAAAAGCTCTGGTCAGTCTCCCGCATAGTAAAGAATCATTTTTATTCTCAACAAGGAATTTTATATATGCACCATCCTGCTCAAAAACCGCAGCTCCGTTATAAAGACAATAAGCCGGAGTAAGTGAAAAATCATAGTTTCTGTTCATCATCCACCTCCCTGTTCAATTCCTTCAAACCATTAAGCTGCTCTGAATACAGCTTCCATAAATTTTCTTCCGCCCAGGTTAAATCCTCTTCCTTACACGCAGCATCTGAATAACATTCAGTTCCCTGAATATGCGGAACCAGATAAATAACCATCTGAAGCCTTTCGCTGGTTTTATCCTTTGCTTTAAAAAGATTTCCAATAAGAGGAAGCTTAGAAATTAAAGGTGTTCTTTTTTCCTGCTCACCTTCAGCAGTCTGTACAAGTCCACTTAAAACAACAGGCTCACCACTTTTTCCGCAAACTTCAGTTGTTACAATTTTTTCAGAAGTTGGAGGCGGATTTCCTGTAGAAGCAGAGGTATCGTTTCCCTGACGTGATACAGAAGCCGTTACCTTACTTGTAATCATGCCATCACCACTAACCCAGCCCAAAACATCCAGCTTAATACCCGAAGCAATTTCACGGGTTACACCGGAATAAACAGGCTTGCCGGTCTCCGGATCTACATTGTTATCTCTATAGCGATAAGTATTTGTATTTTGAAAATGGATTTCCCTTCCGGAAACTCCATGAAGTGTAGTGTCTGCATATACACGGGTTTTGCTTTCTTCAATCGAAGCCTGTAAATCAGCCGCAAAGGTCAAACCAAAGGAAGTAACAACGTTCAAATTAAAGCTCATTACAGAGCCCAGCACGGCCGATGCTCCATTTCTGTCTCCTACAGTCAGTCGTCTCGCACCAAAGGAAGAAGCCCAGTTATTTTGAACCGTTTCATCATATTGAAGAATTAAAAGATCATAGCTTAAACGCACTACAGGTCTGTCACATATCTCAAGCTGCTCACAAAGATTTTTATAAGCTTCTTCCGTTCCCTTAAAGTAAAGATGCGAAGAATCATCTGCAACGAAAAGCGCAGACCTGTCTACAGAAGGAGGCAGATGCTCCAGAAACTCCACTGGCTTAAGATACTTAAGATTTACAATATGAATAGACTGCTTAATATCAGCTTCACAGATTAATTCATCAATTACAGCAGCCTCACGCTCACTCGCATAGCACAAAAATGAATATTCATCGGGGAGCGTAATTATTTCCAGTTTACCGGCACGTTTATAAATGAAGGTTAAAAAATCCTGAGACTTTGTAAAACGTAATGTGAATTTACGCCAGCTTCGTTTTCCACTCACAAGCTCATTCCGCACCTGTTTATTTTCAAAGATGTAGTAGATTCCATTTTCCAAAACAAAATCAAAACCGCACTGAGCGCAAAGAATCTCCAGAGTATCTTCAAAATCCGAACCGACAAAAACAGACCTCTGCAGCTTATAATCCGCATCAGACAGCAGACAAAATTCTTTACCAGCAGTACGTACCAGATTATCCAGAACTGCCATAAACCTGCACTCTTCCACATCAACAGAAAAACAACCGCCCTCAAGAACTTCGATCTTCACCATTCCAGAAAAACTCTCCGTACGATGTACAGAATTATTCTTCACAAAATGATATCCACACTCATCCCGCTCAACGCTATAAACACCAAAACGTTTAGCCAGACAATCCATCAGAACAGCCTCACTGACTCCCCTGAAGCACACCGAAATCCTCTGCGCCGGCAGCGACTCAAACGTCACAACCTTGTCCATCACCTCAGCAAGTTTTTCCACAATCTGTACCGGAAGCAAATCATACGCTTCAAGAGAATACGATCCATTCTCAACAGAAACACAGCACCTGCTCACAGTCCATACCTTGCCATCCCGTTTCACAAACAGTCTGTTAGTCCTCAAAAACGCTTCAAAAGCCAGATCAAAGTCTCTGCCTGCAAATTTCAAATCACCCTTACCACTGACAGTGTCATCGGGAACAATCGAAATCCCAGCATCCATCGATACCGCAAACAAAATATCCTTAATCTCACAATCCGAAAAATCCCAGCTGTACACCGCCCCCTGCGCCACCGCAAAATGACAGAAAACCAGTGCGACCTCCAGAATCATCAGACCCTTTTTCATCCGCCCGGGAAAATACATAACCGTCCGTCTCAAGATCTTTAACCTCCACCTATAAAGTAGGATTAATATTCCATTTCTGACAAAATTTCCGAAAAAAATTTAAAAAAAAGTGATTTTTTTTGAATTTTTGGTATTTAGGAGGGGGAAGTCTCCCCCTCGCGTCCACTTCTGAACTGACCCCTTTTTTTTAGACAGCTATTACGCACATTTTAGGCTGA
>CAMJNC010000037.1 GCA_946407195.1 uncultured Treponema sp. | reverse complement strand
TGTAGACCCTCAGGACGGCTTTGTTCTTGGCCGCTGTAAGGAAGGTGTTCTTCAGGTTAAAGGTCCTACAGTTATGAAGGGTTATTACAAGCGTCCTGATTTGACTGCCAAGGTTTTAAGCGACGACGGCTGGCTCGACACCGGTGACCTTGCAATTATGACAATTCACAACGAGCTTTGTATTAAGGGGCGTATTAAGGATACTATCGTTCTTCGTGGTGGTGAAAACCTTGAACCGCTTCCAATTGAAACTAAGCTTGCTGAATCTCACTATATTAAGCAGGCCGTAGTTGTTGGTCAGGATCAGCGTTATCTTGCAGCTCTTATTCTGGTTGATGAAGAAGAAATTAAAAACTATGCGGCTTTCAATGGTATTCAGTATGATACTTATGAAAACCTTCTCGAATCAGAAGTAATTCAAAAGCTTTACGAAAACGAAATTGCAAACCTTATCAGCGCAAAGAACGGCTTTAAGATGTTCGAACGCATCTCAAAGTTCAGCCTGATTACAAAACCGTTTGAGGTTGGCGTTGAGCTTTCTGCTAAGCAGGAAATCATGCGCTTCCGCATCAACGATTTGTACAAAGATAAGATTTCTGCAATGTTCGAAGAGTAAAAAACGGCTCACAGGCAAGCTATGCTTGCCTGCATAAAAAGACATATTGAATTTATTTCTCTAATTACTATAAAATAATGTTATAATCTATTCTTAATCAAATACTGGGAGAGAGTATGTCTTTTAAAGTTAAGTCTTTGCTCTTTGGAAGCATTGCCATCTGTGCAATGCTTATGTCTTCTTGTTCATTCGCTGAAAAATCAGAAAAAGAAGGAACAGTTTCATTTATTATTTCAGAAGAAATAGCTGCAAAAATTAATGCAGGTGCAAATTCTTCGGCACGTACAGTTACGTATTCAGGTGCTGATGAATCTGAAGTTTTTATGGATATAATTCTTCAAAGCGTAAACGAAGAGTTCAATGAAACTGCTACCGTAAGAGTTGCAAACGGCTCAAAGGCAGAGTTTAAGTCTGTCCCTATTAATCTCGAAGTTTTTGTAAAAGCCACAGCCTATAAGCTCGAAAAGAAAGGTGAACACAGCCAGCTCCGCACAGACTTATATACTGGCGAAAGCGAAAAAATAATTGTTCAGGCCGGCCAGGAAAATCAGGTAAAGCTTGTTCTGCAGAAGGTAACTTCAGATGGTCCTGCTCCAGCAACCACAGCTGATTACACCGTGCGGGAATGGAAGCAGACTATAACAGATGAAGGCTATGTAATGACCAAAGAAACTGTTTTGAACGGTAACATAGGCGAGCAGACATCAGCCGCTGCTGCAGAATACACCGGTTTTGTTACTCCTACCGAAATTGAACAGCAGACCATCGCCTCAGATGGCAGCACAATAGTAAACATCTATTACGACCGCATTACTTACACAGTAACCTATAATCAGAAAGATCATACAAGTACCAGCATTCCGGCTACAAAAACCTACCGCTACGGCGCAAAGGTTCAGACAATTTTCGATACATCAGATGTTTCAGGCTATGTTATTGCCGGATGGTTTACAGACGAAGCCTGCACAACTCTTTATGATTCAACAGTAGAAATCAGCAGTTCTCTTACTCTGTATGCAAAATGGGTAGAAGCAGTTTTGTATGGAATCAGGGTTGATTTTAATTTGGATCTTTCAGATATAAATGTGACAAGAGTTGTTGAAGATGACAAGATAACCTTTACAGCACCAGTGCCTCCTAATCCGGAATTAGCATATACCTATGAGTGGAAGCTTGATGGTTCGACATTGTCAGCTGAAACAACGTATAAGCTCGAACTGGATACATCAAGCTTCGTGACAGGCGAGCCATACGATGTTGTTCTTTATCTTACAAAAGAGGGAAAACTGTATTCAGCCTTCTTCCAGATTATCAAAGAATAACGGGGAAAGTATATGAAAACAAAATCATTTTTTACCCGAGTATTTCTGCTTGTTGTTTGTGTACTTTTTTCTTTTGTACTTGTTGCCTGCTCAAATCTTTTTGAGTCAGAAAGCTTTGACGCTTCAGATGAATCAGGTACTGCGTATATCTGCGTAAAAACTGCAGGTACAACTAATTCCAACCGCACAATCTTTCCAACTGCAGATGCAAACAAACTTACTAACTTAATTTTGAAAGGCACAAAAAGCGTAGGTTCAGAAACCACTGGTACAGAAATCGAACTTGCAAGCGCGGATACTTTGGAAGCACTTTCTTCACAAAGAATAGAGATTGAAACCGGAAACTGGGATTTCACTCTTACCGCAACCATGAACGGTGTAGCCTTCTCTGGAACTACAACCGCTGTAGCAAAAGCTGGAAAGACAATTAATTTGAGATTTCAGCTGACACCGGATAATTCAATCAATAAGGGTGGTTTTTCGATTAAGCTCATGGTTGAAGGTGATGCCGACGAAGTAGAAGGTTTAATCTATAAAGCAAATGCCACTTCAGAGGTTTATTACACACCAGATGGAAATGAGGCTGATAATAATGCTACAGCAATTCAGACGCTGATAATTCAGCAGGATACCCAAAATAAAAAATATGTAAGTTTTTCAACGGCAGCAATCAGCGAGACAACAGGATTCACAGAAGGAGATTACAAAGTTTGTATCATATTTAAGAAAAACACAGTAAAGCTAAACGAATATGAAACCAGCGTCCAGATAAAAAAAGGCTATGTAAGCGAAGCTATAGCATATGTAAATCTTTCAGAAACATATTCAGTTACTTTGCATCTAAATGGCGGCAACTTAACTTCTGACATTACAGATATTTCCTATTATTTAAGTAAAAATTCTTCGGCACTTCCAGGACCAAACAAAGTTAGAAAAAGTGGATTCATCCTTGTCGGCTGGTATACAAACTCTAGACTTACAGGTGCCCCGGTAACCACGGTTCCAGCCGGAACAATAGGCAATAAAGAATATTGGGCAAAATGGGAAGAGAGCAGTATACCTATTATTGATTTATATGTTTCTTCAGAAGCAAATTCTTCAGATCCAGATGTCGATGGTTCACAGGAACATCCTTTCGTTTCAATAGTTGACGCTGTTGAGAAAATTAAAACGATAGCTGATGGTACAAGAGATTGGGTTATTGGTGTAGATGGAATCCTTAGTAGCCCTCAGGTTCTGGGGGATGGTTCAGCTATTTCAGCAAATTCGATAATGCTTGTCGGAGTTCACGGCAATGTAAATAGCGATGGTATTAATGCTGGTTGGGATGGAGAGACTGTTCCTCCTAGCGAGATTGGTTCCGCTCTTACAATAAATGTGAATATTCCAATAAAGATTCAAGGTTTACTTATAAAAGGCGGCTACGCGACAAACGGCGGCGGCATTTATCTTAGCAAAGGTTACGTCACGTTTGAAAGCGGCATGATTACTACAAACAAAGCTACGACAAACGGTGGCGGCGTGTTTATATGTTATGACGGATTCGCCATCTTTGAAATGAAGGATGGTTCTATCGCAGGAAACCATGCGGGAACTAGCGGAGGCGGCGTTTATATTTACGCTCGCGGTTCAATGGGAGCGGGCACTTTTGCAATGTCTGGCGGCACTGTCAGCGGAAACTTCGCCGCCGAATCTGGAACAGGATATGGACATGGCGTTTATCTAATGTATCCAGATTCAAAAAATCGTGTTACTCCTTATTTTGGAATGAGCGGCTCCGCTGTTGTAGCAAGCGACAATGACGTTTATCTTGAAATTTATAGCGGTGATGAAGCAAGAATTACAGTTGACGGCGCGCTTACAGGAGAAGCCCCTGTGGCTACTATAACTTGCGTAGAGGATGCGACATCTGGAGGATATAAAAACTCCACGGTTCTTGCGGCTCAAGGAAGCGGCTCCGTTTTAAAAAGTTACAAAAAATTTGCGGTGAATCCCGCTCCTGATGGCACTGTATACTACGTTGACCCTGACGGAAGGCTTACAACCACACAGCCTCAGACTTTTGACCTTTATGTCCAGCAGGGCGCAAGCGGTTCTGGAACAAGCGCCTCAAGCCCCTTTGGCTCAATCGAGGAGGCCGCCAATTACATCGCGTCCAACGGAAACTCTGGAACAGTTGCAAGCATAAAGATTATTGGAAATCTTTCGGGCGCGCAAGTTTTGTCAGGCTTTAACGACAGCAAGGCGAAACAGATTGTCATCGAAGGAGCCAATGGCGTTGACGCAACAAGCGGAACTCCTTTGGACGCGCTTACAGGCGGAAGCGGCGTTGAAAAAACGTTGACAGTAAATCTTGAGGATGTATCGGTAGAAATTACAAATTTAAGAATTTCTGGAGCGTCTAAAACTGGTTTGTATGTTGGTGACTTAAACAACGCATACACAAATGTCTTATTGTCAGAAGGAACTCTTATTACACAGAATGGAACTGGCAGCGGAGACTATAATGGCGGCGGCGTTTATATAACCGAATCTTCTTTTGTAGAAACTTCGGATGGCTGTTCAATTACAAACAATAAGGCAGGCGCAAATGGAGGAGGCGTTTATTGCCAAGGACGACTTTTTCTGTTTGGCGGAACTATATCTAACAATCAGGCTGTGAAAGGAACAGGCATTTATGTTGATTCAAACGGAGCGCTTGGCATGATGGGAAGCGGCAGCGTTTCTTCTGGAAATGACATATATCTTGTTAATCCTGATGTGTCAACTTATGGCGGTATTGCAATCTTGGGAACTCTTACGGCGCAATCCCCGGTTGCAACGATAACGCCGCATGATTATGAAAATGGAATGCAAATGCTGGAATCGTATAACGTGTTAGGTTCTGCTCCAGACATTGCGGAAGAAAGCCAAAAGTTCGCATTAACCCAACCTTCGGGCTCTGCTGTAACTTGGTCGATAAACACAAACGGAATGCTCAGCGACGGCTCTACTACAGTTTCGTTCTATGTGGCGCAAAACGGAAGCAGCAGCGCTGCCGGTTCTAGAGGCGACCCATTTGATTCGTTAAGTAACGCTCTTAGTTATATAGCGAGCAATGATTATACAGGTTACGATGTCATTGTTAAAGTTGACGGCGTGCTTCCTGTTGCTGATCATGAAGCCCAGCATACCGTATATATAAGTTCGTTCAGTGGAAATTCATTGACAATCGAAGGCGCAAACGGCCTTGAAAATGGAATTCCGCAAGATTCAATCTCCGGTGATTTGCAAATCTACTTTGATAACTATGTCCTTAGCGAAATTGCATTCAGAAACATTTGCCTTACTGGCTCAAGCAGCGGCAATTATATAGGAGGCGGAGACGGCGAGATTGGTTATTATCGAACAAACGTAATATTTGACAGTGGCGTTCTTATTACAGGCAACAGCGCTGAGTATGCTGGACAAGGAGCTGCCTTTACCATAAAAGAATACTCAAGCGTGACGATGAAGGATGGTTGCGAAATCTCCGGCAACTATAACACAGGCTACGGAAGTGATGGCGTATATATTGATTCATATGGAACCTTCAATATGGAAGGCGGAACTATAAAGGACAACAAAGAATCTGGAGACAATAGCGGCACAGGCGTTGAAGTGTGCGGAACCTTCAATATAAGCGGCGGCGCTGTCGTCGCTTCAAACAATGTCATTGAACTTTATTCTCAATATACAAACGTGACCATTGCCGATGATTTAACAGCCGACGGAATTGTGGCAACAATTAGCCCTGCTACGAGTGGCGAAACAGGTATGTACGTAACCCCAGCAGTTCTTTTGTCAGAAGCTAAAAGTGGATTGATTTCCGCTTACTACAATAAGTTCGCTGTTATGCCAAAGAGCGGCATGAATTGGGCTGTGGACGATGAAGGAAATCTTGTTCTTGCCGGTTCTGGCGGCGGCACAATGACCTTCTATGTTGCTCCAGACGGAACAGGAGACGGCTCAAGCGAAACTTCGGCCTTTGGTTCAATTGCCGAAGCTATTGCTCAAATGAAAGATGACAATACAGACTACATTGTAAATGTTTGCGGCGATATGAGCGGCGGCAGCGAATGGGATATTGAAGGCATAACAGGTGCTAAAACAATTACAATCCAAGGCAATGGCGGCACCAACGTCGGAAATAAATTGCCTGGTGTTTATACATGTAGTAAGGCTCCAGTAACATTCATAGACATTCAGATCGGAGCTATGTATATTGACGCTGTGCAATATGATGAGGATGATTATTATCATGCAAATGTAATATTGGACAGTGGCACTCTCATAAAGGGCAATACAGGTATAGATGAAATCCATGGAGTTGGATTGTATGGTGTTGTACACTTGTACGATAAGGGTGCTGTTACTCTTACTATGAAGTCCGGAGCTGAGATTTCAAACAACACTTATGTTAATAGTGGATTAATGCAATACGGAGCTTGTGGCGGTGTGTATATTGGCCAGTATTCAGAATTCATAATGGAAGGCGGAACAATAAGCGGCAATGCTGTATATGATGTAAGCAATTGTTCCGATGGAAGATTTGTTGTCAGTGGTGATGCTCAGGCTGGCGATGTATATTGTAAAGCTTTAAACAGTGCTAATTCAAGAAGTGCTCCGATTTATATTGGTGGTCCACTTACAAGTTCTACTGTTGCTAATATTAAACCATACTTCTATACTGGCTGGCAGGGTATTGCACTTGCTACAGATGAAGATGATAACGAAATAACTACAACAACTATTGTAGCTGAATACACTAAGTTTACTGTAGAACCAGATAATCAAAATAAAAACTGGATTGTTAACAGTACCGGTTATCTCGAGGAGCAGTAATTGAAGTAAATATGTGAGGGTATTGAGTCTATTACAAATCCATGTCGTAAGTCTGGAAGTAGCATATCCTTCTTTTGCTATACCCCGGTAATGGGGTATAGCAAAAGAAGGATACCTAGGGAATGGCTTTGCGAAGGGCCACAAGCGTCTTGCTCCACAGTTTAATTTATTATCCTTACGGGCACGCCCATTCTGTAGTATGCAATACGGCATGGTGGGGACTCACGCATAATTATGGCGTTCAGCCTGCAGTTTTGGGAAAATGGCAAAATAGCAGGCCAAACCATGTCCCTTACATAAGATCTCATGTAGAGTATGCTCTAAAAGAATACAGTTATTTCAAAATATTCACAATCTCGGTTTTCCAGTTGCGGGACCATTTTACATTTTCCATGAAGATAATGGAGGTGAGGCCCTGAACGGAAGACCAGATGCGGATGATTTCCAGTTCTTTGTCGTGGTCGGAAAGCTCTGGTTTCTTTTCTGCAAAATAACGTTTACATAAATCTTTGAGGATTTTGTAGGGTCTGAAATTGCCTTCGTCGGAATTGTAATCGAGGTTGAGGTGGACGTAGCCGCGTGAAAACAGGAAGGTAAAATATTCGGGATTATCTATAAAAAATGAAACGTAGGCATTTCCCATTGCGATAATCTGCATTTCAATTTTACTGATTCCGTTTCCATCAGCTTCGGCTGCACCGGTAATTGCTTTTTCAAGATATTCAACAAAGGCGTCTTCTACATACTGCTTTATGGCGTTAATCATTTCTTCCTTATTCTTAAAATGTGCATAAGGGGCGGCCATGCTTACGCCGCATTTTTCTGCCAGCTTTCGCATGGATAAGGAATCTTCGCCTGAGGTGTTTATTATTTTGATGCCTTCTTCTATGAGGGCATTCCTTAAATCTCCATGGTGATATTTATCTGACATGTTTGAGCATTGCCTCTATTACTGAATCATTTTCTTCCCACAAGGGTGAATGTGCTGAATTATAAAAAGTATAGAATGATTTTTCGGGAGCTTCAAGTTTGTCCATTAGTTCTTTTGCCAGAGTTGGCGGGCAGGTGTAGTCGTAATAGCCGCACAAAAAGTAAACCGGAATCTGGCATGGTTTATCAGCTTCTACCTGATAGCTGCGGTAAGCTGATTTGGAACACAGAATTTTTCCTTTCCAGTAATTGATTTTTTCGGGTCCGGTATAGCATTTTGCAGACAGCTGCTTAAAGAAAATATCTTTTGCGTCTGAGCTCATTTCTCTGGTTGTTGCACAGCCTGCACTAAGTAAAACATTTTCCCATTTTGCGCCAAGCTTTTTCTGCTTTTTGATTTTAAACTTTCCGTCTTCTGTGTAGCCTGCAAGCTGATTCATTTTTTTGAGGGCTTTTTTATTTCCGTTCTTTTCAAACTCGGCCTTCATAAAATTGTAGCCTTCTTCGTAGCGTCGTACGCCCTGAGTATAATCCTGGCCCATTCCAAAATAACAGTAAAAATCTTCTGGCGCGGTTTGCGCAAGGTAAAGCCCAAGGTGGCTTCCGCTTGAGTGAGCCATAAGATAAATCTTTTCTTTGTGATATTTTGTTTTAAGATACTGGGCTACCTCGCGGGCATCGGCAGCAAGTCGCTTAAGTGTAATTTCCTGCGGCTTGATTTTTTTGTTGTAAGAAAGACCTTCGCCAATATAGTCCCAGTAACAAACGGTAAAGTGTTCTGCAAGCTTATTAGGGTACTCTTTTGCATATACCTCGTTGAGCCAGATTTCCGGAACTCCAGGGCCACCGGAAATAAAAAGCAGCACAGGATTATTTTCATTGGTTGAAGTAATAAACATTCCGTTAAGGTCGCCGTTGATTTCTACACCGAGCTTTGTTGTGTTTTCGAGACCCTTTGCCTTCTGTTCTGTACCAGCCTTAAGTGTTGCACAACCTGTCATATTCATTACTCCAATAGCGATTAATAATATTTTACTGATTTTTCGCATTCCGGGCACTCCTTAGAACTTATACATTCCAGAAATTGTTGCGTAAAAACCACCGTCGTAATCTGTTGAAAATTTGTTGCCATTTGCTCTGAGAACCTGCTTACCGCCAAAGGCATAGCCGCCGCGAATTGTAAGTGCTGTTATGCTGACTTCTCCATACGCACAGTAATACTGAAACTTCATCGAGTTCTCTACATTTATCCGTAGCTTTTTTACGTTGCTCGCAATCCCTGCCGACACACTGACCAGTTCGTTGAACGGCTCGTTTTTCAGCGGGTACCAGCTAAGTGCAAGATCCCACTGAAAATCAGTTGGTAAATCAAAGCCCGCAAGAGCTGCAATTCCGCGAACCCTAAGGTTATTTTCCGGGAAGAGAAGCAGGTTCAGCATTGGAAGGCCAACCCATTCCATTTCTGTTTTAATAAGCTGATTTTTATAGGCAAAATAAACCATAGGTAATGGAACAACGAAAATATCAACACCACCGAGTACAATTCCTGTATCTGTTGCTGCAAGACCACCGCCAACCGAAAATGTCATTGAATCATTCTTGATAAGCTCGCGGCTGTAAAATAAAAGACCTTCAAAGTTTTTGTATGACTCAAACGGATGTGCACCGCGGTCTGTCACCTTCATAAGAAATGTATTTCTGCCAAAGGCAAGCTTTCCAAAAGCACCAATGGAATGAAACTGCTTTTCTTCAAAGCCTTCGAGTCCTTTGGAAATAATGTCCTGTCCGTATGAAATGCTTCCGGCAATTACATCCGGCAGGTTAGAGGTTTCTTCTTCGGGCTTGTTGTATTTAAACATCAAAGTGCCCGACGGGCTGAAAAGGTAATTGTCGTTTTTTAATTGAAGGGCTCCAAAGTTTACCATTGGAATTACGTTTAACTCAGCACACAACTTAAAAGAAACAGCGCTTAATAAAAATAAAACTGTGCCGAGCTTTTTCAGATTAATTTTAATCATCTTAAATCTCCTATATCTTAACAATGTTAAGTTTACAACTAGGAATATAACTGTTAATCTTAACACTGTCAAGATTAACAACAAAAATTTTTATTAAATATCACCTTTACTATTATGATTTATCACTTTACAATTTTATATAGGTAACAATTGTTTTCGAGGCTTTTATGAAAAAACTTTTTTATATTTTGCTGATTTTTGCAGCGCTCTCATTTACAGGCTGCTTTTCCGAAAAGAAAAGTCCGTTTTACGATAGTGAATGGATTATGCAGAATTACGATAATCAGATGAAGCTTTATTATCATCACCTGATTTTATACCCGAATCACAGGGTAATGCTTCGCGCTTCTTATGCGGATTCCTCGAATATAATTGTCTGGACGGGTGAGTATAAAATCAGCTCGAAAAAAATAAAGTTTAATTTTACCGAATGTGTTCGTTATGAAAACAACGAAATTGTAGGGCAGTATAAGGCTGGTCAGCTTGTAAAATACTATCAGGGTGATTTTTACTACTCGGTTGCGGCTCTGGAAGCAGAGGCTCCGGAAGGTAAGGAAGCTGAAAAACAATATCACCTCGAACTGATCCGCCCTAAAAACTACTTTTACGGTGAAAACAAAGACATTTTTGGAAACCCTCTGGAAGAGTTTATAAAGGTAAAATAAAAAATACTTGCCGAACGCTCCTTTTTATTATTATTTTTAAAGTTAACATTAAAGGTAAATGGAGCTTAAAATGGCAAAATACGAATTCCAGACAGAAGTAAATCAGCTTCTCAAACTTATTATTCATTCACTTTATTCTAATAAAGACATTTTCCTTCGCGAAATCGTTTCTAACGGTTCTGATGCGCTGGATAAATTGAAGTATCTTACAGTTTCTGATGACGCCTTTAAGGCAATTAAGTTCGAGCCAAGAATCGACATCACTTTTGATGAAAAAGACAGCGTGCTCACCGTTCAGGATTCTGGTATCGGTATGACAGATGAGGATCTTACAAACAACCTCGGTACAATTGCCCGTTCTGGTACAAAGGCATTTATGGAGCAGCTTACTGCTGAGGCTTCTAAGGACTCAGCCCTCATTGGTCAGTTCGGTGTAGGTTTCTATTCTGCCTTCATGGCTGCAAAACAGATTGATGTTTATACCCGCAAGGCTGCCGGCGACGGAAAAATCTGGCACTGGTCTTCTGACGGTACAAACTCTTACGAAATTGAAGAAGTAGCAGCTGATTCTGCTGCAGCAAAAAAATATGGTTTTGATAAGCCTGAATTGAGCGGTTCTGCAATCGAAATGCATTTGAACGACGACAGCAAGGAGTTTGCTTCCCGCTGGAAGATTGAAGAGCTTATCAAAAAATATTCTGACCACATTGCATTCCCAATTTATCTTCACTACGAACAGAAAAAATATGACGACAAGGGAAAGGAAACTGGCAGCGAGAGCAAGGTTGACCAGGTAAACAGTGCATCGGCTCTCTGGAAGCGTGCAAAGAGCGAGCTTA
Source organism: uncultured Treponema sp. (assembly GCA_946407195.1). GTDB lineage: Bacteria > Spirochaetota > Spirochaetia > Treponematales > Treponemataceae > Treponema_D. The sequence goes on along the minus strand of CAMJNC010000037.1, from coordinate 5,159 downwards.
AGGAAGAAGATTATAACGAGTTCTACAAGACTTTCGGCCACGACGGTCAGGATCCGCTTCACTACGTTCATACACATGCAGAGGGAACTCAGGAATATACAACACTCTTCTTTGTTCCACAGACTGCTCCTTTTGATATGTATCAGGCTGATTATAAGAGCGGGCTTAAGCTTTATGTAAAACGTGTATTCATCACAGATGATGACCGTGAGCTCCTTCCAAGCTATCTGCGTTTTGTACGCGGTATTATCGATTCTGAGGACCTCCCGCTCAACGTAAGCCGCGAAATCCTTCAGCAGAACCGCATTCTCGACAATATTAAATCTTCAAGCGTAAAGAAGCTCCTTTCCGAGTTTAAGAAAATGGGCGAGGCTGCAGACAAGGCAAAGAAAATTGCAGAAGCAGACCGCAAAGACGAAGACAAGAAAGCAATTGAAAAGTGGGAAAAGTTTGTACGCAACTTCAACCGTCCTATGAAGGAAGGTCTTTACAGCGACTACGCAAACCGCGACGAAATTGCAGAAATCGTACGCTTTAAGTCTACAGACGCATCTGGTACAGGCGACGGAAACTACACAAGCTTTGCAGATTATGTTCAGCGTATGAAGACAGACCAGAAGGCAATCTTCTACATCAGCGGAAGCGATGAAAAGAACCTTCGTGCAAACCCACTTGTAAAAGCATACACAGAAAAGGGCTTTGAAGTTCTTATCATGGATGATGATATCGACGACATCGTAATTCCAGGCTTCGGTAAATACAAGAACGAGTTTGAGCTTAAGGCTGTAAACCGCTCTGGCAGCGACGAAGACCTCGGCGGCGACAAGGAAGAAGCTAAGAAGAAGGAAGAAGCCTTTAAGCCTGTTGTTGAAAAGATTAAGAAGGCTCTTGGTGACAAGGTTAAGGAAGTTAAACTTTCTAAGACTTTGACTGGCGAAAATCCATCTTGTATCGTAGTAGACGAAAATGACCCAAGCTATCAGATGATTCAGATGATGAAGGCTATGGGCCAGCCTGGTCCAGATTTGAAGCCAATTCTCGAAGTAAACGGCGACCACCCGATCGTAGCTCGCCTCAAGGACACCGACGACGAAGCTTTGATTTCAGACGTTTCAGAGGTTCTCTTCACTCAGGCCCTCATGATTGCCGGCATGGAAGTAAAAGAACCGGCTGAATTTGTTAAACATTTGAATAATCTGCTTTCTAAATAAACAGGTATAGTTTTATTACAATACAAAAAGACTATTCATAGTTTTTTGAACTGTGAATAGTCTTTTTGTATGTGCATAACTATTACTGTAATTATTTTGCTCCTGCAGCTTTAAGAATTGAAACTATAATATCAGCTTTATTGAGTTTAGCAACTTCAAGTACACTTAAGCCATCGTTATCTGTAGCATTTACATTGGCTCCTGCATCTATTAGATCGTAAACTACATTCATGTTAGAAGGGTCATCACGGAAGACAACATGATGTAGAGCAGTAGACCCGAATTTATCTTTTGCATCAACATCAACTTTGGCATTGAGCAAAAGCTTATACGCTTTATTATCATGTGTAATGCTGCTTGTATGAAAGCGTATTGCTTCCATAAGGAGGGTGTCGCCTCTATTATCTATTACAGCATTTATATTCGCTTTTGATTTAATTAGCAGGTTAACCATTTCTTCATGATTCTTCAGAATTGCATAATACAATGGGGTATAATTAAATACTCTTCCCAAATTTGTTTCTTCTTTTTCTATACCATTTACATCAGCTCCTTCTTTTATACATGATTTGGCCATTTCAACATCTTTTCCTCTTACGGCTTGAAAAAGTAAGCTTGTTTGTTTTTTTATTTCTTCGGGTGTAGGCTTACTATATCCAGCTTGGCATAAAATAAGGGCAAGTAAGAAAATCCCAGCTAACTTTTTTATAAATGTTGTTTGTGTCATAAAAAACTCCTTCTGATTTTTTGTTCTAATAATTTGCATATAAGAACTATATAAAACTATAACGTAGAATATATGCTTTTTGTGATAATTATTTGTTATTGTAAATTGTGATTTACTTGAGATTGGGGGGATAAAAAAAGGGGCACTTCAATATATGCCCCTGTATAAAACAAATTATTTAATCTTAAATCCTAAGAACAGTGCAGGGTAGATTATTGTATCATCGTCATCTGCACCAAAGCGGTGAGTTGTGTATTCGAAGGCTCTGTCGTTGTAGCCTTTGTTTCTGAAGTCGAAGCTTGCACCAACGCTTAAATCAATATGACTCAGGCTGAATGGATTAAAGGTTACGCGGAACGATGGGATGTACAGTTGTCCAAAGTCATAGTTTTCAACTTCTTCCTTTGTCCTAGGAAAGTCGTGTCTGTTATAAACATACTTTGAAAGGAATTCTATATCCAGACTTGAGATTCCAAAACGGAATTCTGTACCAATTCCGGCATAGTAAATGTATGTCATGTCAGACAACTCGGTACTTGTTGAGAAAAAGTCGCTGTTGTCCATCTGGGCACCAACTGTTATAAACAGATGCTTTGTACCGCTCTGGAAGAAAATATCGAACATACCGTTTGTATCCCAGTTGAAGCCTAAGTGGTGCATACCGTCTTTAATAAAGTTGAATACACCAATTGCAATACCGTCGCTTGAGTCTGCAACGTTGATTACACCAATCTGTGCACCTTTAACTTCCTTTGCATAGTTGAAAAGACCTGCGCTCTGAACACCATTTACCTTCTGACCAACATTAAAGAGGCCCGAAACCTGCAAACCGTTTACGTTCTTTGCGGTATTAAAAAGACCACTTATCTGAGCACCGTCAACATTTCCGGAACAGTTGAAAAGTCCTGAAAGCTGAACACCATGTACCTGGCCTGCAATATTGAATACTCCGGAGAACTGCAAACCGTTCATGCGGTTAGATGTAATGCTCATAATGTTAGAGTGCTGAACAGCATAAGTGTTCTTGTCATAGGCTCCTAAAATACCGATTGAGAAGAGAGAAGACTCAGCTCCAAAGCCTACCAGTGTAACACCCGGAACAGCAGAAAGATGGAATACGTTCATGCTTTTTGGATCAAAAGGAACAAAGGAAAGGTCCTTTTCATCATTATCTGAATCATCTTCCATTTCAGGCAATTCTGCTTCTTCTGCAGCATCATAACGGCGGCGGGAACCTCTGCGGCCAGAAGATTCAATATCATCTACAGGAAGGATTTCTCCGTCATATTCTTCTGTATTCTTTTCTACTTCTCCACCGCGAACTCTGTTGTTCTTGCGCTTGATTGTAGAAAGAGAATTCTGGTCGAGTACATAAATCTGGTCTTTTTCGAGAATGAAATACCCCTGCTTTGTTGAGTACTCATCAATAATAACTGCAGAATACTGAGCTGCCGGCAGTGCCATAAAAATCGGCTGACCTGCAACCTTGTTGATTTCAGAAATCAGTTTTCCGTTTGCATCGCGGATAATAAACTTACCCTTTGCATCCTTTGAGAGAGAAAGCATTGCTTCTCCGTTAGAAATATCAGAAAGAATAAGGTCTCCGGAACCAACGAGCGTAATATTGTAGTTAGGGTGCTGAGGACCCGCCTTGCTTGATTCAGTTTTAGAAAGTGTATCGTTGAAGGCATAAGAGTAAAGCTCGTTGAGGGTTACCTTATTATCACCTGATGTATCTGCTGCTCCACGAAGTCCGGTAATCATTGCATTGGTAAAGAATGAAGATTCAATTTCATCTGATTCCTGTGAATATTCGTTTGTTGAGCTCGAAGAAAGGTAAGCGTGACCTGTTACAACAGAAGAGTCATCAATTAAGAAAGGCTTACGCTTCTGACCACCCTTTGTACGGATAAAGTTTCCTGAATAACAGGAATCGAGAATTACTACGTGAATGTCGCTTGGAACCTCTGTAATTGCGGCCTTGAGGGCTGAATATTCATAAGGTACATCTCCAAGCAGCAGAGAGTTTTCGTCTGAGTGACCTGAATAATAGAATATGAATTCAGAACGCTTAGCGTGGCTCTGGCTTGTTTTAATTTTTCGTGAAATTTCGTTTAAGGTACCGTCTATAATTTCTTTTGACGGATCTATAAGAACAAAGCTGTTTGCCTCAGAAACACCACCAATTTCGGCCATGGCCTTCTTAAAATTTATGGCATCGCTTCCGGCATACAAAAGCTGTTCTCGGCCTTTTCCGCCTTTATTTGATCCGATATATACTGCATATCTGTCTACTCCGCTTGCATTTTCATCTGCTGCAGCGGCAAAAACTGGTGACAATGAAAGCAGTGCTATAGTTATAAAAATCAGTTTTTTCATTTTCTCCATCCTTTTCAAACTACCCTTAAGTCTGCTTTACTTTTCGAGTGTAAAGGTTATACCTTCTGTCTTCTTAGGCAGATACGAAAGCTTAGTAATGTAATCTATATCTGTCTTGTTTTTGATTTTTGATTCTATATCATCAAGGGTGAATTGTTTTTTAGAAGTTACCAGGATAAAGCATTCAAAATCAGGTGCGTTGTCGAGCTCGTAAGAGAAGTCGAGCGGGGTTTCATCGGTGCGCTGTTCAAGCTGACCAGCTGTCCAGCTGTTTTCCGGGAAATGACGGGTAATATTTCCGTTGCCGTCCACGCTGAAGATTACACCGTACTGATCGCTTCCGGCGTTATATGTGATCTGAATTACATCTCCAGAGCGTGCAAAATCTCCGTCCTTAAGAGCCTGAATTTCGTGTCCCTTCTGGCGGTAAAGCTTAATCTGTGGATCATCTGATACCATAGCTGTTGCGTTACCCTTAACTCTTTCTGTTGGAGCTTTATTGGCAGAAAGTCTTGAGTTTTTAAGGCCTGCCGGAATAACAACTGCGGCAAGAAGAACTGCCGCTGCAGCATAAGTAACAAATCTTGCAACCGGGAATTTCAGGATTGTTGCTGTTTCCTGAGCTTCGTTTTTATTTGCAAGCTTGCCTGCTACTGCTGCCTTCATAGCCTGTACAGAATAGGTATTTAAAATTTCTTCGTCAGATTTTTTGAGGTCGTTTAAAGCGGCTTCGATGTTTTCCTTTCCATAAATTGAGTAGAAGTTTTCAGCATCAACTTCAGAGTTCTTTATTTCCTCTAAAATTCTAGTTGGAATTGCCATACCTTCCTCCTGCATATTCT
>CAMJNC010000036.1 GCA_946407195.1 uncultured Treponema sp. | reverse complement strand
TAAGCCAACGGCTTTTGGTGCCGTCATTCCACAGGTTCGAATCCTGTCGACCCAGGAAAAAAAATAAGCTTCCCAAACGGGAAGCTTATTTTTTTTCCTGGGTCAAGACCTCTATAAAAATTTAAAGCGAATCGAGGAATTAATAGAGCTCAGGAATTAATTTGCGACACTTGACAGGATTCGAAGCGGAGTGAGTGGTCGTAAAAAAGGCGAGCAGTGGCGCAGCCTTTTTTACGATTCGGGCACAGGAGGTGCCCGAAAGCGAACGGAGACGCCGCAGAGGGAGTGCACAGGACGTGCACGACCGTCGCGGCGAATCCTGTCGACCCAGCTGAGCCGGGGATGCTCAAAAGACCAGGCGACTGCTACGGTAAATAGAAATCTACAGAAAATAATGCGGATGTCGTTAACTAAAATATGAACAAGGGGCTAGGGATTGGAGTGGTGAGCGAAGCGAAAACCCGCCACAAGCGGGGTCGGAGGCGAAAGCCGGAGCCACGGAAAGCCCGACCGGCTGCGAAGCAGCCGGGAGCCTCCTGATGCCTTGAAACAAATTCTCTTTTCTGATAATATATTCAAACATTTATTTTTAAGGATATAAGGAGCTTTAAGAAAATGAGTAAGCAGACACTCGAAGCAAAACTTCGTACAGCTACTGGTAAGACAGCTGCTAAAAATCTTCGCAAAGAAGGACGTATCCCTGCCGTTGTTTACAATTCAAAGGGCGAGGCTACATCTGTAGAAGTTAGCGAAGTAGAATTCAACAAGATCTGGAGAACAATCACTCCAACAACTTCTATCACACTCAAGGTAGATGGAAAAGAAGCACTCGCTTTGATCAAGGACGTTGAGTACAACATCCGCAACGACAAAGTACTTCATGCTGATTTCTTCACACCTGATGCAGACGAGAAACTTGTTATGAAGATTAAGGTTCACTACACAGGAACTCCAGCTGGTGTTCTTAAGGGTGGTTTCAAGAAAGAGCGCAACAACGAAATCAAGATTAAGGCTTGTATCGCTGACCTCCCAGAAACTATCTCTGCTGATATTTCTAACATCAACGTTAGTGAAGCACTCCGCGTAAAGGATCTCAAACTTGACAGCAAGGTTGAAGTTCTTACAAGCGCTGAGCTTCCACTCGTAACTGTATCCCCAGCTCGTGGCTAATACCCCGAACCGCTCAGGTACTCGCTAAGCACCGTTTTTTGGTGTATAATAAAGGCTGTTCCACTTATGTGGGGCGGCCTTTTTTTTATGTGTGAGTTTGAGAAAAAAGTAAAAGATAAATTAGAAGACATCTTAAAGGCTTCCGGTGTTAAGAAGGCTGCCGCCGATGGTGAGGTAAAAGTTGGCGTTGCGGTTTCCGGCGGTGCAGATTCCATTGCGCTTCTGCTTGCTTTGTCTGAGGCTTTTCCTTTATATGTAATCACTGTAAATCATAATATTCGCTCTGCAGAAGAAAGCGGCGGAGATGCTGACTTTGTTCTTAAGGTTTGCGAAGAGCTGCGTCTTAAGGGGCGTAATGTAAGCTGCGAGGTTGTTGAACTTGAAAAGGGCGAAGTAGAGCGAACAGCTGATGCTCGTGGAGCTGGTATTGAAGAGGCTGCCCGCTTTTTACGTTATGAGGCCTTTGAAAAGTTTGCTGCCTGTCACAGACTGAACGTGCTTTGTACGGCTCATACTCAGAACGACCAGCTTGAAACTGTTCTTATGAGGTTTTTGCAGGGGAGTCCTGCAGAGGCTGCTGCGGGAATTCGTGAGTGGAGGGAGATTAACGGAAACTCAAATGCCGGGATTTATGCGAGACCTCTTCTTTGCGTTACACGTACAGAAATTGAAGAATATGTGGCCAGCCGGGGCTTTGGCTGGCGGACGGATAAAACTAATTATGAGACGGAATATCTTCGTAACCGCATCCGCCATAAGCTGGTACCGCTTTTAGAGGAACAGTTTCCAGGCTGGCAGCGTGCTGTTCTTTCCGGTGCGGAAAAAGCTGGTGAGGATGCTTCGTTTATTCAGTCGTATCTGGAAAAGATTCCTTTTGTGCCGGGGAATGCAATTCCTCTTGAGGTTTTTTCTGCTTACCCTAAAGCCATTCAAAGGAGGCTTTTACTTTCTGCCTGCAATAAGGCAGGGGAAACGGCCCGGATTCCAAATGCCTTTATAAAAGAGATTTTAGGGGCGGATGGTGATTTTTCCAAGCGCTTTGGCAGTATAGAAATCAGCCGGAAAAATAAGCAACTTTTTATAAAAAAATACACAGAAAGCAATACGGATTTAGTTTTTTCTGATATAATAGAAGAAACTGGAACTTTTGAGTTTCCTTTTGGAAACTTAGTTGTTTTTAATTATAAAGAGCAGAATGGTAAAGGCTATGTTACTGTGCAGGCAGGGGAATCCAGTCTTGCAGAAAATATTCCGCTTCCGTTCTGTGTAAGGAACGCTCGGCCTGGAGACACTGTGCTTTGCGCCGATGGTTCTGAAAAAAAAGTTTCTGATGTTTATTCCGACTGGCACGTTGCCCTTGAAAAAAGGAGCCTTGTACCTGTCATTCAGTTACTTGATGAAAATCCGCAGAGAATTAAGGCTCTTCTTGCAGGATTTTTAGGCTATAAGGATTGGATTGTAAAGCTATGAAAAAGTTAGTTGTTATTCTTTTGTCTTTAGGAATTACTTTTACTGCAATTGCTCAGAATTCTGCTTCAAGTGCAAATAAAAATACAGCGCTGCGCTGTCTTAAGCTTGCAGAAAGCTGTCTTGTTGGAAATGACTGGCAGAACGCCTTGAATCAGGCGGAACTTGGTTTGTCTTATGATGATTCAATTTCTGATTTGTATTATATAAAGGCTGCAGCTTCGCTGAATCTTGGCGGAACAAAGGCTGATGCACTTCGTCTTCTTTCTTCTGCGTTTGAGCGTGCTGCCTGGGCTGGTTATACTAAAAACGGTGCTCGTATTTTCCTTGCAGACCTTCTTTCTGATACCGGCTTTTATGAAGAGTCTCTTTCTGCTTTAGACAATGAGCCTTTTATTTATTCTGCAGATGCAGAGTTTATCCGTATTAAAAACTATTACCGTATTGGAACTGAAGATTCTCTTAGCAGGGCACGCCAGCGTCTGAACAGCATACGCCGTGTGTATCCTGCAGATCAGCGTTTCCCGAAAATCTTTTTTATGTTCGAGTCTCAGTTTATGAGTGAGGCAGAGCGTGATGGATTAAAATATCAGATTCCAGAACTCGTTAGTACAATAGCTGCTTCTTATATTGCAAAGCTCCCGGATTATTCTGACAGAAATCAGGAGCTGGAACTTATGGCTGCATCCTTTGCCCGTGGAGAAGAAAAGCTCCGTCTCATAAAGGCAATTGACGCCAAGAACAAAAGCCTTTCTGCTTTGCTTGCTATTGCAGCGCTTCGTGCCGGCATTTACACAGATGCCGAAGCCTTTGACATGTTCTTTGGAGCAAGCGGTTCTGAAGTGTATCTGGACCTTCTCGAAACCTTTATTGCACTTTTGAAGGATGAAGAGGTTATAGAACAGGCTGCTAAAACTCTTGCTTCATTTACCGGTACTCTTTATATAGACGAAAACATGGATCTGCAGTACGAGTTTGTAGTGCAGTATGAAAATGGCCGCCCGCTGTATATTAAATACGATGGAAACAATGACGGGGAAATAGAGCTTTATTCTTCGTGCGATTTTGGTGCTCCGGTGCTTGTTTATTTTAATTCCAGCCGCATTCAGTTTTATTACGATACTTTCCCGCGTATTTCAAAGGTTTCTTATTCTGATACAAATCTTGTCTTCAACTTTCTGCATGACGATTTTGTTTTTTCTCCTTTTGATTTTGTTACTGATAATGTGTTTGCAAGAACAGGTGCAGAATTCTATATTCCAAATATTTCAAACGAAATTGCAATTCCACTTCCTCAGGAGCTGATTGAAAAAGCCTCAAGCTTTGAGCTCCCTGTAACAGAGCGCGATAATGCACGTATTGTTTATACTCTCTCAGGAGGCAATATTGTATTTGCCGAATTTTATGAGGAAGACAAACGTTATGCTTACAGCGACTTTACAAAGGAAGGTTCAATTTTCCGTTTTGTAGATTATGATAATGACGGTAATTTTGAAACTGTAGAACAGTTCTCTGAAATTCCTTATGCACAGGAAGGACTTCGTTCCGATGAAAATGAACGAATTGTTTCCAGTGTGTTTAATTTTATTGATGGCCGCCAGGATATTTATTTACGTAAGATTCAGATTGACCGCAATGCAAATACCTTCAGTGAGTTCAGTGAAGAATATCTTGAGTATGGCGGAAAGGTTACCGTTTGGGATAATGATGATAACGGTCTTCCAGACTGCCAGTATATCCGCTATCCGCAGAAGGAAGGGGAGTCGCTGTTAGAAGAGACTCTTTATTTTGATTCAAACGGACTTCAGATTATTTCCCTTACCATTGCTGATGGCGTTCCTGTAAAAATGAACATTCAGGGCTCAGAGGTTATGGTTTATGCGGGAACTGCTGCAGGCTTGTACTGGATAGACAATAAGGGTACAGAAGATGAAGAAACAGCAGTTTTAAATTATGTTGCAAAGGGCTTTGAACAGGGCGCAATTGATATTCTCAATTTTGGAGAAGAAAGAATCTCTGTTATTAAGGTTGGTTCTTCTTATTACTGCCGTAAGGTTCCGTTTACAACTGTTCCGTTAGAAGAAGGAGCTGACGAATAATATGCTGCGTATTGTAAAAAGTTTCTCATCTTGTTTATGTCTTGCTTGTGCTGCCTTAATGATTTCCTGCCGTTCTGTACGTCAGCCTGCATCTGTAGTTCAGCCGATTAATTATACGGATGAAGATATTGTTCAAATTGAAATTGAACGCATAGATGCTTTTCTGGAAAAAGAGCCGCTCAGGGCTTTGTGGCGTGCGAGCCTTCTTAATCGCGAAGAGGTTACAGAGCGCTGTTTTTCAAAAGTTGAAGAGCTTTTTAATGCTTCTCTCGAAGAAAAAAATTATCTGGATGCAAAAAAATATTATAAGTCATTAAAGGTTGTGAATCCGCAATGGAAAGCTTCAAAAATCAGCTATGAGGAAATTGAAAAAGCTGTTATGGCTGATGTTCCTGGCTTTTCCGGTGTAAATAAAAAAGCTCCTTCCAAAATTTCTGAATGTATGAAGGCAGCCGTTACAATCTGGGTAGACCGTGGTGTTACTGTAAAAAATGGAGCAGGCTTTGCTGATATTATTATTGGCTCAGGCTTTTTTATTGATGAGCGCGGATACATTGTTACAAATCATCATGTAATTGATTCAATGGTGAATCCAAAGTACGAAGGTTATGCCCGTCTTTACATAAAGCTTCCGGAGGATAATCTTACAAAGATTCCTGCTAAGGTTGTCGGCTATGATCCTTTACTGGACCTTGCACTTCTTAAGGTTGAAATTGTTCCGGAATATGTTATGAATCTTGGTTCCAGCAGCGATCTCGAAATTGGAGATAAGATTTCTGCTATTGGTACACCAGTCGGTCTTGAAGGTACCTTGACCTCGGGAATTATTTCTTCGTTTGACCGTAAGCTTCTTGCTTTGGGAAATGTATTCCAGATTGATGCCGCAGTAAATTCAGGAAACTCTGGTGGTCCTTTAATCGATAAAAATCTTAAGGTTCAGGCAATTGTTTATGCCGGATTACTTCAGCTGCAGGGCTTGAACTTTGCAATTCCTGTTGAGTATTTAAAGCAGGAGCTTCCATATCTTTATGGACGTGGAGAAATTATTCATTCATGGATTGGCTGTTTTGGAAATACAAAGCGTGAAGGTACAAAGAAAACAGGTCTTGAAATTCAATATGTTCTTTCGGGTGGTTCAGCATTCCTTGCAGGACTCAAGGCTGGTGATGTAATAACTTCTCTGGATGGTAAGGCTGTTTCTTCTCTGGATGATTTTAATTTTATGATGATGGCACTTGAAGCAGAAACAATTGTAGAGTGTAAATACATTTCTTCAGAAGGTGAGCAGAAGAAGTGTCTGGTTTATCTTGATAAGAGACCGGAAAGTCCTTCTAAAACTGTTTATGAATCGGACTTAATTACGAGTTCTTTTGTTCCGCTTTTTGGAATGAAGCTTATTCCTTCGTCGACAACAAATCGAAAATCCTATACAATAGAAAAAATTATACCGGGCAGTTCTGCAGATGATATGAGCTTTTCTGAAAACGATTCTGTTATAATTGCAGATGTTACTGTAAACGATAAAAGCAAAGTAATCATTACAACGCTTTCTACCAAGAGAAAGAAAAAAGCTTTCCTTGATGTTGTAATAAGTCTTGGAACAAGCTTCGACAGCCCTTACTACTTCTAACTCAGGAGCCTATAAATGACCGAAATGAAATTTAAGCGCAACTTTTGTATTGTTGCTCACATAGACCATGGAAAATCAACTCTTTCCGACCGTCTGATTCAAAAAGCTAAAATTATTGATGACCGCAAAATGATGAATCAGATTCTCGACAATATGGATATTGAACGCGAACGCGGAATTACAATTAAAAGTCAGGCTGTAACAATTCCATATCATGCAAAGGATGGAAATGATTACGAGCTGAACTTTGTAGATACTCCGGGCCACGTAGACTTTTCTTATGAGGTTTCCCGTGCCATTGCTTCCTGTGAGGGTGCGCTTCTTTTAATTGATGCAACCCAGGGTGTTGAAAGTCAGACAGTTTCAAACATGTACATGGCTCTTGAGCACGATCTTACAATGGTTCCTGTAATTAATAAGATTGACCTTGCATCAGCTGATATTGAATCCTGCAAGCATCAGATTGATAATGAGCTTGGACTTGATTCAAGCGATGCAATGTGCGTATCAGCTAAAACTGGCGAGGGTATTGACGAGCTTCTTGAAGCAATTGTAACCAAGTTCCCGGCTCCTAAGGGTGACCCAAACGGTAAGCTTGCAGCCCTTATTTTCGACTGCCATTACGATGTTTACCGTGGTGTTGTCGTTCATGTGCGTGTTATGGAAGGTCGCCTTAAAACCGGTGATTTAATTAAGATGATGAGTACTAACACTCAGTATAAGGTAGAGCAGTGTGGTGTATTCAAAATCAATTATGAAGAAACTGGTGTGCTTGAAGCCGGTGATGTAGGCTATATTATTTCCGGTCTTAAAACTGTAAGCGATGTAAAGGTTGGTGATACAATTACTTCTGTTGATAACGGCGTAGAGGAACCTCTTCCTGGTTTTAAGGAAGTAAAGCCTGTTGTTTATTCATCAATCTATCCTATGGATTCAAACGATTACGAAGAGCTTAAGGACAGTATGGAAAAGCTTAAGCTTAATGATGCCAGCCTGATTTACGAAAAGGATAATTCGTTAGCTTTGGGTAACGGTTTCCGCTGCGGCTTCCTTGGACTTCTTCATCTTGAAATTATTCAGGAACGTCTCGAACGTGACTTTGACCAGGCTGTAATCTTTACAGCTCCATCTGTACGATATCTGCTTCACCTTCAGAACGGTGAAGATATGTATATTGATAACCCTTCTGAATATCCACAGGGAAGAATTAAGGATGCAGAGGAACCTTATATTAAGGCTTCCATCATTACTCCTTCAGAGTTCCTTGGTTCAATTATGGCTCTTTGTACAGAAAAGCGCGGTGTTCAGACTAACATGCAGTACCTCGATACAAAGCGTGTTGAGCTTACTTATGAAATGCCGCTTGCAGAAGTTCTTTTTGATTTCTACGACCGCTTAAAGAGCTACAGCCGCGGTTATGCTTCTTTTGATTATGAAGTAACCGGCTACCGTGCTACAGACCTCGTAAAAGTTGATATTCTTTTGAACGGAAAAAATGTCGATGCACTTTCACTTTTGACCTTCCGCCAAAATGCAGTTGACCGTGCACGCAAGGTTTGTGAACGTCTTAAGAATGAGATTTCACGTCAGCAGTTCAAGGTTGCAATTCAGGGTGCAATCGGCGGCCAGATTATTGCCCGTGAAACCGTAAACCCTGTACGCAAGGACGTTCTTGCAAAGTGTTACGGTGGTGATATCACCCGAAAGCGCAAGCTTCTTGAAAAACAGAAGGAAGGTAAAAAGCGCATGAAGATGATTGGTGATGTTGAGTTGCCGCAGAGCGCATTCCTGGCCGTACTTAAAGAAAACGACGATCAGTAGTGATAGTCTGATTTGACGGATCTCAACAATTCATCGATATTATGATGCTTGGCTACTCCCGCTTGCAAATCCCTAAGGCCTGCTGGCGAGCCTCGTCGCTCCGCTCGTATTTCATCGTCGAACCGGCGTTCCCGTATCGGCTCGATGCAGCCTCAGGTCTTTGCCTGCTCCGTAGACAATCATCATATTTTACGAGTTCTGAAAAAAGTGCATCCCACAGACTTATCACAAATAATCGTGATTCTTACGATTAAATGATTTTCAGGAAATAATCGATTTCTATTCTGATTCTGTTTAAAAAGGATTGTTCGTTCTTATACTTGAAACCGTCGGCGAAATGAAGGTACAGATATTCACGTGGTTCTGCGATTTTTCTTATTTCTTCAGATAATTCCTTGCCGGTAAAATCTGTTTTTCCGGTTAGTAAATCTCTAAGATATTCAAGTGATTTCCTTTCATTATTCAGATGATTCTGAAGTTCATTTTTCTGACTATTGGAGAAACTTGTTGTTTTTATATTGAATTCTTTTTTAGCAGGAGCTTTCGGAACTCCGCTTGGAATTGCTAATGGTAATCCGCATTCTCCTGCGTCGAAAAGATTTTTTTCATTTGCGAAAAAGCTTCTGAACATCTGGGCGTAGCTTTTGAGTGTTGGTGTTGTGACAACGGGGCTGCCGTTTTTGCCGGATGTAAATTCGGTGCCGATTCCGTATGCGGCGGCGTAGTTTTGTGGAGGCAGCAGGCGGTTAGCGTGGATAAGGCGCAGAATGTGAGCCAGAGCTCCCTTTGTGTGAGTTAGGCCTGTGCTGTATGAGAAATCGAGGCCTGTTACATAAATCGGAACCTCTTGGCATTTACGGAATTTGAGCGCATAATAAACAGCAGTAAGTCCTACCGAGCCGAATGGTTTATTTTCAGGCGGCATAAAGCTTTGTGCTTTAAGAGAATCAAAAAAGCTTCCCTGTGCATACTCTGTAAAAAAGTAAGAGATATTTGAAGCACCTGCACGATGTACAAGATTTGGAATGGAAGAAAGGCCTGCAAAAATATGAATTTTTTTCGGTGTTCCGGTAAACGCTTTTACAATTACAGACTGTGCTTCTTCAACAAAAACTCCATCGGGTTTTATTCCGTTTTTCAAAAGCGGCTGAAGTGCTGTGTCTGCACAGAGAATGAAAAAATCAGATAAGGCTGATTGCTTTATATCTTGAGCTCTCAATGATGAGAGAAGAGTTTGTGTGCTTTCACCGGCACCAAAGACTATGACAGGTTTTTCTACAGAACCAAAAAAATCAGTTATAGGCTTTGAATCAGCAAGATAATGCAGGTTTTCAAAAAGATTTTTTGAATAGCGGCGACCAAAGCGGGTGAGGGTGATTCTGTTTTTCCAGAATGTCATTACAGAATCTGAACAGGCTGCAAAAAGTCTGTCATAAAATTCTTTATTAAACTGAACTCCCGCTGACATATCAATTTTAATTACACGCTTGTAAAGTCCTGTATTTGCAAGGTCATAAATTGAAAGGGGAAGTTCGTTCAGTTTTTTCGTGTGACAGCTGAGTATTCTTTTGTCTGAATTATTGTAAATTCCTTCTGCCGTAGAAAAATTAGCCAGAGCCTGTTCTGCTTCGCACAAAATTATAAGACAATTTTCAGGAAGTTTATTCAGAAGCTCGGTTATTCCGTAAGAAAGAACCGGAGAACAGCACAAAATTATTGTGCCGGGCAGAAGCTGCAGATTTTCAATTGTTGAAATAATACTTTTTGAAGGATTGTATTTAGAATAGAGAAGGTGGTCTTTATAAGAAACAGAAAAGCCCTGAGGCGTTTCGATTTTCTGAACGACACAGGGCTTTTGATTTATGGTATCTGCCAATTATTATCTCATGTAGTTATCGAAATAAACTGAGAGGAAGTTGTTCTCAAGTTTATCACTCTTCATAACAGCATCAGTTGCAGCATTGCGGTCATAAGTAAGGAAGAGACTTGTATTTACATCATCATCAGAAGAAGAGCCTTCTGTTACATACTGAATAACTGCAATTGTGTTGTTCAAAACAAATGGTTCAGACATTTCATTGAGCTTGAGAGAGAATGCAGCGTTGAGGAAGTTTTCGTTCTTTTCTGCATTTGTCATTCCATCAGCTGAAGTGTCAATCTTGTTGAGAACATCAACGTTACCGTAGTTGAGAGGGAATGGAGCAACCTCGCTTGTCTTAGCATTAAACTTTTCTGCTGCAGATTTGAAATCAGAAATTTTAGTTTCAGCAATAAACTTCTTTGCAATGTTTGTGAAGTAGTCTTCGATAAGATTTGCTTCGTATGCATTGATGTAAGAAGTTACTACACGCTGTGTATCTTCTGTATCAAAATCAGGCTTTGTATAAGCAGCATTGTTTCTGAAAAGTGAGTAACCTGTTTTTGTCTGAATAACAGCGCTTACTGCATTTGTTGCAAGACCAGTTACAGCAGCGAGATCTTCTTTATTTTCAAGAATGTTTTCAATCTGATACTGATATGAGTTTGTAAGCTTTCCTTCTGTGTCTGAATAGTTCTTTTCTGAGTATTCAGAAACTGCATCTTCAAAGGTAATCTCATTGTTTGTGATGCGCTTTGCGATTGATTCTGCATTTGATTTTTCTTCAACTGTAATTACAGAAATATCATATTTGTTGAACTTAGCAGCATTCTGATTAGCAAACTTAAGCTTTTCTTCGAGAGGGAAGTTTTCCTTTGGGAATACAGCAACGTTAAAGCCGCGCTGTTCTTTGTTCATTTTTGCGATGAAAGACTTTTCTGCTTCTGAAGTCTTAAGACCATAGAGTGGTGTAAGGTAAAGTCTTTCTTCTGTTGTAAAATAGTCTTCTGAGAAGCGGTTTGCAGTAAGAATAGATTCAGCTGAATCATGGAGCTCCTGCTTAATGCTTTCTGAAGCCTGCTTGTAAAGCTTAGAAGAGTAGTTACCGTCTGAATCCTGGAAGTAAGGAAGAATCTGACGTGTGATAGCAGATTTTGGTACCTTGTAGCCTGATTTCTTTACCTGCTCAGTGAAGGCATAATTCATTACAGTAGAAGTAAATGCCTGATTGAAAATCTGATAGTAAGTTGTCTGATCAAGCTGCTGACCATACATCTGATACATCTGGCCAAACTGAGATACAAAGTTTGCAAACTCAGAGCCCTGCTCATATTTAATTTCTTTTCCGTTGTATTTACCGAATACAGGAGCATCGCCGCCCTGGTTACGGCTTGTTCTTCCTTCCACCGCTGGAAGAACAACGAAACAGAATGCACAGATCAAAAGAATAATTAATGATCCGAGTGTGTAAACAGTATTTTTTTTCATAATAAAGTTTCCTTTTTTTTATGATATTTGATAAAAATAATTGAAATATTTTACCATATAATCAGGTTGAAGTCTAGTTTTATATTCTGCTGGTAGTCAGTTTGCTGTGTGTCTCATAGCGGGCTACGGCCTGTTTTATGAGAAGATCAACGAGATCTTCAAACTTAAGGCCTGCTGCATCGCACATTTTTGGGAACATGCTGATTGGAGTAAAGCCAGGCAGGGTGTTAATTTCGTTGAGGTATACAGCCTTAGTTTCGCGGTCAATAAAGAAATCTACGCGTGAAAGACCTGTTGCGTCTAATACCTTATATGCGGCACATGCAGTTTTTCTGATTTTTTCGAGGTCATTTTCGCTAAGCTCAGCAGGAATAAGAAGATTTGCTCCATCCGGGTCGTTGTACTTTGCATCAAAATCATAAAAATCATGATTTGGAACAATTTCGCCAGGAATATAGGCTGTTACTTCTTCTACATCGCTGTCTACAGGGTATGTTACTGAGTTACCGGTAACGCTGCATTCAATTTCTCGGGCATTGTTCAAGGATTTTTCAATAAGAACCTTGTCGTCCCATGCAAAGGCTTCCATAATTGCAAAGTTGAGCTCTTTGCGGTCGTTGGCCTTTGAAGCACCATTAGAGCTTCCGGCACAGCATGGTTTTACGAACATAGGATAGCCGAGTTCTTTTTCAGTTTCTTCGATTACAGAATCATATACGATGTCATCGAGCATAACCGAACGCTTTACACATACGTATGGAACAACAGGAAGTCCGACGCTCTGCCAGATCATCTTTGTTTTTTCTTTATCCATTGTGAGCGCAGAAGCGAGTGGAGTACAGCCGACATAAGGAATATCAGCCATTTCAAAAAGTCCCTGAATTGTACCGTCCTCACCGTAGGTTCCGTGAAGGGCAGGGAAAACAACGTCAATGTCTAAAGGCTTTCCGCCTGCAACAAAAGCATTTTTTCCACCGGCTGGAATTACGCTTACAGCCTTGCTTTCATCTTCTGTGATTGTAAGAACAGCCTTTGTGTCCTTGCAGATTCTTTCGTATTCTGAATCCGGCTGAAGGAACCACTTACCAGCCTTTGAAATACCAATCAGTATTACATGATGTTTTTTGCTGATTCCACTTGCAATAGCTGCTCCAGAAATCAGGCTGACTTCGTGTTCGCCGGAACGGCCTCCGTATATTACTGCTATATTCATTTTTTTCCTCCCAAAACTTCGGCTAATGCCTTCTTTGCCTCGCTGATTTCATCATAAGGCATTGTATAGTCTTTATAAATTATGCTGTTTTCATGAGATTTTCCGAGCAGAAGAACAATGTCTCCTTTTGCGGCCATCTTAAAGGTCTCGCGGATAGCCTGAGGTCTGTCATGAATGATAAAGAGATTTTCACCCATAACCTTTCCTTCTTTTATGGCACCTTCTGCAATCATCTTAAGAAGCTCAACCGGATCTTCTCCACGTGGATCTTCATCTGCAAGAACAATGGTGTCGCAGAAGCGGGCTGCAATCTGTCCCTGAAGTGGACGTTTTGTCAGGTCGCGCTCGCCGCCGCTGCCGAACAGTGCGAAAATACGGCCGTTGCAGCGTTTTCTAAGCGGCGGGAAAATTGTCTCGAAGCTTGAAGGTGTGTGTGCATAGTCTACAATTAGTTCAAAAGGCTGACCTTCATCAATTACTGTCATGCGACCTTTGATTGGTGTAAGCTGTGGAATAAGGGCTGCAAGCTCTTCGAATGAGCGGCCGGTTACGCTACTCACGGCAGTTATTGCTGCCATAAGATTATAGGCGTTGAAGGCTCCCGGCAGACTTGCCTTTACATCAAAATGGCTGTGTGGGCGTGGCTGTACAGGGTCGTAGTTTTCCGGATAAAGGGCATTTTCACCATCTGCATCAACATCAAAATTAAGTCCGTAGGTTGCACTGGCAATATTGCGGGCTGTCATATAACGAAGGTTGTCTGGAATTGGAGGAAGTGGTGTAGCCTCGCTTCCACTTTCTGCTGCTGCCTTTCCTGCTTTTCCTTCTGTAGTAAAGCCGTACACCGGCTGTTTTGTTGCGTCAATAAAGAAGGCCGCAGAAGGATCTTCAAGATTTACAATTCCTATAGAATTGATTTTCTGCTTTGTGCCGGCAATTGTTTTAATGTGATTATGCTTGTCCAATGCACGGAAAAGATTTGCCTTGTCGTTGCGGTAGGTTTCAAAGTTCTTGTGGAACTCAAGATGTTCAAGAGTAACGTTCATGAATACTCCGCAGTCAAAAAGAATGTTTCCGCAGCGGTTGAGTTTTGTAGAAAGTCCGTGAGAAGAAGTTTCCACAACTGCATATTTACAGCCGTTTTCGAGCATTTCGTTTAGGTGATGCTGAATAATCGGTGCTTCTGGAGTAGTCTGATGCTGAGGGTTTGGAAGTGCATCCCCACCAAAAGAATATTCTACAGTAGAAATAAAGCCTGCTTTTTCTCCTGCAGCTCTCAAAAGCTGCCAGATAAAGCTGACTGTACTTGATTTTCCTTCTGTTCCGGTTACTCCGATTACAATAAGGCGTTCACTAGGGTTATCGTAAAAGCTTGCAGAAAGAGGTGCCATTGCAAAGCGTGCATCTGGTACATTTATGAGGGCTGGCGCAAATTTCTGACTTTCATCAGAAATAGCATTATCGATTGTACGCTTTATGATTGCCTGGGCAATGTCCTGTTTTTGAGAAGCTGTAAGTTCTCCCTGAAAAACTACTGCATTTGCACCGGCGAGAATTGCCTGCTCAATGAAATTGTTTCCGTCTGTGTGAGTTCCGGGAAGGGCAAAGAATAAGGAGTCTTTTGTAACTTCTCTTGAATCAAATACAAGGTTTGTAATCCGTATATTATTAATTTCAGATAAATCTGTTATTTTACTTCCGTCAGCCGCAACTACTGTGTTCTGAAAAGCCGGCAGAATCTGTGAAAGTTGTTTTGTCATTCTTTTATTATATATGTTTGCGCAAAAATATAAAAGTGATATAATCGAGCTATGTTCGAGGTACGAGTTGAAGCGGATTTTGCAGCCGCACATTTTTTAAGGGATTACAACGGCAAGTGTGAAAACCTTCACGGCCATAACTATAAAGTATACGCTCATGTAAAAGGCCCGGAGCTGAATGAGGGCGGCATGCTGATGGATTTTTCTAAGCTGAAGGGAGCTTTGCGTCTGGTCTGCAAAGAGTTAGATCACACAAACTTAAATGACCTGCCGGTTTTCGATCAGAATCCGAGCGCAGAACGAATCGCCATGTATATTTACAATGGAATAATTGATTTTCTGAAAAATGAAGGACTGGATTTGTCTTACAAGAAAGGTAAGAAAACTCCAGCTCTTTACGCAGTTGATGTTTTTGAAACTGAAACAAGCCGTGCAAGATATCGTGTAGATGAATAGCCACCGAAACAAGTTCGGGGGTGACCTGTCATCCTGAACTTGTTTCAGGATCAGCTACATTCTCATTGGAACGCCCATCTTGTTGAGTTCGTCTTTTATCTGACCAACAGTGTAGGTTCCGTTGTGAACCATGCTTGCAACAAGGGCTGCATCTGCCTTTCCTGCTGTAAGGGCGTCTGCTAAGTGGGCAGGAGTACCGCCGCCGCCTGAAGCAATTACAGGAACCGGAACATTTTCGGAAATCAATCTTGTAAGCTCGATATCATAACCATTTTTTGTTCCGTCTGCATCCATTGAATTCAAAACAATTTCACCCGCGCCGAGTTCAACTCCGCGTTTTGCCCATTCAAGAGCATCGAGACCTGTGTCTACGCGGCCACCGTTGATTGTTGTACCGAATCCACTTGGCTTTGTAGAGTCGCGGCGAACGTCCATTCCAAGAACAATAGACTGGCTGCCGAATACCTTGGCGCCTTCAGTAATCAAGCCAGGATTTCGCACAGCCTGCGAGTTCAGAGAAACCTTTTCAGCACCCGCAAGAATTGTAGAGCGGATATCTTCAATAGTTCCGATTCCACCACCAACGCAGAAAGGAATGAATACCTGCTGTGCAACGCGGGAAATCAAATCGAGAATAGGTCCGCGGCCACGAGCGGAAGCGATGATGTCATAGAACACCAGTTCATCTACACCCTGGCGGTAATATTCAGCGGCCATTTCAACCGGGTCGCCGATATCTATATTATTCTGAAACTTTACACCCTTTGTGGTGCGTCCGTCCTTTACATCCAGACAAATAATGATTCTTTTCTTTAACATATTTACAACCTGCAGAAGTTCTCAATAATTTTCAGACCTGTTACACCACTTTTTTCCGGATGGAACTGGCATGCAAAAATATTTCCTTTCTGAATTACAGACGGAACCTTAATACCATATTCTGCGTATGCTTTTACAACCGAGTCGTCTTTAGGACATATTACAAAGGAGTGTACAAAGTAAACATCAGAATCATTTTTAATTCCTGCAAGAATAGGGCAAGCGCCATTTTCAAAGCTGATGTTATTCCAGCCCATGTGAGGAACCTTGATTTTATCTTCCTTCAGCTTTGGCTCAATTGTGTAAAAATGCTTGATTTCGCCTTCTACAAGACCAAGACACTGTGCATCACCTTCTTCTGTATGCTCAAAAATAATTTGAGAGCCAACGCAGATTCCAAGAAGCGGCTTGCCAAGAGCAACCTGTTCACGCACAAAAACATCAAAGCCGCTTTTTTTCAGCTCTGTCATTGCGTATGAGTCGTCTCCGTCGCCGGGGAACATAAAGCGGTCACAGTCTGCAAGCTCAGAAGGAGTCTTTGAACGGATATAAGGAATCTTCAGATAGTCCAGAGCACGCTCCAGACTTGTGATATTTCCTGCATTAAAATCAATAATTCCAACCATGTTTCTAATTATAGAAAAAAATGCAAACTTTTGGAACTATGAGAAAATCTTTTTTTAGTCAAACGTGAATTTGTCAAACTCAGCAATAATAGTTTGTGATGATGACAGGAACTCAAAATAAACCGCACGCTTGCCGATTACTCCAGAAGCAAGTGGGGCTGTTGCAGATTTATCGCCTTTCTTCATGGCAAAACTTGCAATCACTTTGTCCTTGTAGTTGTCTACACGAACATTAACTGTAAGATCTTCTTTAGCAAAAATATCAGCTGTAACTGTCTTTGGAGTATTTGCCCCAAACTGAAGATAGCGGAAGCCTACAGTCAAAGCATTTGTAATGTCAACAATTGGAGAAGAAATATTATCATCCTTTTCGTAAACAGGCTTGATATAAGCTCCGCCCATGCCTCCGTTGTAGCCGCCCTTAGCGCCGCCGTAAATGTGAACAGCATAGCCGGCAGAAATCCACTTGCGGGCATCGAGACCGTTGATATGGGCACCTTGCGAAGTCATTTCAACGGGTTCCGAAGCTACAGGCTCTCCGTCCTTATAAGTAATCTTTCCGACAAAAATGCGGCCGGCCCTGTCCATTGCAACATCAACTGGTTCAAGCATAGCCTGGCGTGAATACTCATCTGTTCCAATCTGGCGGTGATAGAAAATATACCACTGGCCGTTTACTTCCATAAGGC
>CAMJNC010000035.1 GCA_946407195.1 uncultured Treponema sp. | reverse complement strand
TGGCTGTCATGTTATGTTAGGAAATTGTATCAAAAAAAGACTTCTTATTATAGCGCTTTCGGCTGTGATGTGTGCCTGTGGCGCGGCTGGACTTTTTGCCAAAGAATATCTGTTTGGCGGTAAAAACGGCTGGCCCGTATTTATGCAGCAGGAAGGAATTACAACCGGAAAAGGCCGCTATGGATACGACTGTATACAGCTTGCCTCAAACTCTTTTGTCTTTGATGAATACACAGATTTATTAATTGATTTTGAAGACGCTTCTATGCCGATTTCAGACGGCGATTATGTTATCAATAGAAATAATTTCCAGCAGACTAATCAGACTAAAAATGAAAAAGCTGCAGGACTCAGCAGAAATATGGGCGGCTTGAGTATTTCCGGACGTCCTGGAACCTTCTTTGGTTCGGAAGGCTTAATGGGCTCCTTCTCTTTTGAATTCTGGATTTGTCCTTCAATTGCAGAAAACGGTGAAGTTGTCCTCAACTGGGAATCTTCGAGAAACGAAGATGGCCAGCTTGTTTTTCAGGTAATTAACGGAACCTTTGATAAAGGCCACATCAAGTGGGAATTGAATAACATTTTTGATTTGTATGTAAATGCTGCAGGAAAGAATGAGGTTGAACTCAAGGGCTCTTCTAAAATCATTCCGGATACCTGGAGCTATCACGTGCTTTCATTCGACTGTGAAACCGGAATTCTTGAATATCTTGTTAATGGAATTACAGAGGATATTACCTATATAACTACCGATCGTAAGGAAAGTGGAGATGTTAGTCTTGTATATCTTGGAACACCTTCGGAGCTTTCGATTTGTTCAGAGTATACAGGAAAAATTGATGACTTTAGAATTCTGAGAAGGCCTTACAGTCCGCCAGATTACCAGTCAGCAGACAAGGCCGGAAGCATTGGCCACATGCAGTTTCAGCCGAGCGGCGGTCGTTTTGTTACAAAGCCTATTATGGTTTCTACCGGTTCGGTGCTTAATAAACTTGAAGCAGAAATGAATGTTCCTCCACAGACCGCAGTGTGCTACTACGTACGCTCGGGCGAAAACTTTTATGGCTGGACAGAAAACGAGCCTGAATGGAAGCCTGTAGAAAGTGGACAGGAGCTTAAGGGAATAACAGGTCTTTACTTCCAGGTAGCTGCAGAGCTTATGCCTGATGGAAATGGAGAAAACACACCTGCAATTACTTCTATAAGTCTGGATTTTACAGAGCTTCCAGAACCTCTGCCACCTTTTGTTGTAAGGGCAGTTGCAGGCAACGGAAGTGTTACAGTTTCATGGAACTATTCAGTAGATGATACAGCTGGCGGATATTACCTCTACTATGGAACACGTCCTGGAGAATATCTTGGACGCATGGCAATAGAAGGTGAGTCTCCAATTAATGTTGGAAATACAACTTCGTATACAATCACAGGACTGGAAAACGGAAAAATTTATTATTTCGCAGTTGCAGCCTGGTCTGCATACGATATGAGGGTAGTGGGAAATCTTTCAAAAGAAGTTTTTGCACGACCATTGGCAAGGTTAAAATAAGGGTTATATAATACAGGGGAAATACTATGGCAAACAGTTTAATTTTAGCAAAAGCACAGAATGCAATTACAGCTCACGACTGGGCAACAGCGGCGCGGTTCTATAAGGAACTGCTTCGTAACGATGAGTCCAATATCGATTATCTTAAAGAGCTTGGTAGCATTTATGTGCGCGGTGGACAGGATGAAAAGGCAATTCCTTATTATGAACAGATTATTACCTTCCATCCGGATAACACAGAAGCAATGGTTAGCCTTGGTGCAATTTTCCGCCGCCTCAAACGCTATGAAGATTCCGTAAATATTCTTCATAAAGCACAGGATATTTCTTCCGGTAACCCTTCAATTAATTATAACCTCGGTTTTACCTATAAAGAAATGGGTGATTATGATGACGCAATTGATTCCTTTGAATCAGTAATAAGTCGTAACCCTGACGACGTTCTTGCACATAATCATCTTGGTTCAATTTATTTTGCACAGAAGGAATACGATAAGGCAATTGCAGCCTACAAGCGTGGACTTCAGGTAGATCAGAACCATCCTATTTTAAATTATAACCTTGCTCACGTTTATGAGAGCATGAAAAATTATCCTGAAGCAGTACGCTGCTATGAAATTGCTCTTAAGACACGTCCGGGCTGGCTCGATGCTATCCGCGACTTCAGCGAGCTGCTTATTAAGTGTCAGGAAACAAAACAGGCACAGGAGCTTGTTGAACAGTCAATTAAACTGCATCCGGATGATGTAGATTTGCTTTGCATTCTCGGCCGTATTTATCTGAACCAGTTTGACTATGATAACGCTACAAAAACCTTTAAGCGTGCAGAAACTCTTAAGCAGAATGATATTGGAATTCTTGTCGGTCTTTCCAAAGCTCTTGAAAAGGGAATGAAGATTGACCAGGCAATGGAAAAGATTCTGGATGCTGTAGATGTTGCACCGGAGAACCTGGATGTATGCAAGCAGTATGCTCATGTTCTTCTTTCGGCGCAGCGTTATGATAAGGCTCTTGATTTGATTAAAACAATTGATGAAAAGAGCGACGGAAAAGATTTGCAGATTCTCGATTTGTATGGTCAGTATTTTGTCTGCCGTGGTGATGAAGAAGCTGCTAACACTTATTACGATAAAATTAAAAAGCTGAATCATCACTATAAGGATTACATGATTAATGCCGCAGACCGCTATATTCAAACGGGCAATTATGAAAAGGCAGAGGAGATGGCTGATAAATTTGTTATGAGCCGCCCTCAGCTTCCGGAAGGATATAACCTGTTAGGTACAATTAACTCTGCTCGCGGTGAGCTTAATAAGGCAAAGGCTTCTTACGAAAAGGGGCTTGGTCTTAAAAATCCAAACGTGTTTGCAGTAAAGGCTCTTGAAAAAATCAATTCAGAGCTCGAGGCAAATAAAGAAATGTATAATGACGAAGAAAGTCCTATTGAGATTGACGCAGATAAGCTTACAGAAGAGGAAGGCGGAAATATTGCAGATGATTCAAGCCTGATTGCTTCTGATGAAGAAACTGCAGATCAGCTCGATGCACTTAATGCAAATGGAGATGAGGATGATGATTCTATGCTCCATGGACTTGAAACAACTCCTCCAATTGAACAGGCTTTGACTGGTGAGGACGGAGACTTCTGGGAAGACTTTGACGATGACCCTAATGCAGAAGCAAAGCCTATTACAGAAGAAGATGATACTTATGATGAAAATGAAGATAACTCAGATTTGCTTTCAATGATGACACCAGATGCTGCAGAGGGAGAAGAGTCTCTCGAAAGTGGTCTTTCTGAAGATGAAGGTAATTTTGATTTTTCTGATTTTGATGATGCAAATACAGTTGCAGATGAAACTCCGGATGCTGTAGAGCCTGAGCCGGTAGCTGATAAAGAGCCTGCAGCTGAACCTGTTGAAAAAATCAGCGAGCCAGTGAATACAAAACCTGAGCCTGTTGCACCAAAGCCAGCACCTCAGCCTGCAGATGATTCTGCTACTCTTGCTGAAGCACAGAAAATGATGGATGATTTGAAGCAGCAGCAGAAGGAGCTTGAGCTACAGCAGCGCGAAATGGCATTGCAGCAGAAAGAGTTTGCTGAAGAAATGAAGCAGCAGAATGAAGAGATGATTCAAGAAGCTGTTGGAAAGGCAGTAGATGAAGCTGTAGAAGAAAAGCTTGCAGGTTATGATTTGCAGCCGGAAGTTACTCCTGAGCCAGAACCCGTGGTTGAAGCTGTCGAAGAAACAGCACAGGAGGAAATCCCTTCGGACGATTTTGATCTTCAGCTTTATGATGAAGAATTCGGCGATACAGATTTTGTAGAAGAACCTGAGGATTCAGAAGAATCAGAAGAGACACTGGCAGAAGAAGCAGCCCTTGATGGTTTTGATTCAGAAGAACTGCCTGAGACAGAAGAATCTGAACCAGCACCGGAAGAACCTGAACCTGAGGTTGAAGAAGAACCTGCAATTGAGGAAGAGGCTGAACCAGAAGTTGATGCTGAAATTGAACCAGAGATTGAAGAAGAAACGGAGAGTGAAATAGATATTGAAGACGAAGCTGATGCGGAAGAAGATTCTGATGCAGAGGTTGAGGATGACTCAATGAATGATGGAATGTTAGTTGGAATTTCTGCACAGGAATTTGAAGAATTAACCTCAGATCCGTTTGTAACTGTAGACGAAATCTATGAACTCAGCGATTCAGAAGCAGCAGAAATACCTGTTGAAGAAACCGTTGAAGCTCCTGCTGTTGAATCAGTTAATGAACCGACAGAAGCAACTGCATATGATGACCTTTCAGATGAATGCTTTGTAACTGCAGATGATATGGTAGATAAAATCGGCCGCATTCTCAACGACGACAAGACAGCAAAGGATTACGCCGCAGAGCTCGAGCTCTTCAAAAAACTCAGAACTCTTTCCAGCTTCCTGCCTGAAAAGGATAAAAACTCATACGACTGCTGCCGCATGCGCATGGTAATTGAATACATCATTCAGAAGATGTCTGGAAAGCCAGGCCTTCTTATTACCGCAGAATCGCTCATTAAGTCCGGAGTTCTCGGTGAAGAATACAATCGCCAGCTCGAAGACTGCTGTGAAGAAGAATTGAGCAACGACCTTATCAGACATGTTATTTCAGACATGAAAAAGCTTGCACAGGGACTCGAAGACCAATTCCTGTGCAAGGCTCTGTGTGTAAGTGCAGATGCAATTCTTGAGCAGATTGCACTTATAGATCAGAAGGTTGCTATTTTCTAATCGATTCTGATAATACGTGAATGAGTAATAACCTCATTGCCGGTTTCGGTAATGAGGACATCGTTTTCGAGCCGGGTACCTCCGATTTCAACATCGTAGAGGCCCGGCTCGCAAGTTAAAATCATTCCAGGTTTAAAAAGTACCTCAGGCGCAGTTCGCGGGCTCACACGAGGCTGCTCATGAATCTCAAGTCCAATAGCGTGTCCAAGCGTGTGAGGCATCTTACGCTTTGCGGCCGCAAAAACACTGTCAGCTTTTTTTGCTGCTTCCATGATAGGACGGCCCGGAGTGTAAAGCGCAAGACATTCATCGTATGCCTTTTGAACAAGCTCCAGCTGTTTTTCCTGAGCGGAAGTAAGAGGGCCCTTTGCAATCGTTAAAGTAGTATCGCTTGTATATCCGTTATAAACAACACCAAAGTCCAGAATGGAAAGGCCCTGTGCCGGCCACTGTGCCGCAGTATATCCCGGGAAGGCATGAATTGCAAAGCTGCGGGAAGGCCCTGCAGCCAAAGTATCAAAGCCGGTTCTCTGGCAGCCGTGTTCGCGGAGCTTTTTTTCTATTAAAAGAGCTACATCAGTTTCGGTTCTAATTGTGCCCTTGCGAACCTTTTTTTCAATTTCATTAATTATAAGGTCACCAACACGTGCCGCCTCACGGGTACATTCAATTTCATATTCGTCTTTAATCATACGGCTTTCAACAACAAACTGATGAAGCCCGTCTTCCTTGCAGCGGCAGTCGTAGCTTGCAAGTGCGTCTATAAATTTGAGATAAGTCGGGTAGGTAAGGTAAGGCGGAAGCTCAACACGGCTATTTTCGCCGTGAGTATAGCACACGTTTAGTACGGCTAAAATTGCATCTATGTCCTTATTTTTATAGCGTGTATATGGAACCAGCTTGTCGTACTGTGCCTGCTGGCGGGCAAGATTTTCGTCCCATGGTACAAGAACAGTGTAGCCGTCGCTGAAAATTATGAGCACGGCATCGCTTGGGTGATTTGTATAATAAGGCACTGCAGGCTCGCGGTGTTCTTCGCTGTCTATAAAAACAACCGCACCTACGCTGCGGCTGCGCATTTCGCGGGCCAGGGCGTTTCGGCGTGTACGGTAGATTTCTTTTAATTCTTCTTTTGTATATTCTTTCATCGTTTTACCTTCTTTAAAATAACACTGATAATCTCATCTCTTGTAATTACAAGCTCAAGCACTCCCACAATGCCAAACACAATTGCAGAAATCATAACCGGTGCTCCAAAGCCAACAATTCTTCCGTGTCCTTCAAAAAAGCCGGTCATCAGCTTGTGAACAAAATAGGTTGGAACTGCGGCAATTGCAGAGAAGGCGCACATTTTAAGCGCGTACAAAACTGCTCCCTTTAAAACCTTTCCAACTTCAATTGCTTCCATTCTTTTCATAAATACAAAAAGGAAGATTGTATTGAAAAGACTTGCAACACTCAAAGCAAGCGCAATTCCATTTCCTTTCATTAAGCGGGCAAGCACAAGTGCAAGCACAATGTTTACGCCAAAGCTGATTATTCCGGCAGTTGTAGGAAGCTTTGTATTTCCCTGCGCATAAAAGGCCGGCGAAATAATTCTGTTCAGGGCTATAAACAGAAGACCTGCAATATGGAACTTAAAAGCCCCGAGCGTAAGTGCAACCGAGTTGTCATCAAAGCTTCTTGATTTATAAAGCAGCGAAATCAATTCCTTTCCGCTGATAAGCGAGTAAGCAGTTACAGGAATTGAAATAAGGGTCATAATTTTAATTGCTTGAATCAGCATAGAATTAAATTCATCCCACTTTTTATTGTTTGCAAGTCCGCTTAAGTCCGGGAGAATTACAGTTCCAATAGAAACCGCAAAAAGTCCGAGAATCAGCTCCTGAAGGCGGAGACTGTACTGAAGGCTTGAAGCAATTCCATCTCCGGTTCTGTTTGCAAGTGCAGTCGAAACAACATCATTAAGCTGATATGCTGCCATTCCAACGATAGTAGGAAGAATCAGCGTCATAACGCGTCTTGTTCCCGGATTCGTAAAGGTCTTTTTGAGGCTTGTAAAACAAATCTTCCAGCCGGTCTTGTGAATAAACGGCCACTGGAAAAGTGCCTGAATACATCCGCCTACAATTACACCAATAGACATTGCGCGAGCCGGATTCGAAGTAAAAGGCGAAAGTATATAGGTTGCAAGAATTACGATTCCATTAAAAAGAACCGGAGTAAAGCCAGATGGTGCAAAAATCTTACAGCCGTTTAAAATTCCCTGAAAAAATGCTGCAATGGAAATTACAAACAGATACGGGAACATGATTCTTGTAAGAATTGTAATTTCATCCTTCTTAAGAAGCCAGGCCTGAAGCTGCATTGCATAATCAGCGGCTGCAGGATCTACAGGCTTTTTACAGAAAACCGGAACAAGGTATGGAGTAATGATAATTCCAAGCACAACAACACAGGCTGTTAAAAACGAAACGAGGGTAAAGGTTGCTTTTAAAAATTCCTGAGTTTCAGAATGATTTTTTTCATCATCACCATTTGCAAGATATTTTTTAAAGGTTGGAATAAAGGCAACAGAAATTGCGTTTTCTGCAAAAAGGCGGCGCAAAAGGTTTGGAATCATAAAGGCGGTTGCAAAGGCATCCGCATACATAGAGGTTCCTAAAAAGGCAGCCTTTGTCATTTCGCGGATAAGTCCCATAATGCGTGAAGCAAAGGTCATGAGGGTAAGTACAAGTCCGGATTTGACGATTGAGTTTTTTTCTTTCATAGAAGATATGATAAAAAAATTGCGTTTTTTATTCAATTCATTTATAATTTATAGTTACTACAACGTTTGCGAAAAACTCATTTTCTAAATTTATTCAAAATAACTGATTTAAAAATAATCCCGGAGAAACTATTTAATTTTGGAGGCTCGTTGTGTCTGGTAAGGTTACATTCTTTTCCAGAGTAGGAAAGACGCGGATTATACCTATTGGTTTAAAGATGCTTCTCATCTTTATATGTCTGATTCTGCTTTCAAACTTCATTACAAATTTTATTTCGCTTCAGCTTACTCAGCGCCAGATAATTAATTTGAATAATACGATTATGGTGAGTCAGCTTAAGGAGCTTTATACAACTTCATCAAACCAGTTTCAGATTTATTCGTATTCAGGTAACAGAGATGAAAGTATTGAAACAATGTGTAAGGTCGCAGAAACTGGTTTTGCAAATCCAAACAGCCTTGCACTTGGTGTAACAGACAACGGCGGAATTGAATTTTTTGTAGATGCTTATTCGCTGGCTGATTTTCCTGAGTTTGATGAAAATGCCCTTAAGCTTATAAATGCAAATAAAGAGCAGGGAATAGAGGAAGGTTCAATTTCCTTCACCAGTCCTTATGGAGATTATTTTGGTGTTTATAAATATCAGGATGACTGGGGCTACTATATTATTCGTGCAGAGCTTCGTTCAGACCTTGAAAAATCAAACTACAGAGTTTACGGAATCATTTCGGCTCTGATAATTATTTTTACACTTCTTTTTGTTGCAGCCGGATATATTACAATCAACCGTGAGTTTAAGCCTCTTCGTTCTTTCACTGACGACCTTATTGAAATGCAGAAGAAAAAGCAGCTTTCACTTATCGATATTTCAAAGGCTCCGAATGATGATGTGACTTATATGGCTGCTTCGTTCAACTCGCTTTCTATGCAGGTTAATAACCTTCTCGATACCTTCCAGAAATTCGTTTCTAAGGATATTGTTGCCAAGGCTTATGCCGGTCGCGATGTTGGTCTTGAAGGTAAGCAGCAGGATCTTGCAATGCTCTTTTCTGATGTAAAGAGCTTTACTTACCGTACAGAAACTCTTGGTAACGACATTATTGAAGTTTTGAATGTTCACTATAACCGCGTAATTCATAATGTTCACGAGAATTCGGGAATTGTTGGTTCTATCATTGGAGACGCAATTCTTGCAATTTACGGAACACTTGAGTCTAAGCGTTCAAAGGCTTATAACGCAGTTATTTCTGCCTGGAACATTACAAGGGCAACGGCAGAGCTTCGTCAGGAAATGCAGGCTCGCCGCGAAGAAATTGAAAAGAAGCGAAAGCTTACTGAATCGGAAGAGCGTGTATTCCAGGCTGTAATGGTTGATGTTGGCGTCGGCATTGATGGTGGAAAGGTATTCTACGGAACAATCGGACGCAACGACTTTGAAGACCCTCGGCAGTCTCACATGACAAACACCGTAATCGGCGATACCGTAAACTCGGCATCGCGACTCGAGGGTCTCACACGAATCTACCATATACCGGTAGTTGTTTCAGAATCAATTAAAGACGAGGTAAGCTCAGAAACTGCCCGTTATAAATTCATAGAAATTGATACAGTTCAGGTAAAGGGAAAAACCAAGGGAAAGAAAATTTACTTCCCATTCGATACAAACGAAATGGAAGAAAGCCTGCTTGAGCAGTATCAGAAGTTTGAAGAGGGCTTAAAGGCTTATTACGACGGTGACTGGAAGGCAGCACGAAAAATCTTTAAGGGACTTGAACTGGATGTCACTCAGGTATTCCTTGAGCGAATGGGAACAAAGGGCGCACCTGCAGATTGGAGCGGAATATGGGCAATGACAACAAAATAACAGAAGAAGAGAAATCAAATCAGATTCATAAAGAAGTAATGCTCTTTCTTGGAAAAGAACTGGAGCGCATTCATCAGACTTCCTCTGAACAGAGTTATAATATTGAAAAGGAATATGCTAAGTCAAAAAAGAACCATTCTCCTTTTTCTGCATTCATGCTTATTGGTTGTTTTTTAGTTGTATTTGCAATTGCCTTTATAATGACAAAAACAATTTCTGCGCATAACGAGGAAATTACTGTAAGCGTTGCAGAGTTTGATGATTTAAATCTTAAAAATCTTTTAAACACAGTTGGTGCCGCTCAGACAAATTACGACAATGCCGTAAAAAAGCGTGCGACAATTGAAGGCGATATGACAGTAAAGCTCAAGGCCGCAGAAGATGCTCAGACAAACGATCTTTTTGTCATTGATTCTATGACACGTCTTACAAAGAAAAAGCGTTCAGAGCTTGTGGCTGAAGCAGAGAAAAAATACAGAGATACTGTAGCTGCAATACATGAAGAGTATGAAGGACAGCTTGCTCAGGCAGATAAAGAGATTCAGGAGTATAAAGCACAGCTTGCAGAATTTGACTCGGCAAAGGTTCAGGCTGCTCAGGAAAAAGAAAAGGCTCTGAATACAGAACGTCGTGTAAAGGAGCTTGAGCAGAAGAAAATAAAGGACCAGTACGAAAGCCGCATTATTGAAATGAATCAGAAGCTTGCAGAAACACAGCGTCGTAATTCCGAAGAAATCCGAACTGCAGTACGCTCTGTTTCAGAACAGTATCAGGCTGAAATTGCGCTGCTCGATCCAAAGCTTAATGATGCAAAGGCTGCTAAGATTATTTCAGGAGCTAATTCTTCCGGTGCTGCAGATTTTAATGCAAGTGCAGCTATGAAGGAACGAAATATTACTGCACAGAATATTTTTGTAGTAATGAACGAATATCAGACAATTTACGATGATTACAAATATCTGGATCAGGCTGTAGCCGCACTTCCTCAAAAGAATTCTATTCCGGGTTATGTAAAGGCTTCACGTAAGCTGGTAAATCAGATGGGTGTAACCTTTGCAAATACAACAGCAAAGCTTTTCAGCGAAAATGTTGAGCTTAACGGAAAGGTTACTTCGCTTTCAAATGAGCTTACAGAAAGCCGTAAGGCTGTTGCAGACCAGAAAGGCTATTTTGAAGAATCTTACGAAACCCTTATGGCTCTTGCAAAAACAAATGCCATTCTCGAGTTTGCAACTGATTACGAACATATGCCGGTTTATGTTACAGGCAAGGCCCGCTACCTGATTACAGAAAACGGAGCTGATGCAGAATTCAAGGCAGACAAAACTGTAAAGGGAAAAATTTTCCGTGCAGAAGATGAAACTTTCTATTTTGAGGTTGGAACCGATAAAAACGGTGACCGTTACGAGGTAAATTTCGCTTCTATTACACCTGGAACACCTGTAAAGATTTTGAGCAAGTAATTTACTATTTCTGCCGATAATAGAAGGTATGGAAGAGGAAAAATTCAGACAGGAGCTGCAGGCAGCTCTTAGTAAAAAACAGGAATGGTATAACTCGGAATGTCTTCAGGAACTGCTGAGCCAGTATCGCCTTATGCATTCCTGTGTAAAAAATTTGTATGAGTGTTTTGTTAAAAAATCTCTGATTGTACCAGACCCTTATCGTCTTGATAAAAAGATTTCGCAGATTGTAGTTCCTGAGTCAACTCCGTTTGCAGAAAGCGATATTTCCAATGTTTTTGGCGAACGCTTTTCGAATTACGAAACAATGCTCGACTTTATCTGTACTTACTTTCGTTTTTCTACTGAAAATTTCACTCTTCAGAATGTTAAAAAACTTCTTGATTTTAATTCCGTTTTTGAATGGGATGACCTTTCAATGAACAACGTAAAAATGAATACCCGCGCTCTTGCAATAACAATTAATCATGCAAAAAGCGGTGCACCAAACGTTGTTCAGAGTATGATTAATGACAGCATTGCAAAATGCTCTCAGGCAGTAAAGGTAATAAGCAAGATTCTTAATGAGCTTGGAGTTTTCCAGCGGGAACTTTATAAGGGTGGCCTAAGAAAGGATTTGTTTGAGCACCCTGATTTCGATAAAGCAAAAGCCGCAGCCTCTCCAGAAGGCGAGCTTAGTGAAATTAAGAGACTCTATTCAAAAGTAACCGGAAAGAAAAACTTTTATAATGACCTTGTAAATGAAATAATTGAAGAGGATCATGGCCCGAATAAAGAAGAAAGACAGGCAGCAGTTTTAGAAAAGCTTGCAATCAAAAATGTAGTTAAAAATGAAACAAAGAAAAAAGCTGGTCCTGATACTAAAGAGATGCTTATGCAGGCAGTGCTCTCAATTGGTGCCTGTGCTCCAACCTTAATTCAGCTCCATGCAAAACTCAGCGAAAACTTTGATATTCTTTTTACACGCAAGGCAACCTTCTGGAACAGGCTTATGGCGCTGATTATAAAAGCGTTTAATCTTAAAGAGCCGGAAAGAATCTGTCAGCTTCCTGTAAAGGATGCAAAAACTGGTGTTGAAAGAATTCAAAAGCTTAACGTTACTGAGTTTATGACAGACCTTGCTAAAAAAGAACGCGTTTACAACGGAATAGGTACAAAGGGGCATGAATATCAGCGTATTGAAACTGCCAACGAAGATGCTATTCTTGGCTTTGTAAATAAACAGATTTCTGAGCTTCAGTCGGTATTTGTTATTATTAATTCCTTTGACGCATATTTTAAGAAAGAGGTCGCTACAGAAAATAAAGCCCGCGTAAAGGGTATGCAGATTGAGCTTTCTGCCTTGCGCAATTCCATAATAAATGCTAATAAGAAACGCAGTGATTATGCTTCTTTCAAAGAAGAAAGCGAACAAATGCGCAAATTAGGAATTACAGATAATGCTTAAAAAAATCAGAAAATTTGCCGCCTCAGCCTTGTGGGCGGCTGTTATTTTGTCTCCTGTATTTTCACAGGAGTATAATGATGAGCCTGACCATGAGCTCACACCGGAAGAGCTTCTGGAACTGGAAAATGCTGAGGAAAATCAGCGTGCCGAAAAAGACAGACTTCCGCAGGAGCTTCAGCAGAATTTTATAATCGTCGAGTCAGTTAGAGTTCACGAATTAAATCCACAGATTACAAATTATTCAAGCGACTCTCAGATTTTGAACGGACTTTTTGAAGGTCTGTTTTCAATCAGCCCGATTTCTCTTGAACCACAATATGCAATTGCAAAAGAGTTTAAGATTTCGCGCGACAAAAAACGCTGGTCAATTACCTTGCGTGATGATGCATATTTTAGTAACGGTGAAAAAATAACCGCAGAGGCTGTACGTGACAGTTGGCTAAGAATGCTTGCAAATCCGGCGTCTCCATATTCTTCACTTTTTGATATTGTCCGTGGAGCAGAAGCATTTAGAATGGGCCAGGCAGATTTTAGTGAAGTTGGAATTTATGCAACAGCAGAAAATGTTCTTTCTATATATCTGAATAATCCGGCAAATTATCTTCCAAAGATTTTGTGCCATACAGCCTTTTCAATTACACACAGTAATCCGGAGGTTTATAGCGGTCCTTACGAGCTGGAATTTGTTACAGACAGAAAATACATTCTCAAGAAGAATCCTTTTTACTGGGATAACAAAAATGTAACGCTCGAACGCATAACCTTTGTTCAGTCAGATAACCCAGAGGAAAATACCTATTACTTTAATACCGGTGCAGTAGACTGGGTAACTGCAAGTGTTAATCAGCAGAAGCTTATTGATTTAAGAGCCATTCAGTTAAATGCAACCTTTGGTACCGGCTTCCTTTATTTTAAAATGAGCAGCAGAAAGCCTGCAGACAGCCAGTGCTCAAAGGTTTGGGATTTACCAGAATTCCGTAATGCAGTGCTTGAGGCTTTTCCCTGGAATGAAATTCATAAAAAATACCTGATTCCTGCAACAACTCTGGTTTACCCGCTTGCAGGCTATCCGCAGATTGATGGATTTGATTATACAGATGGAATTGAAGCCTCTCTTAAAATGAAGGATGCCCGTGCAAAATATGAAATTCCTGCAGAAGAACGTATTCCGCTTGTAATGCATATTTTTGAAAACGAATTTACAGAAGAAGACGAAAAGCTGATGCGCGATGCTCTTGATCCGCTTGGAGTAGAGCTCGAAATCCGCAAAATCCCATCGTACCAGTATTACTCCACCGTGGCGGCCGCCGACGCAGACATTCTCGTAACCTCCTGGATCGGTGACTTTGCAGACCCTCTTGCCTTCCTCGAGCTTTTCCGCGGCGCTTCTACAATGAACGAGTCCGGCTGGAAAAACGAGCGCTTTGACACTCTTCTGGAGCAGGCCGCAATGGCAAGCGAACAGGACCGCTTGATTCTTCTCGGCCAGGCAGAAAACATTTTGCTGGATGAGGGAATGATTCTTCCACTTTACCGCTCGGTTTCTTCAAGCGTAATTGACCTCACCGAGGTTGGCGGCTGGTATGCTAACGCCTTCGATGTGCATCCGTTAAAATATCTTTACAAAAAGCAGCCCAAGTTCAAAGCTGACAATATTGTTATGTGTAAATAATCTCATTTCTTTAGACTTTATTCTTGACAGATAGTTCAAGCTGCTACTACACTTATTAAATACTTATTTTAAAAGTTTCTATAGGAGAAAAAAATGAAAAAGTGTTTTTCAGCAGCAGGCGCTGTCATTTTTTGTCTTTCTGTCTTACTGACAGGATGTGCTAATTCAGCAGATGGAGATCCGGAGCCAGTAAAAACAGGTCAGGAAGAAGGCCAGCAGGGAAAAGGAGACTCACAGGAAGGCCAGCAAGGAGATGGTGGTTCACAAGGTGGCTCACAGCAAGGCGGAGGCCAGCAGGGTGGCCAGGGTGAAAATGGTGGTTCACAATCTGGAACAGATGATATTGTTTATAACAATCCAATATATGATACTTCAAGTGCAAAAAGTCTTGATTTTATCTTTAACAATCAGACACTAGGAACAACTACAATCGTAATAAATCGCAGCGAATGGGATAAGCTTTGCGATGATTACCGTTATTTTTATAAAAACGAAAACTGTGTACATGCAGAAGCCTATACTTACGAAAAGGATGGTTATTCCTGGACCTTGAAAGATGTCGGATTCCGTCTCAGAGGAAATACCAGCCGTTACTGTCCTCAGGGTGTAGATAATGGTAATGAACAGGGGCAGATGAATGAATCGTGGAATGCTGGTTATTATGAATATGCCAGCAAGCCGAATAATGATTACCGACAGACACATTTTAAAGTAGATTTTGAAGAATTTCTGGAAGATAATCAGGATCAGAAAATGTCTAACTGTATGAAGGGTGTTGCTCTTAAGCGTATGGATTCCAGCTGTACACGTGAAATTTTCTGTTATGATTTATTCCGCAAAAACGGAATATGGACAGCTCCACGTGCAAGCCACACAAGACTGATTTTGAAAATCCGCGAAGACAAGAGTGAAGACACAACAAAGATTACTACCGTGGACTTTGGTGTTTACGAAATGTTTGAAGAAGTAAATAAGCAGTCTCTTAAGGCCCGTGCAAGTGATAAGGATGAAAATAAAGCTGAAAATGCCTGGACAAATAATAAAGGA
The DNA here is from genome assembly GCA_946407195.1 of uncultured Treponema sp. GTDB lineage: Bacteria > Spirochaetota > Spirochaetia > Treponematales > Treponemataceae > Treponema_D. The sequence continues at coordinate 2,051 of CAMJNC010000035.1, read as the reverse complement.
AACTTGTGGAAGTGTGCTAATTCGCTTGTAGAAGGAAAAGAGAACATGGGTGTTGAAGATATAAGAATCATTCACAAGGGAGACGAAGTGCCTGCCGATATGCAAGAAAATGGTCGTGAAGATGAAACTCATATCGGTTATATCTGGAACAGCTATAATCAGGATTTAAAGACAAATAAAGATAAGTTCTCAGAAGCTAAAACCGAATTCCAGAGTTTTATTTCAGGTCTTAATGCATTGTCAGATGATGAAGAAGAAATTAAAACTTTCTATGAAAAATGGTTCGATGTTGATTTCTTTATCAAAACCTATGCAATAAATATCATCTGCGGAATGGATGATGACTATTGGGGAAATTCAAATAACTATTATTTGTATTTTGATACAGGTAAAAAGGGAACAGGAAAGATATATTTCATTCCTTTTGATTATGATAACACACTTGGTGCTTCAATTAAGGATGGAGGCTTTAAACATAATCCGCTTGACTGGGGACGAGGAGTAAAACATCCTCTTATCGATAATCTCTTAAAGGTTTCTGAGTTTAAAGCACTGTTTATAAAATATTTGATAGAGCTTACCGCTAAAGATTCTTTATGGAATTATGAGCGCTGCAGCAAAATGTTTTTAGACTGGCAGAAGATGCTGAAAGACTATATTAAGAGTCCTGATTTGAATTATACAGGACTTGGTGTTAGCGGTTTTGGTTATGGTACCTGGCAGCCTGGTGGATATTCTCTGGTAGACAGGGGAACAAATATTTACGATGCTACCAGAAATTATTTCAACTATTGGTTAAAAGGAATAGATATTCCAAACATTATTTCTGTAGATAAGACAGCAACTGGAGGCGGATTGATTATAAATATCGATACGGATGAGATTCCTGAAGATGCAGCAATCCGAAAATTTTATATAAACGGAAAGCAGGTTGCAGATGTCGGTTTTAGTACAGATTCAAATGGTAAAATTTCAGTTCCATCGCTGGTATTTGATAATAAATGGGCTTTCCCTTTCGTAGAAGCTGGAAATACATATAAAGTAGTAATTGAATTCCAGAATTCAAATTATTCGACAATATATACTTCTCCAGAATTGACTGTAACTGCAACGTCAGGATTGGGAGATTATTACTTTGAAAATACAAAATACACAGTAGATAGTAACATTCTTGTATTTAATCAAGAACCTGAACTTTATTATGGAAATGGCTATTCTTTGATGAATGGAGGTCATTGGGTTTTGGAACTTGAGGATGAATACTGGAATTATCAGAGCTGGAACTGGCTTGGAGACAAATGTTCTGGTTTTGATTTTGGAAAAAATGGGGTTGTGAAAAATCCAGATAATAAACTTATGTTCAGATTGTATTATGTCATTTCAACAGACAATTACGGTGACTATAGGTTTGTTTTGTTTGAATGGGATGATACCAAGTATTTTAAGGTTAAGTAGTCTTTCTGCTGACTGATTGAAAATCATACTATTTTTTTCTATAATTAAAACAGTCTGCTTTTGGGCAGGCTGTTTTTTTTCGCATATATTATTTTAGGAGATATCAATGGTAATTCTTACATTGAACTGCGGATCATCATCTGCAAAGTATCAGGTTTATGACTGGGACAACAAAGAAGTAATGGCTAACGGTGTTGTAGAACGCATCGGAATTGAAGGAAGCTGCATTACTCACAAGGCTAAGGGAAAGAAAACAGAAATCGAAAGCCCTTGTCCAACTCACAAAGAAGCAATCGAACTTATCATTAAAGAAATCACTGACCCTGAAGTTGGTGTAATCAAATCTATGGACGAAATTGGAGCTGTTGGTCACCGCGTACTTCATGGTGGCGAAAAGTTCACAAAGTCTGTACTTATCACTCCAGAGGTTCTCGACGGATTCCGCGAGGTTGTAGACCTCGGACCTCTCCACATGCCAGCTAACATCATGGGTATTGAAGCTGCTCAGAAGGTAATGCCAAACATTCCTCACTCAGCTATCATGGATACAGCATGGCACCAGACAATGCCGGAAGAAACTTTCCAGTACGCAATTC
>CAMJNC010000034.1 GCA_946407195.1 uncultured Treponema sp. | reverse complement strand
AAAAACCGCCGTGTTTACCCACGCGACCTCGTAGGTATTCTTATTGCAATCGCAGGCATTGACCGCGAGCGCATCGGCGATATTAAGGTTCTTGCAAATTATTCTTTTGTACAGCTTTATACAGAAGATGCTCAGACTGCAATTGATAAGCTCAACGGCTACGACTATCGCGGACGCAAGCTCGCAGTAAGCTACAGCCGCCAGAAGTCAGATGCAGAAGGCGAAGCTGCTTCAGAAGCTGATAGTGCAGAAAGCCAGACAGAGTACTCTGCAGAAGAAGCAGAAATGGCTGCAGAAGATGCTGCCGCTTATGCCGCTGCAGAAAAAGCCGCTGCTGACAAAGAGCCTTTCGGAGTTTAATGAAAATACACGTCTTACACACAGGCGTCTTTAAAGTAAATACACTTGTCGTTCCTTTTGAGGGCGGCAAGTGTTTTATTGTAGACCCTGCTGCCTGCGCCCTTAGCGGCGATGAAAATCTAATCACAGAATATCTTAAAGCACACAAATTAGAGTGCGAGGGAATTGTCCTAACTCATTCGCATTTTGACCATATTACCGGAATTGCTCCGCTCAAGGCTGCTTTTCCGAATGCTCAGATTTGCATTCATGGTCTTGAAGCTAATGAGCTTGGTGGAAGCGGCGTGCCTGGGCCGATGAATGAAGCGGTGCTGCGTTTTTTTGGCGCGCCGGAATTACTGCAAGTAGTTGGTGCGCAGCCTGCGGCAGATACCCTTTTGAGAGATGGCATGACAATTTTTGGCTGGAAGGTACTGCATACTCCGGGTCACACACCAGGTTCAATATGTCTTTATAAAGCTGATTTTGGAGAAGAGGGGCGCGGCCTTTTAATTTCCGGTGACACCCTCTTTGATTACGGCGGCTACGGCCGTACAGATATGTATGGCGGAGATGAAGCTGAAATTCAAAAGAGTCTGGCGCGGCTGCAAAAAGAAATTCCTTCCGGCACTCTTGTGTATCCTGGCCACGACAGCTTCGGCTTTATGCTTTAATACGGATTCCAGATTTTATATTCAGTCGCCCCGTCGCTGCCGGCTTCCATTTTTATAAAAGCAATATCAACAAAGCTCTTTTCTACTGTCGCAATTGCAAAGCCTGCCGGTTGTCCGCCGCGAGGTCTTGAACAGCTTCCCGGGTTCACCATCTTAAAGTTTTTGAAATTATCTTCGCGGGCAACGTGGGTATGACCGTAAAAGGCGGTTGTACATTCGCTTACCTGCATTTCCAGCCCGAGTGTTTCTACACCCCAGTCCACGCCCTGATTATGGCCATGTGTAACAAGAAAGCCGCGTCCATTCACCTTAAGCTCTATCATACTGGAAAAATAAAGTGTTCCCTTGTCGAGCGGGTACGAGGCAGGATCACAGTTTCCGTGTACGGCGGCAATCACCGGCGGCAGGCACTCACCAAGCTTCTTATCGGCCTTAGCCGCATACAAAAGCTGAGCAATGTCGCTCACGCCGTCACCACAAAAAATCAACGCGTCACATTCTCTTCCAAAGCCGCGCACAATACTTTCGAAAATGCCGTACCTTCCGTGAGAGTCCGAAAGCACAAGCAGACGGGCGTGGTCCTTTGTTTCAAGAGCCGCAATTGCGTCTCGCGAGCCGATTATATTTTGAGCGTGCTGAGAAATTTCAATCATGTTAGTTTAATACAAAGTGGTTAATAGACTGCAGTCCGCTTTCAGGATCTGTGTAGTGGTGGAACTGAAAGCCCTCGAGCATCTGTGCCATATGCTTCTGCAAATCGCGGGTGCGCGAAGGAGCTCCGTCCAAAAGCTGAATATACTTAATTGTTTCAACAATAATTTCCGGCGCATTCGGGTGAATCTGTCCGTCGCTTTCTTCCGGGGCAATTTCTCCGGTAATACCTGCAGTCTGTCCCTTGTCTACAACAATGTCGCAGGTAGATTCAATTCCAAGAACATCGTCCTGAGGAAAGAGTGCAACAACCGGGTAGGGTACATTCTGTTCCCATTTATCCTGATTTTTTGCAAGTGCAGTGTGAGTATTTTCCGGGGCACCAAGAAGTACAATTCCGGCGAGGTCTAAATCCTCTTCCTGAAGAATTGCTGCAAAGTCCGAAGCATAACCGCGAACTCCGTGTTTAAAATCGTCCGGGTAAGAAACAGGGAAAATCAGCCCGCCGTCTTCGGCAAGTCCAAAATTTTCGCGAAGCAGGGCAAGCAGACCTTCCTTTATTTCCGGATTATTAAAGTCATAACCAAAAAGCACGCATACTCTTTTATTTGTGAGGTGCCATTTTTGAGTTGTATTCAGTGATGCTGTAAGCGAATCGTTATTATCAGTATTTAAAGTGAGTTCAACGCTGTCTGGGTCGGGAGCCTTCTGCTGTTTTTTACAGCTGCTAAAAATAAGAGGAACAGCGAAAAATGCAAGTATTAAAGTTGTTCTAATTTTCATTTCTGCACATTTTACATCATTTTATTTTTCTTGAAAAGAAGGGGGCTTTTCGGTAAAATTAGAATATGAATGTCATACAGCCCGTTTTAGAACTGATTGGAAGCCTGGGTCTCCTCCTTTACGGAATGAAGCTCATGTCCGACGGTATTCAGAAGAGCTCTGGCGAAAAGCTTCAGCGTGCTCTTTCGGTTCTTACAGGAAACCGATTCGCTTCCCTTATGACCGGACTTGTTGTTACGATGATTATTCAGTCATCGGGTGCAACTACTGTAATGGTTGTTACCTTCGTCAACTCCGGACTTATGACCCTTGCACAATCTGTAGGTGTTATATTCGGTGCAAACATTGGTACCACAATCACCGCCTGGATTGTCGCCATCTTTGGATTCAATTTTAAGATATCTGCTTTTGCCATTCCGGTTTTCGGAATCGGTTATTTCAGCGCTTTAATCAGAAAAGGAAGATACAGAAACTGGGCCGAAGCTCTTATGGGTTTTGGTATGCTCTTCCTTGGTTTGAGCGGACTTTCTGCAGTATTCACACCGGAGCAGCTTGGCTGGTTATTTAAGATTCAGGGCGGTGGTCCACTTGCAATTCTTATTGGCTTTGTTGTAGGTATCCTGATTACAGCCCTTTTGCATTCCAGCTCTGCTTTTTCTGCAATCGTAATTACAATGGCCTTCAATGGTCTTATTAATTGGGAAATGGCTGCAGCAATGACCCTTGGTTCTAACGTAGGTTCTACAATCGATGCAGTTCTTGCGGCCCTTGGTGCAAATGCAGATGCACGTCGTTCAGCCCTGATTCACGTAATGTTCAACGTGTTCGGTACTGTGCTTGCACTCATCTTCTTCCATCCATTCCTTAATTTGGTAATGATGCTTACACCAGGCGGACAGCATTCAAACATTGCAATCCGCATTTCAATGCTTCATACAGTATTCAAAACCCTGTCTACATTAATCCTGCTTCCAATGCAGAATCCGCTTGTGCTTCTTACTCAGAAAATCATTAAGGATGATCCGGAAAAAACTTCAAACGTTTACAAGCTGGAATTTACAGGACTTCTTACAAAAGACGCTGTTGCAACTCACATCATTCAGGCTGAAAAAGCAATTGCCGATATGACCGACGTTGTAACCGATATGTTCGATAAAATTCAGATTGGTGTTACAAAGCGTAATAATGATTTTATTGAAAAGTACGGCGAGGCCAGCGTGCTTGCAGAAGATTATGCAGATCAGATGCACGAACAGATTACCCACTATCTGATTAAGTGTGAGTCTCTTCAGGTTACCGAAAAACAGTTGAATCACATTTCTAACATGATTCAGATTGTAGACGAGCTCGAAAACATGAGCGACAGCTGTTACGGTACAATCATGCTGATTAAACGCTCAATCGAAAAGAAGATGAAATTCCAGACCGAAGATATGGAGCGCCTCTTGCCATACATCGAGCTTGCGCGCCAGTTCCTTCAGTTTATCCGTATTAATATCAACAAGCAGTTAACTGCAGAAAAGCTTGAGCTTGCACGCGAGCTTGAAGACGGAATCGACGCATTCCGTAAAGATCTTAAGAAGGTTGCCCGCAAGCGTCTTGAAGGCGGAGCTGATGTTAAGTCCGAGCTTTTGTACATCGATATCGTAAGAACAATCGAGCACATTGGTGATAACTGTTTTAATATTTCAGAAATTCTTGTAAATGGATAGTTAAATGAAAAAAATAATTTCCTGGAACGTAAACGGAATCCGTGCCGTTGAAAAAAAAGGCTTTATCGACTGGCTTCTCGGCTGTGGTGCCGACGTAGTTTGTATTCAGGAAACAAAGGCTAATCCAGGCCAGCTTTCACCAGAGCTTCTTGCTCCAGGTGGTGTTTACAAGAGCTATTTTAGTAGTGCAAAACGTCCGGGTTATTCAGGAACTGCAATCTTTACAAAAACAGAACCAGACAGTGTTGAAACTATGGGCGACGACCGTTTTGATGATGAAGGTCGTGTAACAATTGCCAAATACGGAAAGCTCGCAGTAATATCAGCTTACTTTCCAAACAGCCAGGACGCAGGAGCCCGCTTAGACTACAAGCTTGCCTTCTGCGACGCAATGCTCAAAAAATGCGACCAGCTTGTAGCAGACGGATTTAATATTGTTCTCTGCGGCGACTACAATATTGCCCACAAACCGATTGATCTTGCAAATCCAAAAGCCAACGAAGGCAACGCCGGCTACTTACCCGAAGAACGTGCCTGGATGGACAAGTTCACCGCTGCCGGCTACGTAGACACCTTCCGCCACTTCTGCGAAGAACCAAAGCAGTACACCTGGTGGAGCTACCGCTTTCACGCCCGCGACAAGAACATCGGCTGGCGTATCGACTACCAGTACGTAAACCCTTCCTTCATCGACAAAGTAAAATCATCAGTAATCCTGGCCGACGTCCTCGGCTCTGATCACTGCCCGATTGCAGTAGAAGTAGAATAAAAAAAGGCTTTGTACAAAATAAAGTACAAAGCCTTTTTCGTCTTTACGACGCATTTACTTCAAAGCAGCTTACTCTACCTTCAGAACCTTCATCTTTTTAGTCCAGATAGAAGAAGCCTCAAGAAGCTCGCCGGAAAGGGTGACTTCCTGACCATCTAGCTTTTTCAGCTGTCTCTTTAACTTCCATTTTTTTACAACAAGATTAAAGGTAACAGCCGAACGGGAAGATTCATTCTCTGTGAGAAAAAATTTGCTTTTATTTACCGTAAGGGTACCGGTAATTATAATATTTGAGCCAACATGTTCCTCGGATAGAAAAGAATGATTACTTACTTGTATTTCATGTTTTTTTGTCGATAGTTTTAATTCCTGCCCATAGAAAAAACTGCAGAAAGCAAAAAGTATAAATGATATGAAGAAAATCTTTTTCATCTTATACCTCAGTTACTACCGAACCAATACTTTAGCAAATCATTCCATTTACAGTCTTGTCCAAACTTAAGCTCTGTGTACCAGCTTGGATATTCGCCATCAATGAAAGTTATAGTATTTCCATCTACAGTGTATTTTACTGTTTCACCGCTGATTGTAATGCCATAAAAGACATATAAAATATCACTAGGAAGCCATCCTGGTTTTCCTTTACATGAAAGAATATCAGAATTATATGTAGGCTGACCATATCCATCTCTCCAGGCAAAATCAATAGCCTCATCTAATTTCTCCGCAAGTTGTTCCAGATAATTAGTAAGAGTGGTCCAGTTTTCATTATTAGCTACCTGATACATTCTTATAAGACTGCTGCCTAAATCATATAACCAGGAAAAATTTCCACGATATTGAATAAGTGTACTTGAAAAATCATCATATGGGCGAAGACTATTTTCCAAAAGCATAAAATGTCTAGAAATTTCAATAGTGCTTTCTGAGGGCGAATTGGTAATGGAATTTGTTGTTTGATCGTAGAAATAATTTTTACACTTGATGTTTCCATTTTGTAAAATTTCATCTACTACCTTATTAAGAGCATCTTTTACGCCATTTAAAGAAGAAGTTGTAAATAATGAAATTGTACACAAATATGGGTCATGAACTGATAAGAGTGCTTTTATTGAGCTTATATCGCTGTCGGAAAGTTCAGCTTCGTTTATACCATTTGATTCTATGAAGTTTTCGTATACCGATTTCCAGTCATCTTCAGTTATTGAATAATCCTCTACATATTTACGACATACTTTGTTAGCAACAGTTAATACGTTTTCAAAACTTGCTTCAAGAATATTTTCTTTTATAGCTGAAATTAAAGTTGTATAATCCATTCCTGTGTCAGGAGCATTGTTTGGAGAACTTAAATAATATGAAGTATTATCTTTTAGTTCGTAAGCTTCTTCTATGGAACCACCAAGACAAACATCTTCAATAATTAAGCCTATTTGATTTTTGTAACCCGAGTAACCAACTTCAGTCAAGACAGAAGAAATTTCAGAGGTTTTTAAGAGAGTTCCTTTACCAGTTGATTCATCTATACAAATGGCTCTCTGTCTATATAAATCATTATATGAAATATCTTTATCATTAAAAGATTTAACTGTTTTTGCTACAGTTGCAGAACGAGGTCCAGCACCATGGTTAGAGAACGTAAGAATAATATTATCGGTTTTGCTAGTGTAATAAATACTTTTTGCAAAAGTAAGAAAATTCTTTAATGTATTCTTGTCAGACATATCAACTTCACCGTTTGCAAGCCAATCAACTTTATCTGACAAATCAATTGTTTTATCAGACAAAGTCTGTGCAGCTTCTGTCAATATGGAATTAGAATACAGTTCACCTTCATCGGCACCAAGTTGAATAAGTCTTGAAGCAGATCCTCCATAATATGTTTTCTTTCCATCTCCTATCCAACCATCCCAAAGTGCAAGAACAGTAAGATCTTTTTGTTGCTCAGCAGATAATTTTGAAAGACCATATTCAATCTCATTTATATCTAGAAAAATCGGATTATTTAAATCATTGTCTCCATCCAGATACATTAACAACAGTACTTTTGTAGATTTAGCAGGATAAGCAGTTTCTTCAAGACTTTTGGAGTGTTCTTCTCCATATATTGATTCAACCTTTATAAGATATTTTGAAGCATGAGTTAAATTTGTAACTTCAATTGAAGAATAGTTACATCGATAAATAGGACCTTCTTTTTCGAATATTTGCTGATTTGTGGAAGTATCAACTACGATAATATGGTAGTTAAAATTATCGATATTGTAATAGCTTGAAGGATGACTTAATGATATTTCAAATTTTGTTCCATCAAATTTTGTATTAATATTCAAGTTATTTGCTACTTTTATGCCATACTTAGCTTCTAATATAATATTTTCTGTTATAGAAGTGGAAAAATCAAAAGGTACTGAATCTCCTTTTTTACAGTAATATTCATACTCGTATATATATGAATAATTGTTATTGGAAGTAATAATTGGTTTTTCTTCCGAGCAGACTTTTCCTTTTTCCACTTTTACTTCTTTCTTTGTAAGCGAAGTATTGTAATCAAAATATCCCAGACTTCCTGCGTCAAATGTAACGGTAAAATATTGTTTGTTCTGTGAATCATTATTTCCGTTATCATCACTTCCGCCACTGGAATTGCTGCAGCTCAAAACTAAAAACACTGATAATAAAATGCCAGAGAATATGGCAAACCGACTTTTTTTCATAGGGGAATATCTCCTTATTTTGTATTTTTGACCGTTATTTTTTAGGGCAAAACGACCGCGTAAATTATTACCCCGTCATGTCGATTTGTCAAGTGATATAGGGGATTTTACCTATAACAGATTGTTATATAAGGAGGAAGGCATAAAAAAACACCATTGCGGAACGCAATGGTGTTTATGTTGTTTATTGTAAGGTTTAGCCTAATGTAATCTCTACATTAACTTCTTTCTTGCCTTCAACGTATGGAACTACGCAGCCTTCAACTGCTGTGCCGTCTACGAGCATCGACTTAACACCCTTGCAAACGTGGCTTGGGTTTTTGATTGTGATGTTGTATTTTGCACCGCGGAAGAGACGTGTTGCTGTAAAGCCGTCCCAGTTAGCAGGGATAGAAGGATCAACCTTAAGTCCGTCGAAGTCTGGCTGAATACCGAGGATGTACTGGCTGATTGCAACCATGTTCCATGCTGCAGTACCTGTAAGCCAAGAGTTCTTTCCCTGACCAAAGTTCTTTCCTGTCTGGCCGATATCAGAACCTGCATCCTTACCACCAATCATCTGGCCGTAAACATAAGGTTCTGTCTTGTGAAGATCAGAAGTTTCTTCTGTATAAGCAGGAGCGATTTCTGAGTAGTACTTGAATGCCTGGTCACCTTCGCCAGCGTATGCTGCTGCACAGATAATCCATGCGTTGTTGTGTGTAAAGATACCAGCGTTCTCTTTGTATCCGCCCGGATATGTAGAGATTTCACCGTACTGAATATAGTATTTGCTGAATGCAGGATTGTTCAGTACAAGACCGTGCTTTGTGTTCAATCTTTCATCAATAGCGGCAAGAGTCTTCTTTGTTGCGTCCTTGTCGATATCAGACATGATTGCAAAGCCCTGTGGTTCAATGAAAATCTGTCCTTCTTCGCATTCCTTAGAACCCATCTTCTGGCCGTTAGCGTCATAAGCACGCATAAACCAGTTGCCGTCCCATGCAGAATCCATCATAACTTTCTTCATCTTATCGATTTCTTTCTGAGCCTTTGCGGCATCCTTTTTCTTACCAAGATGATTTAAGATTCCTACGAAGTTTGGTCCTACGTAAGTAAAGAGGGCTGCAACGAATACAGATTCTGCAACCTTTGAATAGCCGCCTTCTTTCTTGAACTTAGGGTTAGTATATGTCTGGAAGCTTTCGCCTGGTGTGTCAGAGAAGCATGAAAGGTTGATACAGTCGTTCCAGTCTGCGCGCATTGCAAGTGGAAGTCCGTGTGGTCCCTTGTTGTTTACAATGTGGTAGAAGCTTACTGTAAGGTGGTCGAGCATTGATTTTGCTTTTGACTCATCGTTATCGTAAGGAACCTTTGCGTCGAGGATTGACCAGTCGCCTGTTTCTTTAATATAAGCTGATACAGAAAGAATCATCCAGAGTGGGTCATCAGAGAAGTCTCCACCAATGTCTGCGTTACCTTTCTTTGTAAGAGGCTGATACTGATGGTAGCAGCCACCGTCAGGAAGCTGAGTTGATGCGATGTCGATAAGACGTTCGCGGGCGCGGTCTGGAATCTGATGCACGAAACCAAGAATATCCTGGTTTGAATCGCGGAAGCCCATACCACGACCAATTCCTGATTCGAAGTAAGAAGCAGAACGTGAAAGGTTGAAAGTAACCATACACTGATACTGGTTCCAGATGTTTACCATGCGGTTTACTTTGTCTTCCGGTGTGTTTACGTTGAGAATGCCAAGGAGCTTATCCCAGTAAGCACGAAGCTCTTTCATACCTGCTGCAAACTTTTCTGGAGTATTGTATTTTTCAATCATAGCAAGAGCTTTTTCTTTATTGATTGTCTTGCCGTCTGCTTCGAATTTCTTTTCAACAGGCATTTCTACGTAGCCGAGTACGAATACGAGAGTTTTTGATTCGCCTGCTTTAAGAGTAATTTCCTTGTAGTGTGATGCAATTGGAGACCATCCGTCAGCAAGTGAGTTTCCACATTTTCCGTCGAGAACCTGCTGTGGGTTATGGAAGCCGTTGTAAAGACCAATGAATGTGTCGCGGTCTGTATCGTAACCGTCAATCTTGTCGTTTACAGAGTAGAATGCAAAATGATTGCGGCGATCGCGGTATTCTGTTTTATGGTAGATTGTTGAATCTTTGATTTCAACGCGGCCTGTAGAGAAGTTTCTCTGGAAGTTTGTGCAGTCGTCCTGAGCATCCCAGAGACACCATTCTGCAAATGACCAGAACTTGAATGTTTTGTCTGAACCGCTTTCGTTTGTAAGAACTACCTGCTGAACTTCACCATCGTAATCCTGTGGTACAAAGAAGGTAACCTGTGCTTTAAGCCCGTTCTTTTTACCGGTGATGATTGTGTAGCCCATACCGTGGCGGCATTCATAAGAATCAAGCTCTGTCTTAACTGGAGACCAGCCTGGATTCCAGATTGTACCGTTATCGTTGATGTAAAAATAGCGGCCGCCCATGTCGATAGGTACGTTGTTGTAGCGGTAACGTGTAATTCGGCGGAGACGTGCATCTTTATAGAAGCTGTATCCACCAGCAGTGTTTGAAATTAACGAGAAAAATCCCTGAGTTCCAAGATAGTTAATCCAAGGGTAAGGTGTGCGCGGAGTATCAATAACATACTCGCGGTTGGCATCATCAAAGTGTCCGAACTTCATGAGCGTCTCCTTTGTATTATTGTAGAGTTTCGCGAATTATCGAAAACGTTGTAGTGTGAAGTATAACGTATGATTTGCTTTTGTGCAAATGAATTCTACAGTTTTACAACTGTGCCGCCCTTTATGAGACGCCCTGTTACCATTTCTTTTTTAGGCTCAAATTCAGCCGGATTCTCAATTTTTGCCAGCAGGGCTTCTGCCATAGTGCGTCCAATTGTTTCACCGTTCTGTTCGTAAGTGGTGAGCGGTGGAATCATCATGGAAGTAAGTGCAATTCCATCGTAACCAACAATGCTTATATCCTTACCCGGTGTAAGTCCATGGCTGTTCAGTTCCCGGATTCCACCAAGGGCTGCATAATCATCAGGGTAAAAAATACAGGTAGGAGGCTCTGGTAGAGAAAGAAAAACTTCTGTACCAGCAGAACTTGTTACAGGGTCATGATAAAGCCCCTCTGCATAATATTCTTTAGGTATTTTAATTCCGTGAGCTTTGCAGACTTTCTTAAAGGTTTCAAGACGCTGATCTGTTACCCAGGTTTTTTCACCGTGAATTATCGCAATTTTTCTATGCCCGCAGGAAATTACGTACTCCATCAGCTCATGCATTCCTGCAGAATAATCACTCATTACAGCGGAATGCTTAATATCATAAAAATAGTCGAGAGAAACTGTTGGAATTTCACTCTGAACAAGCTGCTTAATTCCAGAAGAAGTAAAGTCGGCAGAAAGTATTGCAAGACCGTCGTAATTACGGGCTAGGGCATGTGCATAATAGTTGTAGTTTTTGGTAGAATCGCCGCTTACAAAGGTCATTTCATAGCCTCTGCTGAAGGCTACTTTCTGAATACCACTTATAATAGTAGCAAAATACTGGTGCTGAAAGCCGGAACCAGTCTTATCTTCAAAGATTACACCAATATCATAGGTTCTGTTTGTACGGAGACTGCGTGCCGCTATGTTAGGATGATATCCCATTTCGCGAGCTTTTTTCTGTATGAACTCTGTTGTTTCAAAGCTGATTTCAGGGCTGCCCTTTAAGGCCTTGCTTACTGTTGAAAAAGAGACCTTACATTCCCTGGCAATATCCTTTAGCGTAACCAAAACGCCTGCCTCCACTAAAACGTTGTAGGTATATAATACTCCAATAGGTGAAATTTCGCAAACGTTTTAGTTTATTTTTCCAAATTTAAAAACTGTACAATTATATTCAATTGTTGTAAAACACTATATTTTATAAAATTATATCTTACACAATCTATAATTTTTATATAAAATCCCGTTATAACATCAAAAAGTTTTTATTTTATGGTTTTCTTTTTTTCGGAGGTAATTTATGAAAAGAAGAGAGTCTGTCGCAGTACGCGTTATAGGACTTTTAGTTGTTGGAATGATTATTTATTCATTGACCCTGTTTTCTGTAATTAACAGACGGCTTACATCTGGTTTTTTAAATTATATGGAAAACACACTGGTTTATCAGAGCGAAGGCGTTCAGAATTATATAGATGATATTTCTGCCGAGCTCAGACGTTCTACCGCCAGTCTTAAAGAATCATTTAATGAAGGATATTCTCAGCACGGACTTGAGTCTCGTTTTTTAAACGAAATCTGTCATCAGGTTATAAAATATTATGATGCAGAAGGCGCAATCATTGTAGATATGAATGGAAAAAAGCTTACTACAACAAGTCTTGGTTCAGTTGATTTTTCAAGATTCATTAACAGGGCTGTTGCAGGTGAAGAGGTTTCTTCTATATTTATTGATGGAAAACATCTTTATGCGGTTGTAGCAATTCCGCTTATTGTAAATGGAAAGCAGGTTGGTGCCGCAGTAACAAAGCAGAGAATTTCAGACGATAAGTTTGTTTCAAAAATTGCTTCTCTTTACGATGTAAAGGCAGAATATTTTTCTGAATACACTCGTGTTTATTCTACCTATACTCTTATGACCGGTAGTAAAATAGAAAATAAACATATTATAGACCGTGTACTTAAAGGTGAAGCTGTAAAAGCAATTATCAGCGTAAAGGGCGAAGAGTATATTTCTTATTATTTCCCAATCCGCGATGCAGAGGGTAATGTTCTTACAGCCTTCCATATTGGTAAGCCAATGGCTGATGTTGTAACAATTGCAAAAGGAATCTTCCTGCCTCTGACTATTATTGCTGCAGGAATTACTGTAATTCTTGTTGGCCTTATTATTCTTTTGATATATCAGTCTATATTAAAAAGGCTCCGTTTTGTTGGAAAATCAATTAAGACACTTTCTTCGGGAGAAGCAGATCTTACACTTCGAGTTCCGGTTAAGGGTAATAACGAATTTAGTGAGCTTGGAAACGATGTAAATGTGTTTGTCGGAATTCTGCAGAATCTTGTTCAAAAGCTTAACAACGCACAGCTTTCGCTTGAGCAGATTGGTAATGAGCTTGGCGTAAACTCTCAGGAAACTGCAAGTGCTACCACAGAAATTATGGCTAACATTACAAGTGTAAGAACACAGGCAGAGGTTCAGTCTAAGGCTGTTACAGAGACTTCTTCGGTACTGCAGCATTCAACAGAAAATGTTCAGGAGCTGGTTAACCTCGTAAATAATCAGGTTGCAGGAATTACTCAGGCTTCTGCTGCTATTGAAGAGATGATAGGAAATATTTCTTCGGTTTCTAATTCTGTAAAAATGATGTCTGAAAACTTTAAGATTCTCGACACAAATGTAGGGGACGGAAACCTTAAGCTTGAAAATGTTGGTAACAAGGTAAACCAGATGGCAGAGCAGTCGAAAATGCTTTTGCAGGCAAATAACATGATTGCACAGGTTGCTTCTCAGACAAACCTTCTTGCCATGAACGCTGCAATTGAAGCGGCTCATGCCGGTGAATCGGGAAAGGGCTTTAGTGTTGTTGCAGACGAAATCCGTAAGCTTGCAGAAACAAGCTCTGTTCAGTCTAAGAATATTAATGCCGAGCTTAAAGAAATTTCTTCAACAATTGGTGATGTAGTAGTGCTTTCTAAGGAAGCAAGAAACTCTTTTGATTCAATTGTAACTCAGCTTACTACAACAGATACTCTTATGGAACAGATTGATAATGCAATGACAGAGCAGAGTCTTGCATCTACTCAGATTCTCGAAGCGCTCGCTGATATGAAGGGACAGTCGGCATCTGTAAATGAAAAGTCTGTTGACCTTAGAACCGGTATAGAAAATGTTCAGAATAACATGAATGTAGTTGCTCAGGTTTCAGATGTTATTCTTGGAAGTATGGACGAAATGGCTGCCGGTTCACAGCAGATCAGCGCTTCGTCCCAAAGCGTTTCTGACCTGGCCCAGAGCACAAGAGAGAACATTGAAGTAATGGATTCTCTCCTGCGCCAGTTTACGGCCTAGTAATTTTATTCAGTAGTATTGGTGTCGGCGTAGCCGTCACCATATACAACTTTCATCATTGCTACAATAATAGAAGGGTAGTACCAGGATTTTGAGTTGCGGTTGAAATAACCGTGATGCTCTGCAATATTTGAGCCTGTATTATTCATATTGTCCCAAAGAATAACTGGAATACCTGCAGCTTTTGCATTTGTATAATAACTGTTGACCCATTTAATACGTTCAGCAGTATTTTTCTTGTCTGTAGCACTTGCTTCTCCCATTACTACACCAATTCCTTTGTTTATATAATTGGTTTTAAGGTATGAGAAAATACTGCGGATTTCTCCAGCATAACCGTCTGTAAATTGTGTATGTTCCGCATCTCCCATAGCAAAAATGTATGGTGAATATGCATGTCCCGAAAGAATAAGCTTATCTGTTGCTGTGTCTGTAGGGAAGGTGAAGTTTTTAAGCATGTTAACATTTGTTCCACTTGCGGCATAGCCAGGAACCATTACAAAGCGGTTTTCATTTCCAGGTACGGCACGAATTGCATCCAGACCAGCCTGTTCATAAGAAGTAATTATGTCACAGGCATCCTTTCCGCTGTAATTCCATTCATCATGAAAAACAACTCCGCCTTCGTCGCGAGGTTCATTAAGAACTTCAAATACAAGCTTGTTATCATAGTCTGCAAAGGTGGTTGCAACCTGAGTCCAAACCTTTGAAATATATGTTTTTGATTGTTCCTGAACATCTGCATCTTTAGAAAGTGCAAAACCGCGACCTCCTGCTAACTCAGCAGCTTTAAAATTGTCGTGGTGAATATTGATGATTACACACATATTCTGATCATAGGCCCAGTCAACAATTTGCTTTACACGAGCCATCCAGGCAGAATCAATTGTAAAATTTGAAGGGTCGCTGATATGATTATGCCAGCTTATTGGAATTCTGATAGTTTTAAAGCCAGCCTTATGAACTGTATCTATCATTTCCTTTGTAGTTTTAGGCATTCCCCATCCTGTTTCTGTAATTACCCCAGCATTAGCGGTATTTTCCCAATGGCTTGCATCCAGTGTATTTCCAAGATTCCATCCGATTGCCATATTGGCAGCCATTTCAACTGATGTGTTTCCTGGAACAAATTCGCCACAATCATATTCCGGAACAATTACATTATCTTCCTCAGCCTTTGCTGAATTACCTGTAGCACAGCTTATATTCAACGTAAGCAGTGACACCATGAACATTGCCGTAATTAATGTTCTGATTCTTTTTCTTGAGATTATCATATTTTCCTCCTTTAAGAATAATACAAGGAAAAACGATTAACTAGATATCAGATAAATCTATTAAATAAAAAAAATCCTGCGCTATAAAAACGCAGGATTTTTCTATTATACAGCTATATTACAGTAAGGTTCGGCTTAGATAACCGGCTTCATTGCTGTCATGTATTCGCGGAGCTTGCGTCCAACAACCTCGATAGGGTGGTTGCGGATTTCTGCATTAACTGCAACGAGCTCTGCATTGTTTACGCCGTTGTCTTTAACATCAAGGCCCTTACCAATAACGTCTGTGTGAAGCTTTGGCATAAGGTCTTTTGCCATCATTGGAGCAGCAACGCGGCTGAAGAGGTAACATCCGTACTCAGCAGTATCAGAAATTACGCGGTTCATTTCGTAAAGGCGCTTGCGGTCAATGAGGTTTGCAATAAGAGGAACTTCGTGGAGTGATTCGTAGTAAGCTGATTCAGGTTTAATTCCGGCATCAACCATAGTTTCGAATGCAAGCTCACAACCAGCCTTAACCATAGCAACAAGAAGAATACCCTTGTCAAAGTATTCCTGCTCTCTGATTTCTTCGCTTGATTCAGCATTCTTTTCGAATGGAAGCTTACCAGTATCTTCACGCCATGCAAGAAGGTCCTTGTCGCCGGCAGCCCAGTCTTCCATCATAGTAGAAGAGAACTTTCCGCTGATAATATCATCCATGTGCTTCTGATAAAGTGGAGCAAGGAGCTTTTTGATTTCTTTAGAAATTGCATTTGCCTTAATTTTTGCAGGGTTAGAAAGACGGTCCATCATGTTTGTAATTCCACCCCATTTGAGGGCTTCGCTTACAACGTTCCAGCCGTGCATAAGGAACTTAGTTGCATATTCAGGTGAAAGACCTTCTTCAATCATCTTGTCGTAACAAACGATTGTACCAGCCTGGAGCATACCGCAGAGAATTGTCTGCTCGCCCATAAGGTCTGATTTAACTTCTGCAACAAAGCTAGACTCGAGTACGCCGGCCTTGCTTCCACCCATACCTACAGCGAGAGCCTTAGCATAAGCCCAGCCCTTTCCTTCAGGGTCGTTTACAGGGTGAACAGCGATAAGATCTGGTACACCAAATCCTCGCTGGAACTCGTGCCAAACTTCTGTACCTGGTCCCTTAGGAGCACACATTACAACAGTGATATCAGGGCGAATCTGCATTCCCTCTTCAATCATATTGAATCCGTGGCTGTACCAGAGAGCAGAGCCCTTCTTCATTTTTCCCATTATGTCGTTGATTACCTTTGAGTGCTGCTTATCTGGAGTAAGGTTTCCTACGAGGTCTGCAGTTGGAATCATTTCATCGTAGTTACCCACTTTAAATCCGTTTTCTGTAGCGTTTTTCCAAGATTGACGTTTTTCTGCAATAGCAGCGTCACGCAATGCATAGCTGACGTCCAAACCAGAATCACGAAGACACAAGCCCTGGTTTAATCCCTGAGCACCGCAACCTACGATTACGATTTTTTTACCTTTAAGAGCGTTTACTCCGTCAGCAAATTCTTCCTTAGCCATAGAGCGGCAGTGACCAAGCTGAAGACGTGCCTCTCTCCATGGAATTGAGTTAAAATAGTTGTTTCCCATTTTGAAGCCTCTTTTATCTATATTAATATCTTAAGTATAATTAAATAACCGCTTTACGTAAAGTAGACGGTAGTTGAGAAAAACTTCAATTCACAATATATTTAATCATATGAAGTCAAAAACAGTACCGGTTTTATTTGTGCTTGCAGCGGCTGTAATTGCAGGCGTCTTTTTTGTTTCTAAAAAGATACTGGTAAAGGAAGATAAATCTTCTACCAGAGCCCGTATAGTAACGCCTAAATCAGCTGCTTCTGGAAATGCAGAAAACGAAAGCTCAGGTTCTTCAATAGAATCAGAAAAATATGAAACCTTTGTTCCATTATACTCAGGTGAAACCTTAATCAGTACATTAACAATTGATATTAATAACGATGGTTATGATGATGAAGTAATCATTGTTCGCAAGGCAAGCTCTCAGAATCTCTGGGTGGTTGCAGCCCTTATAGATTCTGAATCAGGCTTTTATGAGCGTCTGGAGCCTATTGAAACTCAGTTTACACGTACACGAACCTTCTCTTATATGGGCATAGATGTTACCGGTGAACATAAAAACGCCCTTGTATATCAGGGAGTGGCTGATGACGGAAACTATGTTATGAAAATCTACCTTT
>CAMJNC010000033.1 GCA_946407195.1 uncultured Treponema sp. | reverse complement strand
TTCTGTTGGAATTGTTCCTTCATAACGCTTGTTTTCAATCTGCATGTAATCATAGAAAAATGACAGATACTTACTCTGAACATTCATCTGAACAAAAGTATCAGAAATCCCCGAAATTGAATCAACAAGCTTTTTATAAGTTGAGATGTACATCAAAGAAGAACCCACGCTGATCAGCTTGCAGACAGCCTTTAAGCCGACGTAAGCATAGCTTGTAAGCTGAAGACCAAACTCAGTCAAAATCGGAATAAGGGTAACTTTCATGTTTTCATTAAGGTAATCGGTAAATTCATTTTCCAGGGTATCGTTTGTATTCTGAACACGATCAAGTACAACCTTCTGCATTTTATAAAGGCGGATATATTTTCCGATTGAATAATCAAAAACAAGATTAAACCAGTAGGAGAAATAGCGGTTGTAAGAAATGTTTCTTTCAAAAAATCTCATCTGGAGTGCAGCCGACTTTTTATTCACCAGATATGCGACAAAAATATGAAACCCCATAACGGCAAGCATAATAAAGAGGCTGTACCACTTATTCAAAAAGAGTGCAATTCCTTCTCCCCCAGCATTAGAATTAGGAATAAAAAGCGGAACCAGAATTATTAATGAATAGACAATGGAAATGACTTTTTCTATAAGACTTGCAAGATTATCACAGAAGTTTCTGATGCTGCCTGATGAATTCATTCCGTCATTAGCTTTTTTAATCATGTCCAGAGTTTCGTGTTTTTCCAGAACGTCATAGTCAATGTCAAAAGTCTTGTCACAGATCATCTGACTGACTTTATGCGAAAGCTCAAACTTTTTTACCCAGTTGGCAGCTTCAAGTCCCCAGCGGATCAAAATCATAACAGCTGTCAGAATCATCATGATGATCGCATTTCTGAAAATGGCTTCAAAGCTTTCTTTCTGCACCAGTTGGTCAAGAATCTTACTTGAGTAAATGATTCCGACAAAAGGCTGAGTTGCCGCCAGGAGTCGGATGATCACAAGAAGGGTCAGATAACCCGGAACAAGTTTATGTGTAAGTGTCAGTACTTTTTTTACAGTACCCTTTTCTGTTTTAGTTTTCATTTGCGGTATCCTCTTCTACGGAGTCTTTGTAATAGTGGCTCTGAATATCAAAAATTTCGCGGTACTTTCCCCCCTTCTTTATCAGCTCCTCGTGACTACCAATTTCGACAATCTGTCCCTGATCAAGGAACATGATTTTATCGCAGAACTTTGTACTGGCAAGTCTGTGAGAAATAAAGAGTGAAGTTTTATCCGCAGCCATGCTGTTGTATTCTTCGTAAATCCTGCTTTCTGCAAGCGGATCCAGAGCGGAAGTCGGTTCGTCCAGAATGAGGAAAGAACCATCCTTGTACATTGCCTTTGCAAGCAGCAGCTTCTGGGTTTCACCACCGGAAAGAAGAATTCCGCTATCATCCAGAGTCTGGGTAATATAAGACTTTTCCTTTTTAGGAAGTGTCGAAATCTTTTCTGCAATGCCGGCCTTTTCAAGACAGGTCTTAAAACGCTCTTCATCAATCTTACTGAAATCGCAGCCGCAGACATTTTCTGCAATCGAAAAGGAAATCGGAGTTGTGTCCTGAAAGAGAACACTGATTTTATCCTGATATTTATCAATACCAATTTCATCGATTGATTTTCCATCCACAAGAATCTGACCCTCTGTCGGAGGATAAAGGCCGCACAAAAGTTTAACAATTGTAGTTTTACCCGCTCCGTTATTTCCAACCAGAGCAATTTTCTCTCCGGCCTGAATTTTAAAGTTGAGGTTTTTGAGAACAGCCTTGTCACCGCCTTCATAAGTAAAGCCGACGTTACGGAATTCAATTTCCGGCGGTCGTTCGTTTTGCGAACTTACCAGTTTTCCTTCGGAAACCTGCATATTATTATCAGTGTCATGTTCAAAGAAATCCTTCTGAGACATAAACTCGTTATAGGCATTAAAGTTGTGGCTGGACTCCTTGAGATAAGCCATGTTCTCAGAAACGTCATAAATCCACTCACAAAAGCCGGCTATAATTCCAATGTAAAGTGTAAACTCAGCAATTGAAATCTGACCGGTAAGAACCTGTCTTATCAAAAGTGAATAAGCCAGAAAGTCACGGAGAAAATTAAAGAAACAGTCAGAAATTGTAGGCCAGTACCAGTTGAGCTGATATCTCAGGCGGAAGCGTTTGCTTTTCTTAATCAGTTCATTAAACTTTTCATGGAACCAACCCTGCAACTGATAGATGCGGATATCTTTTCCGGCACTTACGTTCAGGCTGTTTCTTTCAAGGTAATTGATTTTTCTGTAAACTTCAGTAAAGTCTTCGCGGTGCTCATCACCATATTTGATTGCATAATTACGAAGGATAATATCACCGGTAAACATACCGATCATTACAAGAAGAATCTTCCAGTCCAGCATGAAAATTGCAGTCCCGTAAACAGTAATTCCACAGAGAATAATAATCATTTCAAGACCAAGGCGTGAAAGATTCTGAGCGCCTTCCCAGTCAGAATTAACTGCACTTACAGCCTTACCCATCAGCTTTTGTTTCGGCTGAGGTTCAATATTCAGATAATCAGTCATAATGGTCTTTTTGAAAAAGTCCATCATAAAAACACCGATTCGGGTATAAGTATGTTTAGCCATCATTCTGGCATTACAGAAGCCCTTAAGAGCCGAAAGCACACAAAAGCCTGTAACTGCCGCAATACTGTAAATCAAAAAAGTTTTTACATCGCCACTCGAAATTCCTGCAATCGCAAGAGAAGGAGTAAGCGTAGTTAGAAATGGCATTGCAACAGAAACCAGAATACTTAGAATCACCAGAAAAGGAGCCGTCGGGTATCTTTTAAACATGGCAGCATAAACAATGCAGATGTTTTTAATAACCGAGTTCTGCTTTTTCTTTTTGTTTTTCATAACGTTTTAGTTCTCCTGATATTTTAAGATACCCGAAGTATATATTATTATTTTCTGGCCAGGGAAATATGTACATGAAATGCAGAAAATCGTACATGAAATGACAGGAGGGTACCCCCGCAACGCCCCTCTTACAAAGGAAGCATTACCTCAGTCGCAAATACACCGGGTTCATTTTTACGGTTTATGTAGCCGTTATATTGTTCCACAATTTTGTCTATACGGCGAAGACCAAAACCATGTTCACCAAGTTTAGAAGTAACCAGTTCAGAAATGCGGCGGCGCTGTTTTTCTCTAGTTGAATTAGTTACAGAAATATAGAGCTGACTTTTAAAAAGACCTATATACACACGGATAAAACGAGGCTCAGAATCAGCCGGAATTTTCTCACAGGCTTCAATTGCATTATCCATCAGGTTTCCGACAACGGCACACAAATGAACATCAGAAATCTTCATATCCTCAGGTACCTTTGCAGTACAATTTACTTCAATATTGTTTTTACGGGCAATCGAGACCTTACTGCTCAAAATCGCATCCAGCCCGACATTACCGGTTCTGATGGCAATATCAATCGAATCTAAGTCTTTTTCGAGGTTGTCCAGATATTCAGACAACTCATCCTTTTTATTCATTTCCAGCAGTGCTTTAATAGCCTGCATATGGTTGTGATAGTCGTGTCTCCAGGCCCGCATGGTCTGGTAAATATTCTGAACTTCATCCCTCTGTTTTTTTATAATTGAATCCTGAAATTTTTCGAGCTTCTGTTCATAGCGTTTACAGAGTATAAATAAGGTCAGCAAAACTGAAACTAAAGAAGAGATAATAATAACTAAAAGCAACTTTATTAACATATTCATTTTTTTATTTATTATACACCAAAAAAATTACTCCGTGAAGATAAATAAAAAAAGCTGCCTTTCGGCAGCATCAATAAAAAGAAAACGATTTTTAAATTATTTTTTTTTAATTATTTGCAGCAGTTGTAATAATCAACTTCGCTGTATTTTGCCATTGGTTTTAAGCAGTTAAGACAGGCTCTGTCATATTTTACACCCTTGTAACATGAAAGAATCTTAATCTTAACTTTCTTCTCGTTGATATTCAGTAAAGGAACAAACTGTGGTCTCGGAATATCTTCAAGAATCACACGGTGAACAAGCTTGTAAGAATTTCCATATGTGATTTCAATTTCCTGAACTCGTCCATTATTGAACTGAGAAGTCTTATCTTTCAAACTATAGTATCCGTTACAGATATAAAGACCGCCCATTTCTTCATCGGTTTCAACTACAAGCTGTTCTTTCTTTAAAGGCTTGCTGGAAATAAAAGGTATTTCGCTGAATTCCTTCAAGTTGTCAGTTTTGTATTCCTTATCACCTTCTGTCAGATATCCTTTTGAAGAATACTTTACGTTCTTTATGAACAGCTGTTCGGCCGCCGCACTAAAGTCTCTGTCTGCAAGGAGACTTGCAGGCGGATGTTTTGTCTGTCGTGAACCATAGTATTTTACTTTTTCACTCTTTTTATTGTATGGATCGAGTAAAATGTTTTTTCCATTCACGATTGTATAGCAGTTGCTTACACTTTCACCGCACAAAGCTTCATTTCCGGTATAGCAGATAAATTCCTTTTCCTTGAGCTTTCCCTTCTTAAAGATTCTCACATATAATTCTTTTGCAAAAGGATAGTTATGTCCTTCTGAAAAGAGCTTATAGAAAAGGCTGCTTACCTGATAATAATCATTTTCTGTAATTTTCTTTTTTCTGAAATCATATCTTATAACCTTAAAGCGGTAAGCTCCTTCAAAAAGTGAATCAAAATATACGACATCTACATATTTTCTTGCCGGGAAAAAGGCAAGTCTTGAAATCCTTTTTTCGGAATACTGGTTTTCATACATCAGCTTTGCAAAATCATAGGTAAGGCTGCGATTCTTTTTGCCGGTAATTGAAACTTCCATTTTTCGGATATTATTTTCCCCGTTTTCTAAGCCGCCATCAAGAAAATAATAGAAATCTTCCGGAACAATTTCCGATGCAGCAAGAAAATTAAAAGAAGTATCAACAGTATAATTGTAACGTGATTTTTTCAGCTTAAGGCCATCACTACAGAATGCCTCTACGCCAAACAGAATTAAAATCAGAATAAAAAATAAAAACTTTTTAATCAGACACATTTATTATCTCCCAAATTTTTTTATAAAATTATAGAGATGCTATAGCAAAAAGGAAATAATAAATCATCTGTTGCACGAATTGTAAAAAATCGTACACGAACTGCAATATTCAGGCGCTTTTATTTCTGTTTAAAGAAATCTATAAAGGCCTCATTTAATTCTTTATAGGTGCTTCTGGCGACAGGAAGGACTTCTCCGTTATCCATTATACATTCCGTTCTTGTAATCTGACGTACATGTTCAAGATTTACGATTAATCCGCGTTTAAGGCAGAAGAAATTTCCAGACTTTTCCATCTGCACAGTAATTGTACTAAACGAAGCTTTCCATTCACGTTCAAAATCAATGCATTTCAGAAAAACATAATGTCCGCAGGCTTCCACATAAATAATTTTTTCAAAGGGGATACGCTCTACATCAGTCCCCTGTTCAAAAACAAAATATGATTCCGCTTTTTTTGCACAGTCTGAAAATATAGAATCTAAGAGGCTTTTTAAAACTTCAGGCTTCACCGGCTTTAAGATATACCGCACTGCCCCAACCTCATAACCTTCAATTGCATAGTCAGGAACTCCGGTAATAAAAATAATGGTTGAATCGCAGCCACGTGCCCTCAGTTTTTTTGCCAGCTCCATGCCGTTCATGTTTTTCATCTGTATATCAAAAATCAAAAGATCATAGGGAGCTTTATCTTCGCTTTCAAATATAAACTGTTCGGCTGAAATATAATTATCAAGCTCAAGCGGACAACCTGCACCAGTCGCCCACTCCTTTACCAGAGTAGTTTCAAAATCAAGAATTACTTTTTCATCTTCGCAGATTGCAATGCGGAACATATACAAATTATAAATCACAAATAAAAAAAGCACTAGACCCCACTAACAAACGTTAGCGGGGTCTAGTGCTAACATATTACGGCTTTTTAAGGTATTACAATTTAGCCGACCAATGTTTCAACTGTCTTAGACTCAACATTATGATAAGCCCAGCTGTAAAGTATTTCTGCAACGTCACGTAAAGGCTTTCTGATTTTAAGTCCCATATCATATGCAAAGCTTGATGCAGCCTTTGTAGCTTCAGGATTCCAGAGCTTTGCATTTTCAATACTTACAAAGGTAACCTTTTCTGAATCTGCAATTGCTTTAATGTGTGCATTCATAAGGGCAAGGTTCTTGTCACCATTTGTATTTGCAACTGAGATAAGGGCAACACGGCAGTTCTTATTACAGGCTTTAATGCTTTCAATCAGGTTCAGATATGCCATGTCAAATGCTGAAGAATCATTTTTGAAGGCTGCTGCATCATTTTCTCCAAGGTGAATCAAAATGCCTTCCGGTGCAAGAGGAGCTACAGTCTTATCAAAGTAAGCTCTTGCTGATGCAATGCTGAGATTTGAAGCACTCTTGTTGTATATATCGAAGTTGAAACTGAATTCTTTTGCAAGATTACTTACAGGAATTGCAGTATCCAAAGCACCGCCCATAAGAATAACGGCATTCTTCTTTTCAACAGCCTTTGCAGGTTTGTTGATAATTTCATCCAAAGAATTAGTGTAGTTTGTCATAATGTCCTCCTTTTCTACAGCATTCTTAATATCTGCAGCCCTGATTTTCAGGTTACTGCTTTTTTCAGCTTTTTTGTCCAAAGCCTTATTTCTGATGTAAACAAATACGTTTGTCATTACTATTGCAAGATTCAAGAAGTAAACGACAAGTACATAGTTCATTTGTCCGTTGATAAGCTTTGCAGAGATTCCTGCAAGGTATCCGGTAATAATCAGGATGATAAAGGGTAAACTTGTTCCTTTTGCGGTTCTTGCCTTGTATGCTTTAATAACATTCAAAGGCCAGGAAAAACCAAAACAAACCAGCATTGCTGCTTCAAATAGATGTGCCAAATTCATAAAAAAATTGCTCCTTTTTTTGACTACAGTATATAGTTCTTAAAAAAAAGAGCAATTTTTTGAAAGATTAAAAAATATTTTACTCTGAAATTTTTATTTTACTTTAAAAAGGTTTTGTTAGATAACCATATTCATTCGCTCGCGAACTTCCTCGAGAGTTTTAATACCGATTTCGCGTGCACGAGCTGCACCGTCAAGCAATACCTTTCTGATGTAAGCAGGATCTGCTTCAAGGCGGGCACGTTCTTCGCGCAATGGGCGGAGCTTTTCATTAAGTGCTTCTGTAAGAGTTGCCTTAAGCATTCCGCCGCCACCATCACCAATGCGTGCAGCAATTGCAGCTGGCTCTTCACCAGTACAAAGGCTGATAAGCATAAGAAGGTTTGCAACCTCCGGGCGGTTTACAGGATCATAAGTAATATTGCGGTCCTGGTCTGTCTTTGCCTTTTTAATGAGCTTTGCAGTTTCATCTTCTGTTGCAGAAAGCATTACAGCATTTCCACGGCTCTTAGACATTTTCTGTCCGCCATCGAGACCAAGAATCATTGGAGTTTTAGAAAGCAATGCCTGTGGCTCTGGGAATACAGGTTCTTTTCCAGCATCTGTACAGAACTTCTTGTTAAAGCGGCTTGCGATTGTACGGGTCATTTCAAGGTGTGGAAGCTGATCTTTTCCAACAGGCACTACATTTCCCTTACAGAAAAGAATATCACATGCCTGATGAACAGGATATGTATACATTCCGGCATTAACGTTTTTAAGACCGGCACTTTCAATTTCTTCTTTTACGGTTGGGTTGCGGCTGAGCTCGGCGTTGCTTACAAGTGTAAGGAAAGGAATCATCAGCTGATTACACTCAGGCACATAGCTGTGAGGGTAAATAATTACATCCTGTTTTTCCGGATTGATTCCGGCAGCAAGGTAGTCGATTACAAGCTGCTTTGTATTCTGGCTGATTTTATCAAATGCATCGTGGTCTGTAAGAACCTGGTAATCTGCAATAAGAATCATTGTTGGAACACCAAGGTTAGCAAGGCGAACACGATTCTGCAATGAACCAAAATAATGACCAATATGAAGCAGACCTGTAGGACGGTCACCAGTCAAAACACGGTATTTTTTAGGATTTTTGATTAAGTCTTCTTCGATTTTCTTGCTGCGCTCAACAGCAGCTTCAAAACTCTTATTTATGTCTGTGTACTGAATTTCTTCACTCATTTTTAATACCTCAATAATATTATTATATATAGAAACACGGCCTTTTTCAATAAAGGCGTTCTTTAAAATGCCTGACGCAAAAACTCTTTTACTTCTGAAACAAGATAGAACGAACCTGTAACAAGCAGAATATTTCCATTTGCAGCAGACTCTTCAAAGGCTTTCTTAATCATCATTTTGTAGTCTGCATCTGCAGTAAACTTTATTTCTGCATGAGTAAAAGCTTCAATTTCACCGTTTAAATCAGATTCCTTACGTTCACCAGGACGTGTGACATAAACATGCTCAAAGCGGTAACGGAACAGCATGGAAATATCTTTTACATCCTTATCAGCCGCACAGGCAAAAAGCAGAGAAACCTTGCGTTCACCAAAAAGCTTATTAAGAGTATCAATAGTAAGGTGAATACTGTTTAAAGTGTGAGCACCGTCCAGAATAACCTCTGGAATCTCTTCGTAGCCCTTTACCTTTTCCAGAATTTCAAAGCGTCCCGGAAGCTTAGCCTTTGCAAGCCCTCGTTCAATAATAGCCTCATCAAGATTTGGTAAAAGCTTTTTAATGGAAATAGCAGCCATAGCTGCATTCTGAGCCTGCATTTTACCAAGCAGCTGCATCTGAGTTTCTACAGGGCGGTTAAACAGTTCACTTTCAAAATGAACTGTCATGCGCTTATCAGCTCCATTAAAATGATAGAAGGAGCTTGTTATTAGATCGTCTACAAAATAATACGGTGCATGGCGGGTAATTGCCTTTTCGCGAAGCACAATTTTTACAGATTCAGTCTGCTGCGGAGAAATAACCACCGGAGTACAGTTTTTAATAATGCCAGCCTTTTCAGCCGCAATCTTTTCAAGCGTGTTGCCAAGGAACTCCGTGTGCTCAAGCTCAATCGGAGTAATACAGCAGAGCTTTGGACGAATAACATTAGTAGCGTCCAGACGACCACCAAGCCCTACCTCAAAAACAGACCAGTCTACCTCCGCATTACGGAAGCACAGGAATGCATAAAGAGTAACCAGTTCAAACCAGGTAAGCGGCCGCTCAGCAGGAAGATTTTCCGGAATAATAGAGTCAATGTTAGGCATCAGCTCTTTTACAGTTTTTTCGTAAATTTCTTCAGAAAAAAAGCCTGTAGGAGTACAGATTCGTTCGCGAAAATCGGTAATGTGCGGAGAAGTATAAAGCCCAACCTTATAGCCGGCTTCTTCAAGAATGCAGGAAATCAGGCGCGAAACAGAGCCCTTCCCTTTAGAACCTGCCACGTGAATACAAGGCGCATAATCCTGCGGATTATCAAACCTCTTGCAGAGGTAATCAATGGTGTCCAGCCAGAAGATTTCTTTTTTCGGATTACGTTCAAAATTCAGGTAGTCATTCAACCATTCCTGAAAAACATCAATAGCATTCACGCTCTTATTATAATCAGTTTAGGTAAGAATGTCATTATAGAGATGATTTAAATTTACTGCTTATTTAATCTCGCGGCGAACACGCTTGCTCAGTGCAGTTAAAACCTCGTAGGAAATTGTGTGGCCAAGACGGGCAAGGTCTTCCGCAGTATTCAGCGCACCGCTTTCCTTTGGTCCAAAAATTACAGCTGTATCCCAGACCTTTACATCCGGATTATCTTTTCCAATATCTACCATACACTGATCCATACAGATTCGGCCGCGCACAGGGTAATTTTTTCCGTTGATTGTTACTTCCAGTCCAGGAGAAAAACGACGGAGTAAGCCATCAGCATAACCAATAGGAAGTACTGCAATATCTGTCTCTTCTGAAGCGGTCCAGGTACGTCCATAAGAAACTGATTTACCTGCAGGAAAACGTCTTATAGCAACAACCTTAGTTTCGAGAGACAAAACAGGCTTTATATCGAAATGGCGGCCTGTTTTTTCAAGATATTCCTTAGTAATTTCATCCGGATAGTAGCCGTAAGTGATGATTCCTGGTCTAACCATATCAAACTGCATGTCTTCATCATTCAAAAGTGCCGCACTTGCTCCACAGGAACAGATTCCAGGTTCAATTCCACGCTCTTTTACACCGGCAACTGCAGCCTTAAAAGCCGCAAACTGCTCTTTTGTAAACTCAATGTTTTCAGGCGAAAGACTGTCTGAAACTGCAAAATGTGTACACATACCGCCGAGTGTAAGGCCGCATGCTTTAATAAAATCAGCCTGCTCCCCTGCTTCTTCCGGATAACAGCCGATACGTCCCATACCGGTATCAACAGCCAGGTGTACAGTATAATCAGTATAACCTTCGCGCTTTGCTGTATCTCCAATCAGCTTAATATAGTCCCTGCCAAAAACAAGCGGAGTAATTTTGTATTCAAAAAGTGCCGGCATTTCAGGCGGAGTACAAAGGCTTAAAAGTAAAATTCCGCATTTAATTCTGTTGTCGCGAAGCTCAATTCCTTCTTCAACAGTAGCAACGGCAACAAAGGACGCACCAACCTTTTCTGCAATTTGAGCCGTAAGAACTGCATTGTGACCATATCCATCAGCCTTTACTGCAACACACAGCTTTACGTCCTTTTTTACATATTTTCTGATTTGATTAAGATTATATTCAAGATTATCTTTATAAATAGTAGCTTTAGTACAGCGTTCCATTTTTCCCACCATTAACTCTATAACGCATAATTATACAATTTATAGTAAATTTTCGGCAATACGTTATTGTTAAAAAAGCCATTAAATAATATAATTATAAAAATGTTTTAAACAAAAAGAGAGATGAAAAAAACTATGAAAAAAGAGACACTGATTTTTACAAGCACAATCGCAATGATTCTTTTTGCTTCCTGCGCATCAGCTCCAGAAGCAGATAATGCACCTTCAGCAGCACATCATAAAGAAAAAGCACCAAAAGCAATAATCATGCAGGAAAGTAAAGAAGATTCCTTCATTAAATCACTGGAAGGCATTTCAGTTCAAAAGTTTTCTTCACCAAAAGAAGTCGTTAAGGGCAAGAATTTTGCTGCTCCATTTGTTTTTTCAGTAACGAAGGCTGATGGAAGTCCTGCAGAAGGTTTTGCACTCACAATTGAATATCCGGCTTCAAAAGCAGACGGAACAATCACTTTTAATAAAACAGAAATATTAACTGATGCAGAAGGTAAAATCAGCTTTACTGCAGAACAGCCTGCCTTTGCTGTAAAATCAACAGTAAAAGCATACCCTACACCAATAAGCGAAGATGCATCTCTTGCAGAACGCTTAAAACCTTTCACTGCAGAAGCAGACTGGAAGGTAAAATCAGATTTAGCCTCTAAGGGTGCCGTTCTTTTCGTATGGGATTTCAACGAAAAAGACCGCCCTGTAAATAATTCATACAATATTCAGGCAGAATTCCGTAGCCGCGGTATTACAATGGTTGGAAATGGTCCAATCGGCGAAACCTCATACATTGGAAAACCAAAAGCACTTTATAAAGACACCTACGACATCATCGGTGGCAGCGCTTATGGTTATCTGATTTACGGAACAATTAAGTTTGACCAGCCGGTAACTGCACTTGAGGATGAATCAGGCTATTACTGCATCTTAAAGGCAGAAATAGAAGCCGTAGGCATGAAAAAAGGTGATGTAATTTATTCTTCAGTTACAACCTATGAATCGAAGGGAAAAAACTGGAACGAATGTGTTTCAAAAGGTAAAGAAAAACTTGCAGAACTCGTTGTAAGCGACATTATTTACGGCTTA
The DNA here is from genome assembly GCA_946407195.1 of uncultured Treponema sp. Taxonomy (GTDB): domain Bacteria; phylum Spirochaetota; class Spirochaetia; order Treponematales; family Treponemataceae; genus Treponema_D. Next base: position 5,315 of record CAMJNC010000033.1, on the reverse strand, counting down.
TAAGGTTCTTAAGGATGGATATATGATTTATACAGATACAAGAGACAGCAGCGTAAAAGCTGATTTTAAGACTGCCGTAATGGGCGGAATGAACCAGGCAACTGGTGGACTTTACATTCCTGTTGAGTTCCCAAAGCTCGACAAGGCTCTTTTGAACAAGGATCCTGCTCCTTCTTTCCGCGATGTTGCCTTTAATATGGCAAAGCCTTATGTTGAAGGCGAAATTCCTGATAATGACCTGGCTGCAATCATTGCAGATGCATATCCTTTCCAGCCTAAGGTTGTTCCGGCTGATGCTATTTCTTACATCATGGAGCTCTTCCATGGTCCAACCTGTGCCTTCAAGGACTTTGGTGCCCGCTTTATGGCCCGCACAATGTCTTACTTCAACAGAAACGAAGATACACCACTCCACATTTTAGTTGCAACTTCTGGTGATACTGGTTCTGCTGTAGGAAGTGCCTTCCACGGTGTTCCAGGTCTCGATGTAACAATTCTTTATCCTGATGGAAAAATCAGCCCTCTTCAGGAAAAACAGCTTTCTACCTTCACAGGAAACGTTCGTGCCCTCAAGGTAAAAGGCACTTTTGATGACTGTCAGAAGCTGGTAAAAACAGCCTTTACAGATACAGAACTCCGCGGTAAACTCCGCCTTTCTTCTGCAAACTCAATCAATATTGCCCGACTTTTGCCACAGAGCTTCTACTATATGTACAGCGCTCTTACAGTACGCAACCGCAGTGCAATGGACAACAAGATTCAGGATCCTGCAATCATCATGGTTGTTCCAAGCGGAAACTTCGGAAACCTTACTTCAGGTCTCATTGCCCGCGAAATGGGTGCTCCAATTGCAGGTTTTGTTGCCGCTACTAACACAAATAAGACAATTCCAGACTGGATTGCAACAGGCGACTACAATGCCCGCCCTTCAGTTGAAACATATGCTAATGCTATGGACGTTGGTGCTCCAAGCAATTACGAGCGTATTAAGGCTATGTACAGCCTCGATCAGGTTCGCGAACTCTTTGCTTCTTACTGGCTTGATAATGAGGGAATTAAAGCTGCTATCCGTTCCTGCAACGATAAAACCGGCTACATCATTGATCCTCACGGAGCAATCGGCTGGCAGGCTTGGGATGATATCCGTAGCGGTGCTATGGAAAAACTTATTGCAGGAGAAAAGAACGACTGGAACAAACCGGGTCTTACACCAAATGTTCCTTCATGGGGCAACGAGGTTGTTAACAAAAAGGCTGTCGGCGTAATCCTTGAAACAGCAAGTCCTGCTAAGTTTGGTCAGATTGTAACTGATGCAATCGGTAAGGAACCTCCTATGCCGGATCGCCTCGAAGCAGTTATGAGACTTCCGGACAACGCAATTCCAATGGAAAATGATTATAATCAGTTTAAGGACTGGTTGATTGCTAATCTTTAATCTTTCATAGACTGGACAAAAAGTTCGTATAAATCACGGTCAAAAGTGATTCCCTTACGAACTTCCCAGTTTGTGCCCTTTCTGCGGTGCTCTGCAATTCCAAAGGGGCCGCGGAAATTCCACAGGGCAAAGCCAAAATCAAGTTCATTTAAGACAGAAAAGAAATCCTTATACCAGGCAAGAGCTGTTTCATTATCTACCTTGTCATAACAGCCGCATTCGCCAATATGAACGCTGGCACCCTCCTCTGCAAGTTCTTTCCAGGGCTTATAAAAGTCTAAAAGGGCCTGTCGGTTCCATTCTATTCCATCACACTTCATTCCGGGCCATTTCGGGTATTCCCAGTCATAAGAGCCTGAGTTTTTCATCCATTCAGCCTGCCAGTGGGTAAGACGCATTGGCATATAACCACGGCCGCTGAGGACAACGCCAAGGTCTGTAAGCTCAGGGCAAGCCATATGTCCGCCCGCAAGACCATCGCAGACAATAGTTCGCGCAGGGCTGATATTTCTGATTTGGCTGACTACCCGGCTCATAATTTCCTTGTGATTTTCTCGGGTAAGACCATACTGGCCAGGGCTTGGAGGCTCGTTTAAGAGGTCAAAGCTGAGCTGGTCTTTGGAATAAGAAGAATAACGCTGGGCAAAAAGCTTCCATAAGTTTGTAAAGGCATCCTGAGCAATTTTATCTGTCCAGAGATTATCCCTTTCGAGGTTATTTCCGTTAATGCAGTAGCCCGGAGCCCTGTGTACATTCAACGAACAGTGAAGGCCCCTAGAAATAATTGTTTCAAGGCAGCAGTCAAGGACTTTAAGCATCTTCTCATCCGGCTGGTCATAATTAAAATCATGCAGGATGTAGCGGTAATCTAAAGGAAGGCGGATAAAATTACAGCCCATATCAGCTATAAAATCGATATCATTTTCATCAATATGGATGCTTGCAGGATTTTTTGAACCTTCCTTCCCGTCAGAAGAAAAGGTCCAGAGCATATTAAAGCCGTACCATTTCATAGTGCACCTTTATTCGGTTGATTTTTAGGGAGCTGATTTTAGCGGGAAATAAACTCGCGTTTTTCGAGTTCTTTCAGAATTATTTCTTCGATTTCTTCCGGAGTTTTTTCGTTTACATCTATAATCAGGTCGCAGAAGGCGTAGTCGTTGTTGTCGATGCCGTAAAATTCCTTGTAGCGGCGGGTGTCTTCGCTATCGCGCATTGCGGTAAAGTCTTTTATTGCCTGCAGGTCGCCACCCTCGCGGTTGAAAACACGGCGGGCTCGGGTGTCATCGCTGGCTAAAAGGTAAACTTTGAGGTCTGCTTCTTTGAGCATCCAGATGGCAAGACGGCTGCCGAGAACACAAGGCTCTGCAAGGGCCAGCTCAACCTGATGCTTATCTACATATTTGTCGTATGAGTCGTCTGTTTTTGCCGCTTCAATTACCTCCGGCAAAGTCATACCTTTTTCAGCCGCAAGCTGTCGGAAAGTATAATTAATAAGTGTAACTCCAAGAGTTTTTGCAAGCATACCGCTCACAGTTGTATTTCCGCAGCCGGATTTTCCGCTGATGGCTACTCTTAATTCTTTGTTTAGTTTCATATTTCCTCCAGTTCGGTGGTTTCTATACACTCGCTTCGCGAGCACTCAACCACCGATAGAGCCGCCGGTGGTTGAGTAGCCCGCAGGGCGTATCGAAACCACATCTTTATCACTCTACATTCTTTGACTGTTCTCTAATATTCTCCAGGCTATCCTTAGCTGTAATAACCATAGCACCAACCTCAGCAAACTGGTTCTTGCTGCCGATTGTATTGATTTCGCGGTTCATTTCTTGACAGATAAAATCCAGCTTTTTACCAGGGGCCGGGTTCTTTGCAAGCTCATCGCGCATTGCTGCAATATGGCTGTTCAAACGAACAATTTCTTCATTGATTGTATATTTTACGAGCATTGCTGCCGTTTCAGTCATGATGCGGTTTTCATCAGCCTTATCTTCAAGAAGTTCGCGGAACTTTGTTGTAATCTGTTCCTTGAACATTTCTTCCATTTTTGGCTGCCACTCTGTAAAGAATTTTGCACATTCTGAGAGTTTTTCTAACTTCTGCTGCAGGTCATGCTTCATATTTTCGCCTTCGCGGGCGCGGTCTGCATTAAATTTCTGAAGTGCATCATCAAAAACAGGCTCAATCATAGCCTTGTATTTATCTACATCGTATTTTTTATTTACGTTTAATACCCCAGGCTGGCTGATAATCAGTCCTAAAGAAACATCATCTGCAAAACCAGTAGCATCAGCAATCTTTTTAATGGCATCCATATAGGCAACAGCGGCTGTAGTATCAGCAGTAACCTCTGTATCACTTTCAAGCTCGCGCACACGGATATAAACATCTACCTTACCGCGCAAAACCTTTTCTGTAATCTTTGCACGGAAATAACTTTCGAGCGGATTCAAGTAAGGTGGAAGATTTATAGTCAAATCCAGAAAGCGTGAATTAACAGATTTTATTTCAACAGAAACAGTTGCCGTTTCCAGTGATTTTTCTTCGTAGGCATAGCCTGTCATTGATGTCATATTATTTACACTCCAATATTGCTTTTCCAAGTTTCCAGTTGTCACCGGCACCCATTGTTATAAACAGGTAGCCGTCCGGATATTCAGAACCAAGAGGCTTTTCAAGTTCTGCTTTAGCAAAATCAACCGCATCAAGAATTTCTTCATAATAATTAACATTCTTCTGACCAGTTTCAAGCACAGCCTCAAACAGGGTACGGCCCGTAATATCAAAATCAGCCGGATTCTCACGTGCAGAACTATAGATTTTATGAAGGATTACTTCGTCAGCAGCTGTAAAACAACGTGCAAATTCCGGTAGCAAAGCCTGAGTTCTTGAATAAGTGTGGCTCATAAAATCAACAATAATTTTGCGGCCCTTATAAAACTCGCGGTAGCCTTCAAGAGTTGTCTTTACGGCAGTAGGATGATGACCGTAATCATCAAGTACAATTACATCAGCCCCATTTTTGTTTTTAAAATTTCCTACAATTTCACTGCGGCGTTTTCCACCACTAAAATTCAAAAGTCCGCGTTTTATGTTTTCATAGTAATCAAGCGGATTTTTACCCGCAGTTACAAGAAGTCTGCAGACAAGTGCTGTAGCAGCGGCCGCATCAAGAACTTCATGACGGCCAGGCATGCTCAAGGCAAAGTCCCCTTTAGAAGCAAAAAGCCCAAGGGTAAAACTGTTGCGTTCATTTTCAACCTTGCCAAAGGTTACTGAATAGTCGCCCGAAGCCTTTTCGCCATATGGCAGCATTACAATATCAGGTCTTTTTTCTCGAACAAGATTAACTGTATCGCAGGCACCTTTATCGTCGGCACAGTATATTACCTCACCACCTTCCGGCAGCTTGCATATATAATCAATAAAGGCCTGGCGGATATCTTCGTAGGTCGGGTAATAATCCTCGTGGTCAGGCTCAACAGAAGTCAGAATGATTTTCTGCGGACAAAAGCTCATAAAATGACGCTGATACTCACAGGTTTCAGCAACGAACACACTGCGATCCATGAGCGAAGATGAAGGGCCTTCAGCCACAGACGGCGACGTATAAGTACAGGTTCCGCCAAACGAGTTAATCACACTTCCTGCAAGCACCTGACTCGGTAAATCAATTTCCTTTAAGATTGTACCAGTAAGACCTGTAGTAGAAGTCTTTCCATGAACGCCGCATACACCACAGGAATACGCTCGCTCACTATAAGCACCCAGGGCCTGAGTATACAACAAACATGGAACACCACGTCGTACAGCTTCAATCAAGTCTGGATTTTTATCAAGCTTATAGGCAGAAGAATAAATTACATACTGAACATCATCA
>CAMJNC010000032.1 GCA_946407195.1 uncultured Treponema sp. | reverse complement strand
GTTTTATGTCATCTATTACATGAACCTTGGGAATTACAACTCCATAGCGTTCAAAAAATACTTTACGAAGAGATTGAATTGATTTTATCAGTTCATAAATCCATTCTTCTGAACACAAATCAATTCCAAGCTCGAGAGAAAATAAATCTGTTTTTCTGTATTTTTCCATAGCTACCACTCCTCTAAATCCCTTTCCACAAAAGTTGACTTTTCCGCCTGATGATATAGAATATACAAAAGAAACATTCCCAATGCACGGGAATGAAAATAAAATATAATCACGGCAGAGAGGTAGGAAAAATGGCAGTAGACTTTACCGAAAAAGCAAAACGTTTTCAGGCAATTGATGAAATTATTGCAAGCGGACTCAATCTCAAATGGGATCAAATAATCTCTGAGATGAAAGAGAAGTATGATATCAAAACAAGCCGAACCTCTTTCTTTCGTGATATAGAAGAGCTCGAAGAAAAATATGGTGCACCAATCGATACAGACTTTGAGACAAGCGGATATTTCTACACAGATCCAAAATATCGCCTGCCTAGATTTTATACAGATGAGAATGCAGCGAAAGCGGCGAAGTTAATCAAGACGCTGATGGATATGGTAAAAGGAAACCCGATGTATAAAGAAGCCCAGGAAGTCTTTGAATCACTAGCGACAGAAAATCATGACATTACTCTGGAAAATATCAAAATCAATAAAAAGCCCGACAATGACAGAATCATTTTTGTAGGTGCACCAAATACAAAGGTTCCTGCAGAAACCTGGCGCATTATTGATAAGGCTTTACAGGAAAACCGGGTTATTACTTTTGACTACATTTCAAATGCAGATAAGGAATCAAAGTTCCGCCAGGTTCAGCCCTGGCAGCTGATTTTTGATGACGGTAACTGGAATCTTCATGGCCTTGATGTCGTAAAAAATGCCCGCCGCAGATACTCTCTGGAAAAAATCAAAAACCTGAAAATTACAAATGACGTTTTCACTCTGCCCAAAGATTATGATTTCAGAAACATGACCCGCGGTTCTTTTGGCTGCATGTGCGACGATGCTTACCTGGATTACAAAATCCACCTTCACGGATACGCCGCAAGATATGCCCAGACAAAACTCTGGGGAGACAATCAAACCATTACTCCCGACAAAAAGAATCCCGGTCCGGATGGTGATGGTATTATCTTGAGTTTCAGGACCAACCAGCTCATGTGTGTTCAGCGCTGGGTTTGGAAGTGGGCCGATGAAGCTTGGCCGATTGAACCTAAAGAATTGGTGGAGGATTGGAAAGAAAAGTTGAATAGGGTGAATGCAATAAAGTTTTAACAGTGCCGTTCATTGGCACCCTTGCGTTTTATAATGTAAATCAGAAAGCTGAAAAAGGGGGCTGTCTATGAAGACAAAACCAGAATTTAGAGTATATGCATTAAGACTTGCCAAGAAGGAAGGATTTGAAACAACCCACTTTTGCGGCATATATAAAGACTTTGAAGTTTATACAGCAGGACATAAGGTGCCATGTGTTATTGGCCTGCCCCAAGTTATCTTAGCAAATGAAAAGACAGTAAAATTTGATAATTCTGGAGACCCATTCAAAATCCTTGATGCCTGTAAAAAGCTTCCCAAGGTTGTTTTTGAATATGATTGTATATGCTTTTTTGGTAGTAGTTATAAACTCATCCTTTTGGAAGACGGCCGGTTAATCCGGGAAGACTATAATATTTCTATGCCGATCATAAAGAATTGCCTTACAGATGATTTTGAAGACCTTGTAATCAACAGCCCGGATTTAGTAAAAGCAATCAAGCAGCTTATAAATGAAAACAAAGAGGAATTAAAGAGCTTATTGTCAAAGTATATTGGGAATCCTGGCGTTTGTGATGGAGCAAGCGAGACTTTCAGATTTGGAAGAATGAAGATTGAAGGTTCAAATATCCTTACCGTATCAATGGAAGGCCATGAAGAAAATCTTAAAAGATATAATGCAGTTGAAATGGGATGGGAAAAAGATCTTTTACAGTTTCAGAGGCTCTTTAAGAAGTTTCAGAATAAGTTCCATGCATATGTGGAAGAATCACTCTTTAATGGAGAACATAAGGAAGAGGAGGAATAAAATTATGATGATGGCACCTGCACAGTATGTAGAACAGTTTGAGAATGCATCGTATCAAGAAATCTTAAAAGTAAAGAATGAATTGATTTCTGAGATTTCAAAGTTTGAACACGATTATGACATGGAAGATCCTGATTGGAATATCTGTCCAAAACCGGATGTTCGTTATCAGTGGAATTTGGAAGCTCTTGGTATGATTGCTCCATTGTTATCAAAAGCATTTAACAGAGAATATGAGTGGGGGGAGAAGGATATAACGGAGTATGGTGGGGAGATGAGGAAGGTTTATAGGGCAGAATGAAGTTTGAATGAAAAATATTTTGTGAAATCGTGATTTTTTTAACCTTTAAACCCCAAAGTCGTGGTATAATCTTCTATATTATGCAAGTTGATTATACAAAGCTCTGGGCTCGTTATAAAGAGATGGGACATAAGAATAAAACAGACCTTATCGAAATGGCAGGAATCTCAACGAATATTCTGGCCAAATTGACAAAAGGGGAATTCATTTCCATGGATAGTATTCAGCGTATTTGCAAGGCCCTAAATTGTGATGTAGGCGATATATGTGTAATTAATAAAGTAGGAGAAGAACAATAAAATGTCAGAAGCAACAAAAGATTTTTTCAAACTTCATAGTGAAATAATGGAACAGTTTAAAGCTTTTTCTCAGAGCTTTGTTGATATTGAAGACCCTCAAATCCTTAAAGAATTAGAGAAATATGGTAATGATAAATCTATGTGGCCAGAGCCACTTATTCAATTTAATCCGTCTTATCAAGAAGGTGCTGCATTTGCGGATCTGATTTCTGAAGGCCTTTTTGATCCAAGAATGGATAAAATCTTTACAGGCTTTCATTTGTATAAACATCAGGAAGAAGCATTACGACTTGGTGCCAATGGTAAAGATTTTACAGTAACATCAGGTACAGGTTCTGGAAAGTCTCTTACTTTTTTGGGAACTATTATAAATGATGTTTTGAAAAATAATTCAGAAGGTGTAACAGGATTGATTGTTTACCCGATGAATGCTCTTATTAATTCACAGACAAATGAAATTGAAAAATATGCTACCAACTATAAAAATCAGACTGGAGAAGATTTTCCTGTAACTTTCAGGCAATATACTGGTCAGGAAAATGACACAGCTCGCGAAGAGATTCGTAAAAATCCACCTCATATTCTTTTAACGAACTATATGATGCTGGAATATTTACTGACACGTTTAAGTGATGATTCGGTAAAACAGGCAATTTTTAAGAATCTTAAATATATTGCATTTGATGAACTTCATACTTACAGAGGCCGTCAAGGTGCTGATGTTGCTATTCTTATTAGACGTATCAAAGCAGAATGTAAAAACCACATAACTTGTATGGGCACCTCTGCTACTATCGCAAGCGGTGGAACTGCTGAAGAAAGAAAAGCAGAAGTTGCTAAAGTAGCTTCATTATTCTTTGGACAGAAATTCGAGACAAATCAAATTATTGAAGAATCTCTAAAGTCTATTTCAAAAGGCTCAAAACCATTTGATGGCGAAGTTAAGAGTGCAATCGAAGGTTTTACTTCTGAAATAATTAATGAAGAAGAACTCATTTCTAATCCTTTATTCAAATGGATTGAGCATTCTGTTGCTTTAACAAAAGATGGGGATATTCTTCGACGCGGTATTCCTCTAACATTAAATGAAATTGCAACTAAACTTTCAGAAGCAACGAAACTTGATATAACTAGATGTGAAGAAGTTCTTAAGTTGTTATTTAATTCAATTTCAAAAGTAAATGATGAGATAAACAAAGAAAATACAGAGAAAGGAACCCGTAAGAATTTTATTCTGCCATATAAGTTACATCAGTTTATTTCACAATCAACAAGCGTTACCGTAACATTACACAAACCTCCACTTACAGCTGATGAACCGACAAAGCGTGTTGTATGTTTCGAAGGTCTACCTTCTAAGAATGTAGATGGTGAAGATTGTCCTCTTTACCCCGTTGTATTTAGTAGAACTTCTGGAAAACCTTTCATTTGTGTTAGAAGAAATGAAAAAGAATCGATACTGGAACCTCGTGATTTTGGGGATGTATCTATTGACCAGGAAGATAGAGGTTCTGTCTTCTGTGGGTATTTGATTAATGAAGAAGACTGGAATCCTGGAGAAGATATACATAATATACCAAGTGATTTTACAGAAGAAAAAAATGGAACAGTCACATTAAAGAAAAAATATATAGATAAGTTCCCAAAAATTGTCAGTGTTGACGCTCGAGGTTTTTACAGCTCTGATGAAACTTTATTTAAAGAACGAAAAATGTGGTATGTACCTGTAGGATTTGTTTATGATCCAACAAGTGGCGACGTATATCATCATCAAACTTCTGAATTTGCAAAATTAACCCGTATTGGTATGGAAGGGCGTTCAACTTCTACAACGGTTCTTTCTCTTAATATTCTTAATTCAATGAAAGCTTCCGGTTTTGCCGATAAGGACACAAAACTTTTAAGCTTTACAGATAACAGACAGGACGCTTCATTACAGGCCGGCCATTTTAATGATTTTGTAAATACTTTACGTATAAGGAATGCTTTAGCTAAAGCTCTTCAAGCAAATAATGAAATTGAGTTTAATGCATTGGAAACTGAAGTTTTCAATGTAATGAATCTTAAAATTGAAGACTTTAATAAAAATGGTGATGGTGGTGGATTTAGAGCTGCAATAAAAAAAGCAGAAGAAGTTTTCAAAACATTATTGAAATATCTTGTATTAAAAGATTTGTCAAACTCTTGGCGTATTAATATGCCAGGACTTGAACCATGTGGTCTTATGCAAATTAAATATGCAGACTTTGATGAGATTATGGCAGAAGATGCATGGAATGATTTCCTTGATACAATAAATAATAAATGGGAAACAAAAATAACAAGAGAAGACTTAAAAGAAATATCTTTCTATGTTCTTGAATATTTTAGAAAAACTTTTGCTATCTACCACGAAAGCTATTATGGTGAAGGAAAAATAAAAGAGAATCTTAGAACATTCCAAAATAATTTATTAGATATTTGGCTTCCTGAAGAAAATGAACTTATGGAACCAACTTGGATGGGATTCCGTCGCACAAAAATGGCAACAAAGTTTACCCAGTCGGTTGGTATTCAAAGTCGATTAGGTAGATATGTAAAAGATAAATTACAGACTTACGTACAAAATATCAATTCCGATCAATACGAAGAATTCATGGAATTGCTGCTTGATTATTTGTGTAAGGCAGATTATTTAAGAAGTGAAATTGTAAAGAAAGAAGGAAACACAGATAAACGAGTTTATATTTTAAATGCTGAAAAAATTGTTTGGTGCAAGGGAGATGGAACTGTTCCAGATGATCCGATTTTCCACAGAAACAGTCGTGGCTTAAAGCGAAAGCCAAATGAATATTTTAGCAAACTTTATCTTACTGAAAATCTGACTACTCGTATTTTATCAAAAGAGCATACAGGACAAATCTTAAAAGAAGACCGACAACAGCGTGAACAGGATTTTAGAGAAGGAAAATTCTCTACACTGTTCTGTTCTCCAACAATGGAACTTGGTATTGATATTTCAGATTTGAGTATTGTTCACATGAGGAATGTACCTCCAAATCCTTCAAACTACGCACAGCGTTCTGGTCGTGCAGGACGAAGTGGGCAACCAGCTCTTGTATTTACAAGTTGTAGTCAACGTTCTGCGCATGATGCGCATTATTTTACTTGTCCGAAAGAAATTGTTGCAGGAGAAGTGACTGCACCTAAACTTGATTTAATGAATCAAGAAATGCTTAAAAGCCATTTTAATGCTTTATTCCTTACTCATCGTGGCATTAAAGAGCTTTCTCAAGGAAGTATGCAGGATTTTATTATAATTGATGATGAAAGATTACCTGTAAAGAATGAAACTGCAGAGGCATTAAAACAAGCAAATGTAAATTCTGAAGATATACTTCAAAAGTGGAATCTTGTAATTTCTGATATTCTACCATCTCTTAAGAATACAACCTGGTACAATGATAACTGGGCTTCAAATTTGTTAGATAACATGTACGATAATTTTGAAAAGTCTATGTCACGATGGCGCAATCTTTATCGAAGACAAAAGTACCAGATTGCAGAGGCTAACAAAATAATTGATAGCGGGTTATATAAAAAATCTAGTGAAGAATATCAGGCTGCAAATCGAAATAGAGCAAGAGCATTGTCAATTCGTGAACTTTTATTGAATAGAAGTAAAACAATGAACACTGGAGATTCACAGTCGGAATTCTATCCATTCCGATATCTTGCCAGTGAAGGCTTCTTACCAGGATATAATTTTACTCGTCTTCCAATTCACTTGTTACTAAATGAAAGAGAAGAAGATGCAGAATCATTAAGTCGACCTCGTAATCTGGCATTACGTGAAATGGGACCAGAAAATCTTGTTTATCATAACGGTTCAAAATATAAAGTTGTTAGTGCGCAACTTTCAGAAGTTAGACCAGAGGGGGAGAAAGCTACAGTATGTACTAAGTCTGGTTATATTCTCTTCAATGATGAACAAAAGAAAAACAAAGACCCTTGGACAGGTGAGGAGATTGGAACAAATAGAGAAATCTTTGTTGACCTTATGGCCATGACAGACCAGGTTGCTGAAAAGCAATTACACATTACTTGTGATGAAGAAGAGCGAACACGAATGGGTTACTCTATTGATACTTACTTTGCTTATGATGGAAATCCAAGTGATATTAAAGAATTGAAGATTCTTGCAGGTGGAGACCTTCTTTTGAAAGTAAGATATATTCCTGCAGCTAAACTGGTTTACATAAATAAGAAATGGAAGAATCAAGACAATGAAGGTTTTGTTATAAACAAAGTTTCTGGAACATGGAAGCCACACGGATATATGCATAAACTTTCAGAAGAAAAAGACAATCCAGAATCTAAGAAAAAGCTTGATAATTTAAGCATTGTAAAAATTTATACAACAGATACAGCAGATGCTTTGTATATTGAACCTGTAAGTATTCTCGATCTTGATTACGATGGAAGGATTACTTTGCAATATGCATTAAAAACTGCAATTGAGAAAGTATTTAGCGTGGAGAGCTCTGAAATTGGAGTTACTCCTATTGGTGATATGAACTCTCCAAATATTCTGCTTTATGAATCTGCAGAAGAAAGTCTTGGCGTTATGAAGTCTCTTACAGAAAGTAATGACGGCTGGCACAAGATTATTGATAAGATTACGGAGCTTTGTAGATTCGACGATGATACATACAAAGACAAAGCAAGTTATCAAGATTTCTTAAGCTATTATAACCAACCTGATCACGGAACTATAAATCGCTTTACAATTCAGAAAGCTCTTGAACGTTTGCAGAAATGTCAGATTCAGGTTGGAAATTCCAATTCGGATTTGTACGAAACTCAGTACAAAAAGTTATTGGAAAAATATGACAAGAACAGTTCAACCGAAAAAAAGTTCTTGAATTATCTTTATGAACACGGTTTACGATTACCAGATGATGCACAGAGAAAACTAGATGCCATTTATTGCCAGCCAGATTTCTACTATGCTCCCGATGAAACACATCCTGCAACACATATTTTCTGTGATGGAACTCCGCATGATGATCCAGCAATAAAAGAACGTGATAATAAACAGAGAGAAGCAATTCAGGACACTGGAGATGATTACATTGTTTATTATTATAAAGATAGCTTAGATGAACTTGTAGAAAAGAGAAAAGATATTTTCAGAAAGGTAGCTGACAAATGAGCGAACAGGAACTTGAGTTTAAAACTGGAATGATTGTAAATACAAGAGGACGTGACTGGATTGTTCTTCCTTCAGAAGACAAAGATTTGTTGCGTTTAAAACCTCTTGATGGAAATGAAGAAGATTGTGTTGGTATTTACATGCCCCTAAAAATTCAGAGGGATGATGTAAAGCCAGCTCAATTTGGGCTGCCTACAATTGATGACCTTGGAAATGCAAGGAGTGCAAAACTTCTTTATGATGCATCTCGTCTTACTCTAAGAAATGCAGCAGGTCCATTCCGTTGTGCTGCAAAACTCAGTTTTAGACCTAGAAGCTATCAGATGGTTCCTCTTATTATGGCATTAAAGCAAGAAGGCCCAATAAGACTTTTGATTGCAGATGATGTTGGTATTGGTAAAACTGTTGAAGCTTTACTTATTGCAAAGGAACTTTTGGAGCGCCGGGAAATAAAAAGATTTGCAGTTCTGTGTCCTCCTCACCTTTGTGAACAGTGGCAGACAGAGTTAAAAGACAAGTTCAATATAGATGCAGTAATTATTCGTGGAAGTACTCAGGCGGCTTTGGAAAGGGCAAAGCCAGAAGATGACAATAGTATTTTTAAATATTATCCATATCAGATTATCAGTATTGATTATATAAAGTTTGATAATCACAACAGAAAAGATAGATTCGTTCAGGATGCACCAGAACTTCTTATTGTAGATGAAGCTCATACATGTGCCCGTCCAGCTGGAGCATATAAAAGTCAGCAATTACGATACAGTGTTCTTTCTGATTTAACTAATCCTGAAGCAGGAAGAAATGTCATTTTGATGACAGCTACTCCTCATTCTGGTAAAGATGAAGAGTTTAAATCTTTACTCGGTTTATTAAATCCTAAGTTCGAAGAGGGAGATTGGAGTCAGTCCGATTCTTTAAAAACAGAACTTGCAAAACATTTTATCCAGCGTAAGCGAGGAAATATTACAAAATGGATGGATGAAAACACTCCATTTCCGGAAAGGAAACAAGTTCAAAATGGAGACAATTATGTTCTCTCTACTGCGTATCAGTCTCTTTATGATGAAGTATTACAAATTGCATCAGAACTCATGCAGAGCGTAGAAGGAAGTAAAAATCAGCGATTCAGATATTGGACAGCCTTAGCTTTCTTGCGTGGAATCATGTCCAGCCCTGCTGCAGGTGCAAAAATGTTTTCAAGAAAAATTGAAAATATAGAAACAGATGATGAAGATTTTGAAACGGGTGATACTTCAAACCCATTATTCGAAAAGCTTGAAACTTCCGATGATGAACTTCCTACAAACCTTGCACAAAGAGCACAATTAAAAACCAGCCAAAAGCAAAAGTTTGCAAATTTTGTAGACACCCTCAACGGTTTGCAAGGTTTCACTTATGACTTTAAGCTTTTAGGATGTTATAGAATTATAGAACAGTGGATTAAGAAAGGAGTCTCTCCTGTAATTTTCTGTCGTTATATTGAGACTGCACATTATGTTTATGATAATTTGAAAGAAAAATTTGGAAACAAAGTAGTAATAGATTGTATAACTTCAGAAAGTCCTGATGATGACAGAAAAGAAAGAGTTCTCTTAATGAAACCGGAAGAAGGTGACAAAAAACCTAGAATCTTGGTTGCAACAGATTGTCTTTCTGAAGGTATTAACTTACAGGATATTTTTGATGCGGTATTCCATTATGATTTGCCATGGAACCCGAACCGTCTGGAACAGCGTGAAGGTCGTGTAGACCGATTCGGACAAATAAAGAGTGAAGTTCATACCTGTCTTTTCTATGGAAAAGATAACCCTATGGACCAGACAGTTCTAAAGATTCTTTATGAAAAAGCAAACAATATAAAAAAAGATATTGGAGTTTCTGTACCTTTTCCGGAAAATTCAAAAGAGTTTATGGATACAATATTCCAGGCTATTTTGAATGAGGCCAGAAAGAAACAAGAAAAAGATAACTATCAGGGCTCACTTTTTGAAATTGATGAAATTGTTAGATGTGAAAATGCAGTTAATAGTATCTTCGAGGAAACAAAAAAGAAGCAGGAAGCCCTGCATTCGCTTTTGGCACACGATAGTATTAAGGCTCAAGAAATAGAACAGGATTTAAAACGAACTGACGAAGCAGTCGGAAAACCTGAAGTTGTTTATTCATTTGTTCATGATTCTATGCAGGAACTTTTTGGAAACAACTCCAAAATGGATAATAAAGAATATACTCTAAACTTTGCAGGCCTTAATATTCCTGAACAAATGCAAAAGTTCTATAGGGTCAAAAAAACAGATTACAAGACTATAGCATTTAAAGCGCCTACACCAGAACATACAATTTACTGGGGACGAAACAGTGATGCTGTAGAATATCTTTGCCAGAAAGTTCTTTCAGATTCTTTACACCATGGGAAAAACAATGTTTCTGTAGCACGAGCAGCAGTTACATCTTCAAAAGCTGTGCAAGAAAAAACTGTAATTTATGTTCTTAGAGCACGTCACGTAATAAGAAATCAACGTGTAAATGTTCCAGATTTAGTTGCTGAAGAAATACTTACTCGCGGCTACAAGACAATGAGCAAAACATTACTAACAGAAGAAGAAGTTAACGAACTTATGTCAAATCCCCAGCCAGGAAAAGATTTAGCAATTGAGCTACAGCAAAAACAGCTTGAGCGAGAACTTTCGCAAATTGAAGATAAGAGAGAAGAGTTCAATTCTTATGCACTCGAACGAGCAGAATTATTAATTGCCGAGCATGAGCGCTATTACAAAGTTTTAGGTGACAAAAAGAAGTCCGAACGATTTAAGGTTGTTGAACCGGTAATACCATTAGACGTTCTTGGTATTTACATTTTCTTACCGGAGGCAAAATAATGAACTATACAGGAATAAACTGGGAAGGCGGACTTATAGGTCCAGAGACACTTGAAAACTTAAAAGAGAATTCAGACTTAAGAGGCCAGGCCTCAAGCGATTTTGAGCTTGATACTCCTGTAAGAGACGAAATACAGAGCTGCTGGGCAGATTCTGTACAGCAGTGGAAGATTTTTAAAACACGTATAGAACGCGAAGACGCAAAAGATAAATACGGAACCAGCCGAACAAGACAGTTCTGGATTCAACCGCTTTTAGCACTACTTGGTTTTGATATTGAAACAAGTAATGCCGTTCAAATTGGAGAAAAATCTTTTGCCATCAGCCACAAGGCAACAAGACGTGTCTGCCCAATTCATATTATTGGTTATTATGAATCCTTGGATAAAGCTCGTGAAGGTCAAAAGAAAAGTCCTCACAGTATGGTTCAGGAATATTTAAACCTTAATGAAGAAGCTCTCTTTGCGCTCGTAACAAACGGACATGTAATCCGCCTGCTTAGAGATTCAAGTCATCTTGTAAAACTTACATATCTTGAATTTGATCTTGAAAAGATTTTTGAAGAAGAACTGTACGATAACTTTGCAATTCTTTTCCGTTTGTTACATGCAACCCGTTTCCCTGCAATTGGAACAGAATCAAGTGAATGCTTTTTGGAACAATATCACCAAAACTCGCTTGAAAACGGAACAAGAATCCGAGACAAACTAAGTTCTGCCGTAAAAGAAGCTGTAAGACTATGGGCCGATGGTATTTTACATAATCCGGAAAATGCAGGCTTTGTTCAAAATTACGAAAAGACCTGGAATGCAGATAATCTTAATGAAGAGTTTCTTACCCTTATTTATAGATTACTCTTCCTTTTAGTAATAGAAGAACGACATCTTGTATACGAAAAAAATGCAGACCAGGAAAAGCGAACTCTTTACTATTCATATTATTCATTACAGAACTTACGAAAGCGTTGTGTATATATGGGCAATGAAGAACGCCATTATCATGATGCTTTTGAGCAGCTAAAAACAACCTTTGCTCTTTTTGAAGATGAAAGTACAGGTATTCCGCTTGGAATAAAAGCTCTTGCAGGAGATTTATTTTCTAAGAATGGACTCCAGTTATTAAAAAGTGTTTACATAAACAATAAAGATTTTTCGGAAGGCTTTAGACTTTTTGACAGTTACTATGATGATGAACGCCGTGTAACTGTACGCGTAAATTATGCAGCTTTGAATGTAGAAGAATTTGGTTCTATTTATGAAGGTTTACTGGCATTTGATCCATGCATTACAAAAACTGTTGATGGCTCTTATGATTTTACTTATGTAGAAGGAACGGACCGAGACGATTCTTCTAGCCATTATACACCAGAAGAACTTGTAGAGCCATTAATTAAAAGTGCGCTTGAACCTCTTATTCAAAAGAAATTACAGGAAGAAGACAAAGAAAAGGCATTACTTTCTATAAGAGTTTGTGATGATGCCTGCGGTTCTGGTCATATTCTTTTGAACGCAGCTCGCCGTATTGCACTGGAACTTGCACGTGTAAGAACAAATAGTGACAACCCGGACCCTAAAACATACCGCCTTGCAGAAAAGGACGTAATTCGTTCTTGTATTTATGGTATAGATAAAAACCCTCAGGCAGTTCATTTGTGTAAAGTTGCTTTATGGCTTGAAAGTCATAACCCTGGAACTTCTTTAGGATTTTTGGATAACCATATTAAATGTGGAGACAGTCTTATTGGTGTTGCGCGTGTTGAAGAACTATTTGATTTGATTCCAAGCGCAATGTTTAAGACATATAAAGACAGTCAAAAAGAATATTACAATGAGCTTAAAAAGAAAAATGATATTCAAGTAAAAGATATTAAAATTATTGAAAAAGCAAAAATGACTCGTCCAAAAATCAATTCTGATATTACGGATGTAATTCAAAAGCTTATTGAAGTTGGAGCAATGGATGATACAACTCCAGAAAAAGAATCTCTTAAAAAACAGGAATATCAAAAGCTTTTAACTACACCTGCCTGGGCAAAACTTAAAGCACTTGCAGATTTACGCTTAGCAGGATTTTTCGCTGATAAAACACAGGAACATCCTCTTGTTACACAATACAGTTATGAAGATTTAATTGCCGGTAATACAAAGATTGAAGGAAACATGGCTGTAAACTATGCATCAGAAGTGTCTAACAAAAAACACTTTTTCCACTGGTTCTTGGAATTTGCAGAAGTTATGGCAGAAGGTGGTTTTGATTGTTTCTTAGGAAATCCACCGTTTAAAGGCAACCGCCGATTGAAAGGAATATTTGGAGAAGATTATCTTGATTATATGAGAGTTGCTTATGCTCCTGCAGGTGCTATTGATTTAGTAGGATATTTTGTACGTCGAAATTATGACTTACTCAAAAAGGATTGTTCTCTTGCAAGTTTAAGTACAAATACAATTGCTCAAGGAAACTGCCGTGAAGGCTGTTTGCAGGTAATAGAAGATGCAGGCGGAACTATTACTATGGCTGTAAAGAGTACACCTTGGCCTGGAGTTGCAGCAGTAAGTGTAAGTCTTCTTGCAATAAATAAAGGAGCCTGGAAAGGAACAAAAGTTCTAGATGGTAAAAAAGTTGATTATATTTCAACTTATTTTGATGAAGAGAATATAACAGGAGAGACTTATACACTTTGTCAAAACTTAGATTTCAGTTATGTTGGCTCTACTGTTTTAGGACAAGGGTTTATTGTATCAGAAGAATATGCAAAGTCATTAATTAATCAAAATTCAAAATATTCAAAAGTTGTTATGCAATATATAAATGGTGATGATTTAAATTCTAGATTTGATCAAAGTCCAAGTCGATGGATTATAAACTTTTTTGATCGACCATTAGATTCTGCATCAGCTCCTATCAATTATGAAGGTGATTTTGCTGAAGATTATCCAGAGTGTCTAAAAATTGTTGAAAAGAATGTAAAACCAGAAAGGACAAGATTAAACAAAGCTGGCACAGGTTATGCTCTTAGAAATCCATTACCTCAAAAATGGTGGCAATACTGTGATAAAAGACCCGCTTTGTATAGAAAAATACAAAATTTAAGGCGAACAATTATTACAGCACAAGTTTCAAAACCTGTTGCATTTGCTTTTACAGAAACAAATAAAGTAATTGATTCAAAACTAATTGTTCTAACTTTTTCTGAAAATCATTATTTATCTATCTTACAATCTTTCATACATTATTATTGGTCATGGAAATTTTGTACAACATTGGATACAAGGTTAAGTTATACTCCATCTGCAATCTTTGAAACCTTTCCATTTCCTGCAGGTTTTGAACCAAATCGAGACTACGTTCCAGACGCTATAAAACAAGAGGAAGATTCAAGTTCAGAAATACAACAGCATAAGAAAGTTTTGGATGAACTTGGTCAAAAGCTGGATGACCAGCGAAAGAAAATAATGGTAAAGGTAAAAATAGGACTCACAAATCTTTACAACCTTTATCATCAGGAAAATCTGGACACAAAGGCAGTAATCAAAACCGCAAAATGTTCAGAAGATGATGCAGTCTGGGTTATAAACGAAATCCAGATAATGCGCGGCATTCAGGTAGAATGTGACATGGCAGTAGCCGCCGCTTACGGCTGGAATGATATCATATTAAGCCATGGATTTTACGACCTGGAGTTCCTTCCAGAAAACGACCGCCGCCGCTACACCGTCTGCCCAGAAGCCCGCAAAGAAATCATGAGCCGCCTCCTAAAACTCAACAACACCCGCCACCAGCAAGAACTCGAAGCCGGCTTCGTTGACGAAAATGGCAAGCTTATAAAGAAGGATTCCGGCAAAGGTAAGAAAGCAGAGAAGAAAGTTGATGCAAATATACAACCTAGTTTGTTTGACTAGAGAAGGAGTTAAAAAATGAAAGCAACTATTATTGGGTTTGATATTAAAAAATATTCTGGATCTGAAAGTATTGCTAGTATGTTACAGAAAAGAGATGTTCTTAAAAAAACATTATTTGAAGCTATAAAAGATTTTCCAGAAATTGAAACAGCTTTTGATACTCTTGGTTCACCAGTGGATACAGGGGATGGTTGCTTTATAATTATTGATTCTGGAAAGTTAATTAATGTTATAACTTTATTTGAGAATATAGCAACTATCTTATCTAAACAAAGTTTGATTAGAGTTAGAGCTGTAGCTCACAGAGGTGAGATTGAGGAAACAAAAAGTATTAATAATTCAGAAAAAAATTATGTTGGTTTTGGTATAAATGAATGCGCCAGATATCTTGATTCATACCCATTAAAGGAATTATTAGATATCAATCCACAAATGAATTTTGTATATGCAATTAGTACAGAATTTGAAAACGAGGTTTCTTTTTCTGAATCGTTTAATTCATTGTTTTTCAAAAATTATTATTTTAAAGTAAAAGATTATTCAAATTATATTTATTTAAGCATTCTCAATATTGATACTATTCCAGAAGAAAAATCAATGGCAGAAATTGAAAAGTTAACAGTTAAAAAAGAATTCACAGATTTCTTAAAAAAAGCTGATTTTGTTTATCCAGATAAGAATTTTCCATCTAATTTAGATTCATTCTTTGTATATCCTTATTTATTATATCAAGGAAATATTAAGAAAAGTATTTCAAAAATTGATGGAAAAGCTTTTATAAAGGGTTACATTAATGAACCAAAAAATACTCTCATAATTGGAGATGATCAGACCGGAAAAACATCTTTAGCAAAAAGATATTTTGAAGATATTTATAATTCAAAAAAGTATATCCCAATTCATATTTCTTGTAAAAAAGATGTTCCAAAGCTTTTAAAAAATTTATTGATAGAAAACTTTAATGACCAATATGAACAAAAATATTCTGAAGATTATAGAAAGTCTATTATACTTATAATTGATAATTTTCATTATTGGGGAAATAAACAACAGGAAAAAATCATAGAAGCTCTTGAAGAAAATCCAGTTGGTGGAGTTATTTTATTTACAAATGGATTATTTAAAGAAAGAATGGATAAAATCAATTTATTAAAGGATTATGCATTTTTTGAAATTAAAACCTTTGGACATGAAAAACGAAATGAATTAATAACAAAATGGATTGATTTTATAAAAGCTGATAATGATAATTACCAATCAGTTGATGAACTAAATCAGTTTGTTGATAAGACATTAATAAATGGTTTGTTACCTTATACTCCATTTTATATTCTTACGGTTTTGTTAGCAAAAAAAGACTTTGTTCAAAATACAAATGATAAAATAACATCAAAAGCACGTTGTTACGAAATATTGGTAGATTTGCAGCTTAAATATATCAATATAAGTGACGCTGAAATTATCAACTATAGAAGTGTTTTTGGTTTCATAGCTTATACACTCTTTAAAACAGAAAAAGACTATTTATCTGAGGATGAATTAAAAGAATTAATCTTAAAATATAAGGAAGATTATACATTAAACGGAACACCTGATGAGATTTTAGAAGTATTTAATAAATCAGCTATTTTTTCTTTGGATAAAAGTTTTGGAGAGTTTTGCTTTTCTTCTCGGTATTCATATTATTATTTTGTCGGAAAATATCTTGCAGACAAATATATTGAAGAAGATAGTATAAAAAGTGAAGTACATGATTTGTTAAACTATTTATATGACAAAGATAAATATTATGTAGTAATCTTTATTGTTCATCACCTTAAAAACGAGTCTTTCTTTAGAGAGGTTTGTAAAAAAACAGCAGAATTATATAAAGATTTTGATGCCGCACAATTAACAAAAAAAGAGCTTCAACATTTAGAAGGAAAATATAAATCAACAGAAAAACTTA
Organism: uncultured Treponema sp.; assembly: GCA_946407195.1. Classification (GTDB taxonomy): domain Bacteria; phylum Spirochaetota; class Spirochaetia; order Treponematales; family Treponemataceae; genus Treponema_D. Next base: position 1,334 of record CAMJNC010000032.1, on the reverse strand, counting down.
TTCTAGAACGTATAGATAAGTCTGAAGAAATTCGTTTAAAAGAAGCAAAGGCAAGAGATACTTATGAGGAACAAAAACAATCTGAAGAAGAAGATCCTTCTGTTGTCGAAGTCACTAAAGATATTCAACAAGCTATAAGAACGGTTGAATTATTGGGACAAATTATTAAGAATAATGGGCAATTGAAGAAAACTATATTGAAAGAATATTACAAATATGGAATGGATACATTTAAAAGAATATGTTCATTTTTTTTATCTAACTTTGAAAATCATAAAGATGAATTTATTGATTATATTGAGGATTATTTACGGAAAAAAGGAAATGGGCCTTTGTCAAATGCTGAGATAAAAGAAGAAGCACATAGAATTTTTGCAAGTCTTAATTTTATGAGTATTAATGCTACCATTTATCGTATTTCAGATGCCTTAGGTGCAAAACATTTGGTAAAAGAGGTTATAAAACCAGTAATAGACGAAGAACCATCGCCTATGAATTATTGTATTTATTTGCATAATCTTATGTGGTATATGAAAGAACTTCCTTATGACGATTTGAAACGTAATGTAAAAGAATTACCAGATACAGTTCAATTCGTCATAAGAACGATGTTAAAAGAATATACGGATAAACATCATATAGAAATGAAACAAAAACAAAAATTAGCTGCGGCATTAGACATGAGTGTAAAAGCGCTTGAGTATGATGTAAGTAAGTAGGAGTCAGAATGATTCAGAATATTACAGTTCGTGTACCTTGGACAGACAATAATTGGTGTGGAAAAGTTTGTAACAATCCATGTTCAAATATGTCGTGTTTACGCTTAAAGAATATTTATGAAAACAAGGATGATGCTACTGAAACAAAAATTGCAGGATGTGATATTTCTGGCCATGAATCAGAACTTCCATGTATTGCTGAAGGTGTTGCCTTCATGTCGGATAAGCCGATTACAAGAATGGTCAATCATCCTTACATAAAATCCTCACCAGACACACACTCACATTTTAGGGATACACCACAAACATTTCCTCCTTTTTCTTTACCTGGACGTCCATATTTATGGACAATGAAAAAGGATGCAAATTATGATTATGAGAAATTAGGAATTGGTTATAAACAAGAATTAGAAGATGCAATTCAGCTTCCATTGTAACCGTCAATTCTCGTGTATTTTCCCAAAATAAATATTTAATCTAAACTTCTACCCAAGGTGGAAGAAATTATGAAATCAAATTACAGTCGTGAAGAACGTCAGAAAATTGTTGAAGAATACATCCAGTCAGGAAAATCACAGACAGTATTCGCTCCAGAATACGGCATTAAACCAAATA